>NZ_JAMYUP010000019.1:0-126084 GCF_040323155.1 Mesorhizobium sp. M0060
CGAAGCCCCGAACGACCGGCCAGCAGACGCGACCAGGACGCTTCGACATTGGCGGCAAGCGGGGTGACCGCGCCCATGCCTGTAACAACAATCCGTCGCATCTATTCTCCTAGCAATTTGGGTGCGCCGCCAGCGGCCCACGCCGTGGCTGTGCGGACACTTGCACGCGGCGACGTTGCGTTTCCTTTCAGGCGACGACGGCTGCGTGAACCTGTTCGCTTGCCGCATCCAGAAAGGCCCGGGCGAGGTCCGGGTCGTTGACGGAGCGCGATAGCGTCAGCACACCGACCATCGTCGCGAGAATGGCCAAGGCCTTACCCTTGCGCTCCTCGCCGTTCGTCTCGCCGATCAAACGGCCGAGGATTTCGAGATGCGCCTTGATCCCGGCTTCGAATGACGCCTTCACATCGACGCCCTGCCGGGCAGCATCTGAGCCGAGCGCAACGATCGGGCAGCCGTCCATCCTTTCTGCGCGATGCTCCATGCTGAGGTAGAACGCGATCACCGCGCCAAGCGGGTCCTGCGGATTGGCTGCGACCGCGGCTGACCATCGCCGGGAGGCGCTCTCAAGCGCCCGCCCGGACGCCTGCGCCGCCAAGTCGTCCTTTGACGCGAACTGCTTGTAAAACGCGCCCTGAGTCAGGCCGGCACCCTTCATCAGGTCCTTAAGGCCGACACCGTCAAAGCCGTGCTCCCGAAAAAGGCGGCTCGCCACATTGATCACCGTCTGCCGGTTTTCCTCTGCCTGAATGCGACTGACGCGCATCGTCGACCTCCACAATTAGATTGCGATCGACATCTATTACATATAGTGTTCGATTGCAATCTATTTGGCGCACCCGACGCAGCAAGTTCCGATCGTCAGGCTGGTTCGACGGCATGGATATGTGCGGCAGGCAGTGTATGCCGCCGGGCTCGCGCTCGCATGTATGTGGCCGCTGCAAGGCAATCTTCTGCCAATCGTGCCGTTCACCATGCTGAGCGGGCTGGGTCTTGGGTTCTTTCAGGCTGCCAATAACCGGAACATGTTCATTTTGGCGCCACGCGAGGGGAGTGGCGCCGCTGGCGGCATGCAGGGCACGGCCCGCCTTGTTGGGCAGACGACGGGCGCTGTCATCATGACGATGCTTTTCTCGCTCGTTTCGCTGGAATCGGCTCCTCGCATTGGCCTCGCCGTAGCCGCTGTTCTCACCCTTGATGGGCGGACTGGTTGGTGTGATCCGGGTAGGGCGCGACCAGGCTTTGCTTAGCCGAGAAAACGTCTGGGCAGACGCCGGCCTGTCCAGATCGGCCACGCTACCCTGACGAATTGGCTTGACTCACACATATCCCGGTGGTTATGCATCGATCAATAGCCGAAGGGTTATCGATCCCAATGCCAAACGCTCACGATGTGCTCTTCAGAACGCTTGCCGATCCGACTCGGCGCGCTATTTTTGAGCGGCTGTGTCGCGAAGGAGAGCAGACGGTCGGGGCTCTGACGGCTCGCGCCGGGATCTCGCAACCGGCCGTGTCGAAGCATCTCGGGGTTTTGAGGCAGGCGGGGCTGGTGCGCGACCGCCATGCAGGACGGCAGACCCATTACAGCGCGCAGCTCGCTGCGCTTGCCCCCCTGATCGACTGGACAAGCCAGATGACCGGGTTCTGGCAGAGCCGGTTCGATGACCTCGAAGACCTGCTCAAAAGGATGGACCAGTGAACCAAACGTCGACCGAAACGCTCTCCGTCGTCGTCGAACGGGAAATCGCTTATCCGCCCGAGAAGATCTGGCGCGCGCTCACGCAACCACACCTGATCGAGGAGTGGCTAATGAAAAACGACTTCAAGCCTGTCGCGGACCACCGTTTCAATCTTCACGCAGACTGGGGCTCTGTCGAATGTCAGGTCCAGACGGTCGAGCCGAACAGAACGCTGACTTACACGTGGGATACCAAGGATCTCAAGAGTGTCGTCTCCTGGACGCTCACTCCTACAAGCGCCGGAGCCCGCTTGCGCATGGAGCAGTCGGGCTTCCGGCCGGATCAGCAGCCTTACTTCCGGGGCGCCAAAGTTGGCTGGCCGAGATTCTTTGACAGTTTGGAGGAGGTTCTGGCGCGAACCGACTGAGGTCCGCCGGCGCTATTCAAGCAAGGGCTCTGTTCCAGAGCGGCACGTCATGAGGCGACAATGGAGGCAAGCCAATGAAGATCAAGTTGACCAAAGTGTACGTGGACGACCAGGAGAAGGCGCTGGGCTTCTACACCGAAATGCTTGGCTTTACCAAGAAGGCCGATTTCAGCAATGGACCGTTTCGCTGGCTGACCGTCGCATCGCCCGACGAGCCGGACGGGACCGAGCTGCAACTCGCGCTCAACGACAACCCGGCAGCCAAGGCCTACCAGCAAGCCATTTTCCAGCAGGGCCAGCCAGCGGTCATGTTCTTCACCGACGACATCAAGGGCGACGACGAGCGCATCAAAGCGCGTGGCGCCGAGTTCACCATGCCGCCGACCGAGGTAACCGGCTCGACGATTGCCCAGCTGAACGACAGCTGCGGCAATCTCATTCAAATCACCCAGCTGGCGCGCTGGTAGGGCACACGTTCGGTGGCGTGGCTGCCCGGCGAGAGCCGCCAAACGGGCCGCCCGATCCGCTTCGGCTCGTCTTCACAGGAGATCTCAATGAATTGGAACAAATGGGTTCGGCAGATCCATCGCTGGCTGTCGATTATCTTTGCGGCGGTCGTCGCCGCCATCTTCATCAGCTTGGGAGTAGGCAAGGAACCCGCCAATTGGGTGTACTTCTTGCCGCTGTTCCCGCTCGGCTTGCTCCTGCTCACCGGTCTGTACATGTTCGTGCTGCCTTACGCGCCCAAGTGGCGCAGCGCAGGAGGCACCGGCGCATTGGAGTGAACGCATGGCCAACAAGACGTCCATAAAGCCATCGGCGGTCGCAAAGAAGCCCGCCGCCAAGCCTGCCGCTGCCAAGCCGGCCCTCCTCGCAGGCGGCAACCCTCAGATCGCGAAGGCCGACGGCGACGCTCCGGTGCAGGCCTATATCGCGGCCATGCCGGGCTGGAAACGCGACGTCGGGCGCCGCCTCGACGCGCTCATCGTGCGGAACGTGCCCAACGTCCGCAAGGCCGTCAAATGGAACTCGCCCTTCTATGGCGTAGAGGGCCAAGGCTGGTTCCTCAACTTCCATTGCTTCACAAAGTACATCAAGCTGGCTTTCTTCCGCGGCACGTCGCTGCGTCCTGTCCCTCCCGGCGAGTCCAAGCACAAGGAAGTGCGCTACCTCGACATCCACGAGGACGACCAGCTCGACGAAGCTCAGCTCGCCGCTTGGGTGAGGCAAGCCAGCCAATTGCCAGGCGAGCGAATGTGAGTGGGAATGCCAGTCATCCCCGCAAACCCGGTGCCGACTGGCGGTATTCAAGTGACGGGCGAGCGGCAACAACCCTAGGGAAAGCGACAATAATGATGAAAAGTGGCTCGATGGAAGGAAATGCAGGCAACTCTCCCTCTCAGCTGATCGATGCCAGAATCAACGAGCTAGGCGATTGGCGAGGCAAAACGCTTTCCCATGTCCGCGCTCTGATCAAGCAGGCCGACCCCGAAGTGGTCGAGGAGTGGAAGTGGCGAGGCGTTCCCGTATGGTCGCACGCCGGAATAATCTGCACCGGTGAGACCTACAAGAACGTCGTGAAGTTGACCTTCGCCAAGGGCGCCGCGCTGGAGGACCCTTCCGGCCTGTTCAACTCCAGCCTCGAAGGCAACACCAGGCGCGCCATCGATATCCGCGAGGGCGAGGAAATAGATGAGGACGCGTTCAAGACGCTGATACGCGCCGCTGCAGCCCTGAACGCGGCCCGATAGTCGGATCCCGGCCGATATGGTCGGCCGACGGGCCGAGAGCGGCGAGCAAGGCTTCGCCGCTGGCTTGCGTTGCATTCTCATGCGGCGCGCGCAGGTTCAGCCAGCGTCTGTCGCCGGACCGTACCGCCAGCACCGCCTTCATTGCAGCGATGAGGCCGGCGTCCTGGATGATTTTGCGAAACGCTTTGACGGCGGCGTCCGCCTCGGCAACATCCTCTCCCGCCAGTGCCGCGTCGTAGAGGGAACGGATCGCTGCGGCATTCAGATTGACTGTCGCCGAGATGCACCCCGCAGCACCGTTCGCGAGGCCTTTGGTCAGCTGTGCTTCCGAACTCGGGAAGACCGCGACCCTTGGCGCCGCCGCGATAACCGCCGCGGTGTTGTTCCAGTCGCCGGCGCTGTCCTTGTAGGCCACCACGACATCGGGAAACGCTTTGCTCAACCGGGCGGTCAGCGCCGGGCTCACCGGCACGCCTGAATTCTGCGGGATGTGGTAGAGGATCATCCTCATAGCCGGGTTCGCCACCCGTTCGATCAGCTCGCTGTAGTAGCGGGCCTGGCCGTTGTCACCGACAGCCGTGTAGAAGAATGACGGCAGCACCATCACCCCGGCACCGCCGAGACCGACCGCATGCGCGGTCAGTTCGACGGTCTCGGCAAGTGCTGTGACACCGGTGCCGGGCATCAGCCGGCTTGGCGAAATGCCGGCCTCGACCAGCCACTCCAGCGCTTGCATGCGCTCGCGCAACGAGACGGACAAGGCCTCGCCCGTGGTGCCGAACGGCGACAGGAAATGCGCTCCCTGATCCAGCACCCACTTGGCGTGGGATGTCCAGAGGTCGCGGGCGATGCGGCCGTCGTTTTCGAAAGGCGTCAGGATCGGAGCGATGGTTCCTTGCGGGCGGATCATGGGCGTCCTTCTACCGGTGAAAATCTGTGCAGTGCTCAAAACCCGGTGACCTGTACCCCACCGGGCAAGCCACATGAGCAGTGCTGCTGAAGTACCGGCCGTTCGGCCCCGAACGCAAGCCGCTCGTGCATAGGCGCGCGATTGTGATCGGGCGACGGCTCTGAAGCCTGTGCGAACGGCTCGACGCCAGACTCTACGAAGCGAAGCGGACTAGGCGCAACAGGGCCGGACGTCCCTGACACTCGACGAGGCTCTCGAGGTATATCCTGGCACCGGATAACATCGTCTGGTCGAGGGGGGTGACAAACGAGTTCTGCTGTTCCATCAATGCCGCTTTTTGAGGAGAAGCCCATGCGGAGGATCGGTGTCGGCATCATTGGCTGCGGCAACATTTCAGATGCCTATCTGAAGGCGTCACCGCAATTTCCGGTGCTCGACATTGTCGGCGTCGCCGATATCAACCGGACGGCGGCCGAGGCCAAGGCAGCGGCCTACGGCCTGGCTGCCATGCCGGTCGACACGCTGTTGGCCGATCCCCGGGTCGAGATCGTGCTCAACCTGACGACGCCGCAGCATCACGTGCCGGTCGGCTTGCAGGCTGTCGGCAAAGGCAAGCACGTCTATTCGGAGAAGCCGCTGGCAACGACGCTCAGCGACGCGGAGCGGCTCGTCGCGGCCGCGCGCGAAAAGGGCGTGCGTGTCGGCTGCGCACCCGACACTTTTCTTGGCGGCTCCCACCAGACGGCGCGGCGGCTGGTCGATGAGGATACCGTTGGAACCATTGTCGCCGGCTCTGCTTTCATGCAGGTGCCCGGCCACGAGCTCTGGCATCCGAATCCGGATTTCTACTACCAGCCCGGCGGCGGGCCGATGCTCGACATGGGACCTTACTATTTGACCTGCCTGGTCAATCTCCTGGGGCCGGTAAAATCGGTGACCGGGCAGGCGAAGTCATCCTATGCCACCCGTACCATCGGTTCTGGACCGCGCCAGGGCGAAACGATCCAGGTCGAGGTGCCGACCCATATTTCCGGCCTGCTCACATTCGAGAATGGCGCGGCGGTCTCGATCACCACCAGCTTCGACGTCTGGAAGCACGATCACAATCACATTGAGCTCTACGGCACCACCGGCTCGATGATCGTCTCCGATCCCAACCAGTTCCAGGGCGACATCAGCACCAGCCAACGCAAGGGCGACTGGACGATGGCCGATCAGATCCATTCCTATGGCAACGGCAATTACCGGGGCCTCGGCCTCGCCGACATGGCGCAGGCGATCGTCTCCGGCAGGCAACACCGCGCCAGCCTCGATCTTTCCCTCCATGTCCTGGAAATCATGGAATCGATCATCTCTTCAGCAGAGAGAGGGCGGCGTATCGACCTGAGATATGGCTGCGCCCGTCCGGCGCCGATGCACGCCGACCTGCCTTTCGGAATTCTGGAATAGGGAATAATGCAATGAGCAAGACGGCACTGATTTTCTGGGGCGGCTGGGAAGGTCACACCCCGGCTCGAAGCGCCGAAATCGTCAAGGAGATGCTGACCGGCAACGGCTTCGACGTGCGGCTGGAACAGGGGACTTCGGCACTCGCCGATCCGCAAATATCCAAGCTCGATCTCATTGTCCCGGTGATCACCATGTCGACGATCGAAAAGCCGGAGCTGCAAAACCTGACCAGCGCCGTCAAGGCCGGCACCGGCTTTGCGGGCTTTCACGGCACCATGTGCGACAGCTTCCGCAATGAGCCGGAATACCAGTTCATGACCGGCGGCCAGTGGGTCGCCCATCCCGGCAACATCATCGACTACAGGGTCGATGTCATCAGGTCCGATGATCCGGTCGTGCTAGGCATCGACGGCTTCGCCTACCGCTCAGAGCAGTATTACATGCATGTCGATCCGACCAACGAGGTGCTGGCGACGACGACTTTCACCGGCGAGCATCTCGACTTCATCGCCGGCGTCGTCATGCCGGTCGTCTGGAAGCGCCGATACGGCAAGGGCCGCGTCTTCTACAGCGCGCTCGGCCACACCGCCGACGAGTTCGCCGTGCCGCAAATGCGCATGATTTTCGAGCGCGGCGCGATTTGGGCCAGCCGAAACCCGGACCTTGCGTAGCCCTTCTATCTGAACGCCACGTATCGTCGTCGTCTTTTTTCAAGGAGCAAAGCCGTCCGACGGCTAACTCACAGGGTCCCGAACTACAGGCAATTGACTGCCATGGTAGTATCCAATACACCGGCGGCCGTCATCGGGAATTCCGCAGCTGGAGGTCGAATGGAGCAGACGTGGCGATGGTTTGGGCCGAGCGACGCGGCAACGCTTGCCCACGCAAGGCAGGCCGGCGCAACCGGCATCGTGACGGCATTGCACGACATTCCATACGGCGAAGTCTGGCCGGTCGACGCCATCAGGCAGCGCCGGGCGCAGATCGAAGCGGATCCGGTGATGGGCCTCAAATGGAGCGTCGTCGAGAGCGTGCCCGTGCACGAGGACATCAAGCTCGGCCGCGGCGATCTCGACCGGCTCTACGACAATTTCAGGCAGACCTTGCGCAATCTCGGCGCCTGCGGTGTGCGCACGGTCTGCTATAATTTCATGCTGATCCTTGATTGGACCCGCACCGACTTGGCTGTGCCGCTGCCGGGCGGCGGACGGGCGCTGCGCCTGAACATGCATGAGCTTGCCGCGTTCGACTGCTACATGCTGCAGCGCAAAGGGTCGGAGCGCGACTATGCGTCCGATGTTCTCCAGCGGGCGAGCGAGTGGTTCGAGACGACGCCGGATGCGGCGAAAGAACGTCTGCTCGCCAATATCATGGCCGGCCTGCCGGGTGCCTTCAAGCGCTACGACATAGCGGAATTGCGCGAAGTGGTGGCCGAGCAGTCGAGCCTGTCGCACGACCGGTTGCGCGAGAATCTCGTCCGTTTTCTCGAAAACGTGCTGCCGGCGGCCGAAGAGGCGGGCGTCACGTTGGCGATCCATCCGGACGACCCGCCGCGCGATCTCGTCGGACTGTGCCGGATCGTCAAGAATGCCGAAGACATCGCCTTTATCCTGGACGCCGTGCCCTCGGCCAACAGTGGACTTACCTTGTGCACGGGGTCGCTGGGCGCCAATCCGGCCAATGACGTGCCTGCCATCGCCAGGCGTTTTGCGCATAAGATCAAGTTCGTGCACCTGCGCAATGTCAGCAAGGATCCGGACGGCTCCTTCATGGAATCCGAGCATTTGAACGGCGATGTCGACATGGTTTCGGTGGTCTCGATCCTGCTCGACGAGCAGCAACGCCGCCGCGATGCCGGAGAGCCGGCGGCGCTGCTGCCGTTTCGTCCGGATCATGGCCACGAGCTGATCGATGACGCCACGCGGCACACCCATCCCGGCTACCCCGTGATCGGTCGTCTTCGCGGCCTTGCCGAACTGAGAGGCGTAATGACGGCGATTGCTCATCAGCGCGGCTACCGACTTCAATGACGGCGCCCCGCCTGCTCTGTGTCGGCGCGCTCACCTACGACACGATCTTGCGCCTCGACGTCCTGCCCTCCGGCGCCGGCAAGTTCCTGCCGAGCGAGGCCGTGCAGATCGCGGCCGGCATGGCGGCAAGTGCCGCCGCGTCGGCCAGCCGCCAGGGCGGGCAGGTCTGGCTATGGGCAAGCGTCGGCAACGATGCCGTCGGCCGCGACGTCATCGCCCAGATGGAGGCGGAGCGGGTCGACTGTTCGCTGGTGCGCAGGGTCGAAGGTGGCCGCTCCGCCATTGCCACGATCCTGGTCGACGCCGTCGGCGAGCGCATGATCGTGCCCTTCTATGATGCCATCACACAAGCCGATCCGGACCGTCTTCCGCCCGCGGATTTTTCCCGCTTCGACGCCGTCCTGGTCGACGTACGCTGGCCGGGAGCCGCCGCGCTGGCGCTGGCGAAAGCCCGCGAATGCGGCATTCCGGCGATCCTTGACGCCGATGTCGCGTCGCGACCGGTGCTCGACCGGCTACTGCCGCTCGCCTCGCATGTCGTTGCTTCGCTGCCGGCGGCGCGTATTCTGTGCGGTCCAGAGGCTTCCGCTGGTTCCGCCGTCGCCATTCTCGGCGAACGGACCGGCGCCTTCGTCGCGGTCACCGATGGGGCGAACGGCACCGCGTTCCAGCACCCGGGCAGCAATGATGTCCGTCATCTGCCGTCGCCACGGGTCGAAGCCGTCGACACCCTGGCGGCGGGCGACGTGTTTCACGGCACCTTCGCTCTGGGTTTGGCCGAAGGCTGGAATGAAGAGTGGGCCATAGCAGTGGCCAGCGCTGCCGCCGCCCTGAAATGCCTGCGCTTTGGCGGACGTCTCGGCGCACCGACGCGCGCGGAAACGCTGGCCTTCATGCAAGGATCGCCGACATGACGCCGAACCCGCTTGCCGGCTCGACGGAAAAGGGCACGTCAAGTAGCGCTGATCGACTACCATGGTAATCGCTGTACAACCGCTCGTGGAGGATAAATGGCTGAATTCAAAAAACGCGCGCTGGTCACCGGGGCGGCCATGGGTATCGGCCGTGCCGTCGCCGAAAGGCTGGCCGAGCAAGGCGTAGACCTGGTCCTGTTCGACCGGGCGGGCGATCAGCTGGATGAGGTCGCGGCGCAGCTTTCGACGCGCGGCGTGACCGTGCGCACCATACTTGGCTCGACCGCCGATGCTGAGACCTGCGGCCGCGCCGTCGAGCTTGCCCGATCCGCGTTCGGCGGGCTCGACATGCTTTCCCACAATGCCGGCATCCAGCGTTACGGAACGGTGGAAACCACCGACGAGGCGCTTTGGGACGAGGTGATGAACGTTAACCTCAAGGCTGCCTATCTGCTGTCGCGCGCGGCGATGCCGCTGCTGCGCCAAAGCCGCGGCGCCATCGTCCATATGAGTTCGGTGCAGGGCCTGGCCAGCCAGGAAGGCGTTCTGGCCTATACCACGGCCAAGCACGGCCTGATCGGCCTCGTAAAGTCGATGGCCGTCGACTATGCGCCGCTCGGCGTGCGCGTCAATGCCGTCGCTCCGGGCGCGGTCGACACGCCGATGCTGCGGGATGCGGTCAAGCTCAACGACAACCCCGAGGAGATCCTGCGCATCCTCGACAATATGCATCCGCTCGGCCGCACGGCCCGGCCGCAAGAGATTGCCGCCGTCGTTGCCTTCCTGCTGTCCGACGATGCCTCCTTCGTCACCGGCGAGGTCGTGCGCGTCGATGGCGGCCTGCTGGCGCGCATCGGCGGTTCTCCGCGCAAGGAATAACGCCGTTGTGTCTCATGTCAGCCTGGACGGCCAGCGCCAGCGCATCGCCATGGCTCGCCCAACTTCGTCATGACGGCCACAGTGCTGGCGAGAGTCTTTAAGGGGATTGCCGATGGCGGGGCTTTTGGGAATGCGGACCATCACCGAGGGACGGCTGCTCGAATCTGGCCCCGGCGTATCGGTCGCGGCGAGAACCTTCGAGGTTTTGCTCGACCAGATCCTGACCTTCCGGCTGAAGCCGCACGAATTGATATCCGAAAAGGCGATGTCGGAAGCCCTCGGCGTGAGCCGCACGCCGGTCAGGGAGGCGCTCGCCCGGCTCGCCGGTCTTGGCCTGATCGACATCTATCCGCAGCGCGGCAGCATGGTAGCGCCGCTCCGGATCGCCGATCTCGAGAGATCGCAATTTCTGCGCGAATCGCTTGAAGTCGGCCTGATCAAGCGTGCGGTCGAGAGCCCGCGCCGCGCCGAACTGCTCGCCATGCTCAAAGGCGAACTGGCGGTCCAGGAGACGTTCGCCTCTATCGCGGACGACAGGCGCTTCTTCAAGTCGGACGAGCTGTTCCATCAGCACATCGCCAGCCATGCCGGCTTCCCCGGAATCTGGGCCGACATCAGTGCGGCGAAGCTGCACATGGACCGCTTCCGCTTCCTGTCCTTCCCGCGCCTCGACAGCATGTCCGTGGTCCTCGGCCAACATCGGCGGATTGTCGATGCGCTCGAGCAGGCCGACGCGCTTGCGGCGGAAGAGGCGATGCGAACGCATCTTCGCCGCATCTTCGACGTGCTCGAAATCGTCCAGGAGCGCTATCCCCATTATTTCGAGGCACCAGGCTCGACGGGAAAGAGGACAGAAGCGGCTGCCGGCGGTCTGCCCGAATGACAACCGGTCGCGCGACAGAGCGAGGAGGAGACGACGTGAAAACGTGAAACCAGCCGGCTCAGTCCAGGCCTGAGCCTTTCTTCGGCGGTTCCGAAGGCGTTTTGGTCTTGCTGCGGGATTTGTCGGAAGCCGGCTTGGCTTCGCGTTTTTGCCCCTCGCCGCCTTGCTCCTTGCGGAGTTGCTTTTCCACTGTCGATCGCGATCCTTCCGCAGGGTCTTGTTCGGGATGGCTTTCCCTAGCCGTCATGTCAGCTCCTATCCATTCTGGTCTATTGCATGAGGCGCGGGCTGAGGACCGCCACTGGTTCTGTCGCGCCCAAGCATCAGCCATGCGGCGAAGAGCACGACCAGTACGACCACGATCCAGGCAACGAGACGAGGCATTGGGCCTCATTTCCCCCGCCGCTTGCTGCCGCGCGCCTCGGGATCGGAGCCGGCCCCGACCGTTGGATCGGGCACGACCGGACCGCGTTCGGCCTCGGAACCCTCAGCTTCGATCTCCTGCACGGCCTGATCCCAATGCTCGCGCTCGCGTCCTTGCGGACGGCCTTCGCGCTCCCAGATCTCATGGGCTCGCTGCCTGATACGCTCTTCCCTGTCCATGACCTTTGCCTCCTCATCCCCCTAATCCGGCGATCGGTGGTTTGTTCCGGGCGGCCAGGGCAGTCATCGCGGTTAGTTGACGTGATCACCGAGCGCTCTAGATCAAATTGCACGCGGAAGTCGCTTGGTGCGGGGAGAGCAATCGTGTGGCAGCCACGCTACAAGCACGTATTGTAGATGCCATTGCAGCTGTCGGTCTTCGACCAGACCGCCTGTGCTTGCTGCTGACGATGTTTGTGCTGACGGCATGCTCGCCTTCCGACCAGATCGAGCAGCAGTCGAAAACCGCGGCTTCCGCCGCACAGACCGCATCGCTGGTGCTGGATGCCTGGGCTTCAGGGGCGGCCCCCTCGAAATACACGTCGCGCACCTTGCAATCGGTAGGCAAGACGCTCGCCGATGCCGGTGCGCAAATCCAGTCCGCCAAGTCGCCTGAAGCCAGCGAGCAAGCCGGTCTGACGGCGGCAGTCGGACAGCTTTCGACGGCGGTGACACGCGCCGCGACGGCAGTGCAGGACGGCAACCGCCCGGGAGTGGAACAGGCGCAGCAGGATCTCCGGGCTGCCACTGCGGCCCTGAACGCGTCCCAGTCCAAATATTTCGCGCCGAAACCATGAAGAAGCTGCTCGAAATATCGTTGGGTATCGTCACCAGCGTTGGTGGCTTTCTCGAGGTCGGATCGATGGCAACCGCCGCTCAGGCGGGCGCGGCGTTCAGGTTCCAGCTGATCTGGGCCGTCGTTCTGGGCACGATCTGCATCATCTTTCTGGTCGAGATGGCCGGCCGGTTCGCCGCCGTAAGTCATCACACCATCGCCGACGGGATCCGGGAACGGTTTGGCTTCAACGTCTTTCTGTGGCCCTTGCTTGCGACTTTGCTGGTCAACTTCCTGGTGATGTCCGCCGAGATCGGCGGCGCTGCCATTGCGCTCGAGCTCGCGACCGGCATCGGCTTTCAATGGTGGGCGCTGCCGGTCGCTTTTCTGGCATGGCTGTTCCTCTGGAAAGGCACGTTCGGCTTCATCGAAAAAGGCGTCTCGATCCTCGGCCTCGTCACGCTATGCTTCGTGGTTGGCGCCGTCATGCTGGGACCCGATTGGGGGCAGGTCGCGGCCGGCGCCGTGCCCACTCTGCCGGACCACGACGCCGCCAAATACTGGTTCATGGCGGTCAGCATTCTTGGCGCGTCGATATCGCCTTACCTGTTCATGTTCTATTCGTCGGGAGCGATCGAGGACCAGTGGGACAAGAGTTATCTCGGGACCAATCGGGCCATTGCCGGCTTGGGCATGAGTTTTGGCGGCACGATCGCGATCGGTGTGTTGATCGTGGCGGCGCTCGTGCTTGCGGCACACGGCATAGACCAGGTCGACGATTACCACCAACTGCCGCTGATGCTGATCCCGATCTTCGGCTTCTGGGGGTTCGTCCTGTTCGTCGCTTCACTTGGCATAGCCTGCTTCGGTGCTGCGCTGGAAGTCGGGCTACAGCAAGCTTACCTCGTGGCGCAAGGTTTTGGCTGGACCTGGGGCGAGGACCAGAAACCGCGCGACGATCCGGGCTTCAGCACCGTCTACACGGTCTCGTTGCTCCTCGCCGCCATTCCGATCGCGCTGGGTCTCGATCCACTGAGGCTCACGATCTTTTCCATGGCACTGACGGCCGCCAGCCTGCCTCTCTCCGTGGTTCCGTTCCTCTTCTTGCTGAACGACGAGCGTTATGTCGGCGAGCACCGCAATGGCATGATCTCGAACGCCGCGGTCATCTTCATTATCGCACTCGGTTTCGTGCTCGCAGTCGTGACCATTCCGTTGCAGATATTCGGAGGCACGTGATGGATTTGCTGCGCGACATTCTGGACAAGCAAGTTGTCGACCGCGAGCAGGTCAAAATCGGCAAGGTGGACGGGCTGGTGGTTGAGCTCAGGCCAGGCAAGCCGCCCAAAATCGTTGCCGTCGAGCTCGGCTCGATCACGCTGGCGCGGAGGCTTGGCGAGCGGCCCGGGCGCTGGATGGCGCGGCTTGCCGCGAGGCTTGGCGGCAAGCGCCATGCCGAGCCGCACCGCATCGCCTGGAACAAGGTGCGCGACATCGGCGTCGACATCGAGTTCGACATCGACGTCCGCGAAACCGCGATTCTCGACTGGCAGGACTGGCTGCGCGACCATGTCATTGGGCGTATCCCGGGGGCCGGATGATGGCCACTGTCAACCTTGAGCAATTGGCTGGCAGAAATGTGCTTTCGCAGCGCGGCAAAAGCATCGGCCATATCGAGGAGATACGCGCCGAACCGGAGGGCGACGACCTCGTGATCACCGAGTACCATGTCGGCATTTACGCCGCATTCGAGCGTCTTTCCGCTTCGGCCATCGGCATAGCGGTTCTCGATATCTTTCGACTGCGCAGTCGCGACAGCATGTACCGCATTCCCTGGGACAAGCTCGACATCTCCGACCCGTCGCGGCCGCGACTGTTATGCACGAAGGAAGAACTTTCAGGTATGAAGGGGAGTATCGAGGGCGATACGCTGGAATGAACGATACTTTCCCGCCGTCGGAGAATGCGGTCCAGTGAAAGTTCTGGTTACCGGCGCCACCGGCCTGATCGGTGCCTCGGTCGTCGCACGCCTTCTTTCCGAAGGGCATGAGGTGATCGGATTGGTCCGCAACCCCGGCGCAAACCGGGCCGGCAATTATCAGTTGCTGGTGCTGGACATGACGGTGGCGCTGCAGCCCGAAGACTGGCTGCCGCATCTGACGGGCGTCGACGCCGTCGTCAATTGTGCGGGCGTTCTGCAGGACAGCCCCCGCGAAAAGACGCGCGAAGTCCATCGCGATGCGGCGGCTGCGCTCTTCCTTGCCTGTGCGCGGGCAGGGGTTGCCCGGGTGATCCACTTCTCGGCGATAGGCGTCGATCGGGCGCAGCCTTCGTCGTTCTCGGCGACGAAATTAGCCGGCGATGAAGCGCTTATGGCGCTTGATCTGGACTGGGCGATCCTTCGCCCGTCCGTGGTGCTAGGCCGGCCGGTGTTTGGAGCCAGCGCATTGTTTCGGGGTCTCGCCTCGCTGCCGATGCTGCCGTCCATGCCCGACACCGGCCGGCTGCAGGTGGTGCAACTCGACGACGTGGTCTCTACCGTCGTCTTCTTTCTCGATCCGGCCAGTCCGTCTCGCATTGTGCTGGAACTTGTCGGTCCCGAACCGCTGAGCATGGACGAGGTCGTCGGCACCTATCGCCGATGGCTCGGCTGGGCTCCGGCAACCAGGTTTGTCTTGCCCGGGATACTTGCAAAGCTTCTCTACCGCCTCGGTGATCTTGCCGCGATGTTCGGCTGGCGGCCTCCGATGCGCACCAACGCGGCCAGGGAGATCGCACGAGGGGCGGTCGGAGATCCCTCGGACTGGACCGCCTCGACCGGCATACGGCCGCAGACCCTGGCGGGATTCCTCGCGCTCAATCCGGCGACGGTGCAGGAAAAATGGTTTGCCCGGCTGTATTTCATCAAGCCGGCGATATTCGTCGTCCTGCCCTTCTTCTGGATAGTGACGGGAATTGTGTCGCTGACCACCGGCTATGACAGCGGCATCGGCCTGATGCAAAGCACGGGGGCTGGCATTTTGTCGGCGCCGACCGTGATCGCCGGCGCTCTTGCCGACATCGCCGTCGGGGCACTCATAGCCTGGCGGTCGACGACGCGAAAGGGCCTCTATGGCGGGATCGCGCTGTCGCTCTTCTATCTAGTGGTGGGAAGCTTCCTGCGCCCGGAGCTGTGGAACGAACCGCTTGGACCGTTCCTCAAAGTGTTGCCGATCCTGGTGCTGCATTTTGTGGCGTTGGCAGTGCTGGAGGAGCGTTGATGCTCTATTTCCTGCTGAAATTTCTGCATGTCATCGGCGCATCCGTGCTGCTTGGCACCGGCGCCGGCATCGCCTTCTTCATGCTGCTCGCCCACAGGAGCGGCAACGCGGCGACGGTTGCGGCGGTGGCGCGCATCGTTGTCGTCGCCGACTTTCTGTTCACCGCAACAGCCGTCGTGGCGCAGCCGCTGACCGGAGCCGCGCTCGCCTGGCAGGCAGGCTACTCGCTGTCCGAGGGCTGGATCGTGCTTTCGATTGCGCTCTACATCTTCACAGGAATGTTCTGGCTTCCGGTCGTCTGGATGCAAATGGAGATGCGCAAGCTGGCCTCGCTAGCCGCTGCTGCAGGCGCGCCGTTGCCGCCGCGCTATCATCGGCTCTTCTGGCTGTGGTTCGCCTTCGGCTTTCCCGCCTTCGCTGCGGTGCTCGGGATTTTCTGGCTGATGATCGCGCGGCCTGCGATCGACTGGTGAAGACAAGCGGCGGCAGCTGCCGCGGTTTAGCTATTCCGGTCCGGCACCGCCTCCCGTCCCGACGCGGCGAGCAATGACTTTCATTTCAGCGAATAGAGATAGGCCGCGATATCCCGCGCCTCCTGCTCGGAAATTCTGGTCGAAGGCATCGCCGTATGCGGATTGACCTCCCTTGCGGCGCGTAGCCAGCGGATCATGTTTTCCGGCTTGTTGGACAATACGCCGCCGACATAGACCTTAGCTGCCAGGCTGGCGTCGAGGCGTGGACCGACCAATCCTTGCGCACCAGGGACGCCGGTTATTGTATGGCAACCGGTGCAGCCATTGGCCGTCATGATCGGTATGGCGCGGGCGGCGACACCGCCGGTCGCCCTGTTGGCCTTGTCCTCGACTCGGCGGCTTTGCTCCGAGTACAACGTGACCCCAGCCAAAGCTGCAACGATCACAACGATTGCCCCGGCGCCGATTACCGGTCCAGACAGCATGAAGCGCGGTGTGCTGCGCACGCCAACGCCGCTGGTGGCATTGTCGGCCTCATGCTCGACCCGGTCGGGATGCTTCTGCCATAATGTCAAGGCCACCCAGGCTGTGGCCAACACGGCAATCACCGTCCCGGCACCAATGACCATCTTAGACAGGGTGGAGCGCATGCGACGCCTCCCGATCCTTTCGGCCGCTGGAGCGGATCCACAGGCCGGCCAACAGCAACGCCGCGCCGCCATAGATCAGGCCGGCCGGAACCCACATCACCAGACCGGCGAGTTGCTGGTCCTCGAGCGGACTAAGGCTCCACAATTCTGCGCCGGCGGCGTTTTCCGGGTACCACAGCCTTGGCGAGACCAGCAGCAGCACTCCGAGCAGACCAGTGTGCAGCGAGGTGAAGAAAAGGTGCATGACCGCGCTGCCATAGGCTTGTTCGCGGCCGGGGCGCGGCAGCAGCACCCACCAGAACAGCAGGCCGCTACCGAGGAAGCTGGCATGTTGCGCATAGTGCAGGGCACCCTGTGCAAGCGCTGCCTCGAACAGGGCCGGAACGTGCCACGCCCATATCGCGACGCCGTGCAGGACGGTGGCGGCTGCAGGGCGGCTGATGGCGGCCCAAATCGCTCGCAGCATCTTGGCGTGCCCGGCTGTGCCCAGCGCCTGCCGCAGCTTGATCGGCAATGCCCACATCATCGCCGCGGCCGGACAGGAGGCGACCAGCAAGGGCGCCGCCACCGCCATCAGCAGCTCATGTTCGATCATATGGGCGGTGAAAACGCGCTCACCCAATGCATGGAGCGGACTGACCAGCGCTGCTGCCAGGATGACCCAGCCGGCCGCGAACAGCAGGGCTTGCCACAGCCGCAACGGGCGGCTGCGAGCACTCCGCCGCCACAACCGAGCGGCTCCGGCCGTGTAAAGCAGTGCGATCGCTGCCAACGGCAGCGTGATTGGCAGCGCCAGCGTCCAACCGGCCTGCGGGGCGCCGGCACCGTAGCAGATCGAGGTCGAGAAGAGTGCCTCGAAGCTCATCGTATGCAGCCGTCAAGAATGAGCGAGGCAGCGCCCTGCATGACGATTACCAGCGCAAACAGCACCGCGCTGAGAATGCTGACATTGGCGACGAAATCTTCGGTGCCGCGCGTACGCTCCGGTTTGAAGGCGGCGCCGCCTTGCTGTCGCGCCCGCCACGACAGCGCGCCGCCAAGCAGGGCCAGCACTGCCAGCACCAGTGCAATGACTGGTATGACAGGAATACCGTGGGCGCACTGCCACTCGACAACCGCGTAATTCAGTTGCGTCGACACCGCCCAGGCCAATGGCCCCGACAACAGCCCACCCCATGAAGTTCCATACCGAACCGCGCGCATTTCAACCAAGCCTCGGTGTCCAGTAGATCAACAGATAGATCGGGATCCAGGTCGCGACCACGAAATCCCAGTAGAAGACGTTGTCGCCCACATCGCCGAAACGTCGACCGCTGTAGCCATGGCGCGTGAACATCAGGACCGTCAGCACCAGCGTGTCGCCGACATCGGTGATCAGGTGTGTGGTGTGAAGGCCGAGCAGGACCCACAGCATCGAGCCGTAGGCGTTGGCATCCCAATAGATGTTGAGGGCCGGAAACTCGAACCAGCGCACGACAAGCGGTGCGATGCCGAGCACCGACATCACCACCAGGCCGATGCGAACCGGCACCATCGCACAGGCTTCGGCATAGCGGTTCAGTATGTGGTTAGGCACCACGCTGGCGAGCAGCAACAGCGTGACGATGGTGCCTGGCCAATGGTTGGGCGGCGGCACGCCTGGCGGCCATTCGGGCGACAGATACGCAAGGTAAAGATAGGCGCCTGCGGCGAGCGCGAACCCAGTGCCCTCCAGTGCCATGAAGGCGAGAGTGCCCCACCAGGTCGGGCTGCGTGGTCCGAGCCCGAAGGTCGGGAGTTTGGAAAGATCGGCGGCAAGGCGCTGTTTCATTCCTCATCCTCCGGGTCGCCTTTTGGCCAGAACCAGCCGATCAGAGTGATGGCGATCGGCCCGGCTCCCCAGACCACCGCCCACGGGCTGAAGATCGAATAAAGAAAGGTTGCGCCGATCGCGAGCGCGGCGAACAATGGCCAGATCGATGGCGTCACCGACGTCTCGCGCACATCGGGATGCGCCTCTGCCACCGTCGAAATAACAAGTTCGCGCACGTCGACGCGAAGCCCGATCGCTACGGGCAGCGTATCGCGTTCGGCCCAGAGCGGCTCGGAGTGCGTAACCACCGGAATCCGAGCGAAATTATAGCTCGGCGGCGGAGACGCCGTCGCCCATTCCAGCGTGCCCGCATGCCAGGGATTGTCGCCGGCCGGGTCACCTCTCAAGGCGCTGTGCACCAGATTTACGGTGAACAGCACGAAGCTCACAAACAGGATGACCGCCCCGGCTGTGATGAACAGGTTGATGTTGCCCCAGCCGAGCTCCACCGGGTAGGTGTAGACGCGGCGCGGCATGCCCCACAGGCCGACAATGTGCATCGGGAAGAACGCTGCATTGAAGCCGATGAAGGCGAGCCAGAAGTGCCAGCGTCCGAGACGTTCGCTCATCATCCGGCCGGTTATCTTGGGGAACCAGAAATAGGTCGCGCCCAGTAATGGGAACACCGAGCCGCCGATCAGAACGTAGTGGAAGTGCGCGACCACGAAGTAGGTGTCGTGCACTTGCAGGTCCAATGGCACCGACGCCAGCATCACGCCGGTCAGGCCGCCCGCGACGAACGTGAAGAAGAAGCCGAACACGAACAGCAGCGGCGTCCTGACTATCGGCCTTCCGTCCCACAACGTCGCCAGCCAGCAGAAGATCTGCAGTCCGTTCGGAATGGCGATCATCATGCTCGATGCGGTGAAGAAGCTCGCGCCGAGCTTCGGCAGGCCGGTTGCGAACATGTGATGAACCCACAGTCCGAACGACAGGAATCCGACCGCAATCAAGGACAGAACCATGCCCAGATAGCCGAATACCGGACGCCGGGCGAAAGCGGCGATGATCGAGGACACGATGCCGGTTGCCGGGAGAAATATTATGTAGACTTCGGGGTGGCCGAAGAACCAGAACAGGTGCTGGAAGAGCAGTACGTCGCCGCCCTCCGCGGGATTGAAAATATGGGTGCCGACCAGCCGGTCGAGGATCAGGAACGTCGACGTGATCATGACCGCCGGCATGGCGAACACGATCACGAATGAGGTGACCAGCATCGCCCATACGTAGAGCGGAATCCTGTCCAGCGACATGCCCGGCGCGCGTTGCTTCAGCACGGTAACGATGGTGGCGACGGCGACCGCCAACGACGACACTTCGGTGTAGGTGATCATCTGCGCCCACACGTCGGAGCGCTTGCCTGGCCCGAATTCGGGGCCCGATAGCGGCACGTAGGAGAACCAGCCGACGTCGGGCGCCATGTCGAGTGCAAACGACACCCAGGCGAAGAGGCCTCCCGAGAGATAGATCCAGAAGCTGAACGCATTCAGGCGCGGAAAGGCGATGTTGCGGGTGCCGACCATCAGCGGCACGAGGTAGATGCCGGTCGCCTGCACGATCGGCACCGCAAACAGGAACATCATGGTCACGCCATGCATCGTGAACAGCTGGTTGTAGCGGTCGGGCCCGATCAGTCCCCGCTCCGGCCCCGACAGTTGGATGCGCATGGCAACGGCGCTGAGGCCGCCGAGGCACAGGAACACGAAAGCGGTGATCAAATAGCGCCGCGCGACGATCTTGTGGTCGACGCTCGACAGCGCACCGATGATGCCCGGCGTCGTCTGCCATGTCCGCGCCAGCCAGCGGTCAAGGCTGGCGTCGTCGAGACCGGTATCGCGAGGACCGTCGCGCTCGGGAGCCAGGTCACCCTTTTGTGCCGCCTCGCGTTGCTGGGCGAGGTGACGCTCATGGGCCAGGTTGGCGCTGCTCATTTCAGGCCCTCGAGATAGGCGACGATCGCATTCAGCTCGTCGCCGTTCAGTCCCACCACGGGCATGTGGGCACCTGGCTTGATCCCCTGCGGATCGGCTATCCAGGCTGCGAGATTGCCACGGCTCATCGTCAGCGTCCCGGCGGCGAGCGTTTGCCGGCTCGCGATATGGGTGAGGTTGGGGGCGACCGTGCCGCCGGCGATGGTGCCGCCGATCTTGTGGCACATCACGCAGGGCCGTTTGAGGAACAGGTCATGGCCGGCTTTCGCCTCGGCCGAGGCAGGAGCGATGGCCGGCCGCAGCTGATCGTTCAGCCAGGCGTCGAAAACAGGCCGGGGTTCGGCGACGATGAAGGTGCTCATATTGGCGTGCTGCGCACCGCAGAACTCGGCGCACTGGCCACGATAGACGCCGGGCTTGTCCGCCTTCAGATCGAGAATGTTCTCGTGGCCTGGAATGAGGTCCAGCTTGCCCGAGAGGTTCGGCACCCAGAAGGAATGGATGACGTCGGTCGAAGTCACTACAAGCCGCACCGGCTCGCCCGCCGGGATGTGGATTTCATTGGCTGTCGTCAGGATGCGGTTCGGCTGATCGTTTTCGTAGCGCACCTCCCACCACCATTGATGCCCGGTCACCCGGATCGTCAGCGCCGCATCCGAGCCGATGGCGGCGAGCGTCCGGTTGGCGAAGTAGCTCAGCAGCGTCAGGCCGACCAGGATCAGGGCAGTAGCGGCGAGTGCGGCGACGACAATTCGCATCTTGCGGCGCTCGGCGGCGGGATCAAGGACAAGCGGATCGCCGAGCGGAGCCGGGCGCCGGGCCAATGGCATGATCAGCACGGCCATCACCAGAAGCCAGACCACCGTGCAAAGCGCGGTGAAGAACCAGATCAGCCATGCGAGCTCGCCCGCGGCCGGGCCTTTTGGGTCGAGCGCGGATTGCCAGCCGCTGCACCCTGCAAGGAGCAGCGTGCAGGTTGTGCAGCAGCACACCTTGCAGACAAGGCGGTTCACGGCGACTTTCCCAGCGTCGCGGCATGCGGCAGGCGATTTTCGGATGGATGGGGCATCATGTCGTCGTCGCGGCCCGGCGCAGCGGACTTCGGTGCGTTGCCGCTCAGCGCGCGGACGAAGGCGGCAAGCTCCCAGATCTGGTCATCCGGGATCTTGTTGCGAAAGCTCGGCATGCCGTTTGGCCGGCCGTCCCTGATCGTGGCGTGGATGCTTTCGATCGAGCTGCCATAGAGCCACTTCTGGTCCATGAGGGCCGGGCCCATGCCGCCACCGCCATTGGCGTGGCAGCCGGAACAGTTAAACCAGTTGAACAGGCGCTTGCCCTCGCTGAGGTGGAAGGCATTGGCCTCGAACACGCCGGCCTTGTCGTCGGACGCGGCCGGCCGCTGGCCGCCCGGTTCAAGGGCTGTGACGGCTGCCGGTTGGTCACCCGAGCCAAGCGCCGACTGTGGACGCGTATCGCGTTCCTCGCGCTGGCAAGCGACAAGGACGAGCATTGCCGACAGCAAGCATGGAAGGCCGCGGTTCATCGCGCTGCTGTCCCGGTGATGTCCAAGCGGGGCACGCCATATTCCGCCAGGATTGCACCGATTTCGGCGCGGTGCTTGGCGAGAGCGGCGTCTACTTCGCTGCGCAGCGCATCGTCCTGGCGGCGCACGCCCATCGAGATGTCGTAGATCATCGGCAGCAGCGGGCCGTCGATGCGCGGCGCAACCGGCGTAATCCGCAACGGCACTTTTTGCCTGGCGGCGAAGTAGCCGGCCAACGGTCCCCAGACGACGGCCATATCGATGTCGCCATTGGCGACCGCCTCGATGATGCGCGCCGGCGGGTTCGGCGCTGAATAGTCGCCATAGACCGGGAAACCGATGAGATGGCCGACAATGCCGCGGCGCCCCAGCGCCTGGACGGGCGGCGAGTTGGCGCCGTCGTCGCCGATCAGCTGGACGCCGACATGCAGATCGCGCAGGCGAGGATCGTTGAAGGACGTAATTTCCGGCGCATCCTCGCGTGTCACGAACACGTAGGAAGACCGGTAGTAGGGCGCGGTGGTGCGCAGCATCTCGAGATTGGCGGGCGTGCCGGGCACCAGATCGCACAGGCCGGCTTTCAGTGTGTTGCGGACGAAGCCACGGCGCTGTGCCCACCAGGTGTAGGAAACCGTCGCACCAAGCTCGCTGGCGACGAGTTCGGCAATCTTGTTTTCAAAGCCCTCTCTGGCGGCATTGGAGAATGGCATGTTGTTGGGATCGGCGCAGACCCTCAGCTCGCGCGCATCGGCAAGGGTGGCGACAAGCGAGAGCGCCAGTGCGCCGATCGCGGCGGCAAGGTGCCGGGAACGCTTTCGCCGTGGGCGCGCAACGCGGTCGATCCTCTCAAGGCAGCCGGAACACATACAGCGTACCTCCCGGCGTGGTTACATCCTTCAGATCCTTCATGACGTTGACAAAGCCGAGCGCAGCGGTGGCGTCGCGCGGGTCGAGATCGCCGGACACGATCGCGCCGGCCCAGCCGCCGACGCCCGAAAGGATCGCGACATATTGGTGCCCGTCCGGGCCGCGATAGGTGATCGGCTGGCCAATGATGCCGGACGACGTCTTGAACTGCCAAAGCAGTTCGCCGGTCCTGGCGCTGACCGCCTTGAACCAGCCTTCCATGGTGCCGTAGAACACGACATTGCCGGCGGTGGCGACGGCGCCGCTCCACACCGGAAAATCCTCCTTCAGGCTCCATGCCGGCTTGGCGGCAGCGACATCCCAGGCGGTGAATGCACCGCGATTGCCGCCCGGCCCGGGGATCATGCGCACATTCATGCCGACATAGGGTGTGCCGGCGATGTAATTCACCTCGACGCCTTCTTCGTCCATGCACAGGTTGTTGTGCGGGATATAGAGCAGGCCGGTCTTGGGCGAGAACGCCGAGGGCTGCCAATCCTTCAGGCCTGATGCGGTCGGGCAGATGTCGCGCACCACCTTGCCGGTGCCGGTCTTTTTGTCCGGATTTGCAATCAGCCGGCCGGTCTTGAGATCGACCCCCTTGCTGGAATTGACCGGCCCGAACGGCACCGCCGACAAGACCTCGCCGGTCGTGCGATCCAACAGGTAGACGTAGCCGTTGCGTTCCGGCCGCACGAGCACCTTGCGGGGCTTGCCCTGCCAAGTCATGTCGAGCAGCACCTGTTCGTTGATGCCGTCATAATCGTGCAGGTCATGCGGGGTCCATTGATAGAACCATTTGGCCGCGCCGGTATCGGGATCGCGGGCAAAGACGCCGGCGGTCCATTTGTTGTCGCCGGGTCGCAGATCCGGATTCCACGGGCCGGGATTTCCGGTGCCGTGGAAGATCAGGTTCAGATCCGGGTCATAGGAGATCCAGCCCCACACATTGCCGCCGCCGATCTTCCAGGCGTCGGGCGGCCACGAGGTCACGCCGAGATCCTTGCCCCTGTCCATATCGTAATGCGGCTTGAAATCGGGGCCGATCAGCACCTCGGCGTCGGGGCCGGTGTTGTAGGCCGTCCAGACGACGTGCCCGTCGCCGGCGTCGAGGGCCTTGATCCAGCCGCGCACGCCCATTTCGCCGCCGGAATTGCCGACCAGCACCTTGCCCTTCACCACCAGCGGCGCCATGGTGATGGTCTCGCCGATATTGATGTTGCCGATATGGGTGTTCCAGACCGGCTTGCCGGTGGCCGCATCGACGGCGATGGCGTGGCCGTCAAGCGTGTTGAAATAGATGCGCCCGTCGAAGAAGGCCGCGCCGCGGTTGACCACGTCGCAACAGGCAACGCCCTGCGCCGCGGGCTCGGGATTGGGCTCGAACTTCCACTTCATCGGCGCGCCAGGCTTGGTAAGGTCAAGCGCGTAGAGGATGTTGGGAAACGGCGTCACGATGTACATGGTGTTGCCGATGACCAGCGGCGCGGCCTCGTGACCCTTGTTGACGCCGGTCGAGAAGGTGAAGGCCACCTGCAGGTTCTTGACGTTGTCCTCAGTGATCTCCGCAAGTTCGCTGTAGCGGGTCGAGGCATAGTTCTTAGCCGGCATCGTCCACTGGCCGTCGTCGGGCGGAGCAGCTGCGGCCGGCGGATTTATCGCAGGGCCTGATGCGGGCTGAGCAACCGCCGCGGCGATCAGCGCAAACCCTGCCAGCAGCGTCCAACCCAGCATCGCCGCCATTGGCCTCTTTCCCGCTTTGCCAGGCCTAATTCTCGCCGCCACCAGTCGCGCTTGCCTCATTTGCATGTCGAGCTGCCGACGTTGGCGCCGAGCTCCATTAGCTGCAGCGGCGCCGTGTTTGTTGAACACTCTCCAACGCGTGAGCGGCGCAGAAGTGCCAATGGAATGAAATAAATGTCGGATTCGGTTGGCCAAAGTCGACGGCCGGGCGGTCGGGACAGCCGATCCGAGTGTTCGTATTCAAGTCGGAAATAAAACTGCTCCCGCGGCGGTCCGGGTTCGGCTGGAACGGAGCGGCGCTTTTCGCAGTTGTGTCGAATGCTGTCTGCAGTCGAGCAACTGGCTCAATCGGTGAAAGAGCGGCGAGCGATCTTGTTCGTTGGAGCCGGGGTGTCGATGAGCGTCGGCTTGCCGTCCTGGCAAAAGCTCATCGAGCACATGCAAAACGAGCTCGGTCTCGATGACGACACGACCGGCGCACCGGAGGCCAGCTATCAGGCCCTTGCCGAATATTACCGGCTGAAGCAGGGGAGCCTCGGCTCGTTGCGCAGGTGGATGGATCGCGAATGGAGCGTGTCGCGGGAAAAAGTGCGGGGTTCGGCGATCCACAAGCTTATCGTGTCGCTCGATTTTCCGATCATCTACACCACCAATTATGATCGCAACCTCGAGGTTGCCTTCGAGATACATGGCCGGCCCTTTGTGAAAGTGGCCAATGCAAAGGACTTGCCCAAGACGACCGGCGAGGTCACCCAGATCATCAAATTCCACGGCGATTTCGACGACGACAAATCGCTGGTCCTGGCGGAGACCGACTATTTCGACCGGCTTTCATTCGATTCGCCGCTCGACGTGAAGTTTCGCGCCGACGCGCTTGGGCGTACTATCCTGTTCATCGGCTACAGCATGTCCGATATGAACATCCGTCTGCTGCTGCATAGGCTTTGGCAGACCTGGCGGCGGTCGGGTTACGAGAAGAATCGCCCGAAATCCTTCATCTTCATGTCGCAGCCGAGCATCGTCCAGGAGGCTGTCCTCGGCCGCTGGGGAATCGATATGCTGACCGAAGAGGCCGACGATCCTGAGGACGCGCTGCTCGCATTCCTGAACGAACTCAAGGACAGCATCGGCCGGCCCGACGGCGCCTGAAAAGCCTGCGCAGTGACGAAGCTGTGGGGAACCGGCTGGCCCGAAGTGAGTTGGGGAGGCTAAGTCTCACGGGGATCCAGCCTGTATGAGCGGACGCAAACACAAGCGAAGAATGCATACCAAACATGGCCTGTCGGCCGAGCAGGCCTACGAGATCAATTTCTTTGCCCGCAGGTGCGGCCTGACCAGGGACGAAGCGCTCAAGATGATGCGAGATGCCGGTCGGTTCAAGGATGGCGCGAAGGCATCTTACGAAACCGGGGCGAAGTAGCGGCATGGAGTCCCGCCTCGTGGGCGGCCTTTCTTGGGACGGTCATCCTGATGCAGATGCCGCCGGGGCCTGACAGTCTGCTGGTGATGGCGCGTGGCATCGGGCAGGGCCGTGAGGTTGCCCTGTTCACCGTCCTGGGAATGACCCTCGGCGCCGGCATGGTCCAGTTGCCGCTCCTTGCCCTCGGCATATCGTCGCTGCTCCAGGCATCGCCCCTTGCCTTTGCCATGCTTCGCTGGGTGGGTGCAGCCTATCTGGTTTGGCTTGGATCACGTCTGGTATTGTCGCCGTCGGCCGGCGTGGCCCTCGAGGAGCCTAGGGCCGTTGAGCCGCTCGCGGCAGCGCGCGAAGGGATGATCGCCAATCTGGTAAATCCCTGGCCAATAACCTTCATGGTGGCTTTCCTTCCACAGTTCGTCGATCCCGCGCGCGGATCGGTCACACTGCAATTGCTGCTGCTCGGCGGCACCCAAAAGATGACCGGTGTGCTGGTGCTGGGCACATATGCGCTCGCATCCGGTACGCTCGGGGCCTGGACCATGAGACGACCGAAGGTAAGGCTCTGGCAGCAGCGCGTGGCAGGCTGCTTCGTCGTCGGTCTCGGTATCCGCATGGCAATCGGTGGCGCGCACCGCTGAGGATCGAGCGATCCACCGGCCCTCGGTCATGGAACATCCGCCGACAATTTTCGTTGACATGCTCCACAAGGCGAAGAGGTCGAGCATGTCGAAGTTCCAAGCCGCTACCCCGGAGCGTTTGCAGCAGCTCAGGCTCGAGGCGACAGCGCACTTTGCGCCGCTCATATTGCGCGATGCGCTGGTGCGTCTCAGCCAGGCCTGTGGAAGCGAGAGCCTCGACCGGTTCGAGAAGACGATGGTCGACCAAATCGAGGCATCGCGTGACGAAAAGGCCGATTTTGATGCGATGAGGGAATTTGCCATCGAACAGCTCTATGGCTGGATTCGAGAGGTCAAGTCTTCACCGGACACGAAACAGCCGCTGGAGAACGTAGACACCCGAAGGACCCCTGGCCGGTCGGAAGAGCCGCAGACGCTGGAAGACCAGCTGCAGGCGGGTCTGGAGGATTCTTTCCCCGCAAGCGACCCGCCGGCTGTTGTTTCCACCGCGATCCCCGGCGGATCGAAGAAGCTGGTCGGAACCGACGAGGTCCTCAGGCAGCAGCGGGAGAAAAAGGCCGAGGACGCCGGCCATTCGCGATGAACGGCACTGCGGGGAGGCAGCCTGCCGGTTCACCCGCCGTCCGGCATGAAGGCTGCCGGGGCATGCGCGTCATGCGGCTCGCCTTCGACAAGAATGTTCGCTTCCAAAGCCGCGTCGATAAATGCTTCGCGGGCTTCCGCTGCCGTAATCTGGCCGATCTGGGCGCCATCCAATGCATCTGCCGCCATCAGCGACAACGGGGCATTGCGGGCAGGCCATTTCTCGCTTTTGAGGCAGTAAGAGGCCTCGAAAACGGAGCTGACCATTCGCGATCGTCCCGGCTTGCCGAAGTAGATGCAAACCGGAGCATCGAACTTTATCTCCAGCATGGCGGTCCTCCCGATTTAACCACCCTTGATATAAATTAGCCTCAGCGGGTCACATGGCCTGCAGGGCATTTTAGCCGACATCGCAGACCTCAGTGGGATTGGTGCCTGCCGGTATTTCGGCGACGACATCGTGCGCCAGAATGCCCGCCTTGCGGGCGAATGCTTCGAACGCCGCGCGCACCGTCTCGGCATCGACCTCGTCAGCCAGCCCGGCGCGACAGGCGTCGAACGCCGCCTTGTGCGCCGGGCCGCGGCTCGGCCATTCGTTTAAGACGTCATAGGCCTGCCAGATATTTTCGACATGGCGAGGGAAACCAAGGCCGACGAGAATTGGAACGGGGCGGCCAAACGATTTTTTTGCCATCTGTGTCTCCGCGAAAGAGCCTGTCGCGTCAACGCTCGAGGCGGACACGAGGCCGATGCCCTTTAACGCGGGATTGCTGCACGGGTTGCAGCGGGTTTGTTCGATCGTGCGCCGGCCGGTCCTGGCGTCACTTGTTGGTCCGCATCTTTTGCCGGGGATTGATACCGCCTTGAGGCGTGGTGTCGTTCTCGACATCGCCTTCGAACGTGTTGTTGCCCTGATCGAGCCGGTCGCCCTCCTTGATCGTTCCCTTGGAACTGCCGATGCCGGGATCGTTGGCAAGGTCGCTGTCGGCCGGCGTTTTGCCTTTGGCGTGCTTGTTTCCTGTCATGGATTCCTCCTGTTTTTTGAGGTGGCGGGCTGTCCTTGAGGGTGGCGGGCCAAGGCCCGCTGCGAGATCGCGCTTCGACGTGCCAATGGCGGCGCCCCGGATTATCGGACGACCTCGATTCGAACTCCGCGATGCCGGTGGTTGTTCCGTCAAGAATATCGCTGCCGGCTGGATTGCCCAGCCAAGCCGGTTTCTGGAGCCGGGTGATTTTCGCCAACCGGAACGATCTTTCGCCCAATGCATTTAACTGGTCTGCGCTCACGAACTCATTCTGGACGGGAGCTGGACCATTGCCTTCCACAGCCTACGCCTTGGCGAACCGCGAAACCGAAGAAGTTTCCATCGTCCATCTCATACCCGCTTTAAGGGCTTTCGCGCGTACCTTCTGCCGCACTCCCGATGATGCCGACGACCTGGTCCAGGAGACGCTGACCAAGGGACTGGCCAACATCGACAAGTTCGAGGCTGGAACGCGCATGAAGTCATGGCTTTTCACCATCATGCGGAACACTTACTACACGCGTGTCAGAGCCGCCGTGCGGGAAGCGCCCGGCCTGCTCGACTGCGCTTCCCTGCGGCCGATCTCGGAAGCGACGCAGGAATGGTCTGTCCAAGGCAAGGAAGTTCACCAAGCCATCCAGAGCCTTCCCGAGCACCAGCGCGAGGTCCTGATGCTGATAGGCGTGCTGGGCGTCAGCTATGAGGAAACGGCCGAAATATGCGGTTGCGCGGTGGGAACCGTGAAAAGCCGGCTCAACCGCGCACGCGCCGGCGTGCTGGAATACCTTGGCGAAAGCTCCTCGCAAACCCTGATGGAACGGCGCAGCTATCTGTCCGAAGGACAACTGGACTTCGAAGCCGAGAGGCGCCGCTAATACATGTCACGCTAGTTACTGGTTTCGCGCAAGCGCCTTTCGACAAGCGCATGCTGCAATTCGATCGCAAGTTTGGTCAGCCGGTCAGGAACCTTTTCCTGCTCGATGGCCGCAAGCAAGGAAGCAATTTCCCGGTCTATCGTCAGATCGGCACGCGTGTTGACGGAATCTTCCCTTGAGCGAGACATCGCGTTCTCTTGGCAAATGTTGGTCCCTTCACCTCACTCTGGTGGCAGCAGTGCGACTTTGCAAGAATTTGCACGCCATCCGTGCGAACGGCTTCGATCCTTGCACAGCTTCGTCGGCGGTTGGGCTCTCGCCGCCTGCCAATTGCTCACCGGCTGCAAGCCCACATGCGGCCGCAACGATCAGTCTTCAGGCCGCCGATCCGCCGAATGATCCTGGTACTGCTCGGATTTGACCCTATTACCGTCGAGCCCGCGCTCCTTGGTGTGCTGCTTCTTGTCTCTGTTGGACAGAACAGTGTTCTCCCCGATCTTATCCTTGGGAAGATCGGTCATTGCGCCAGCGCCAGCGCCTTTGCCGTGACTGCCGCGACCGATGTGCTTCTTGCTGCCGGACGCCATCTTGTCCTCCTTCATACTGTCGAATAGCGGCTTTTCCCGTTCGGCATCCGAACCAGCGTTGGGCCGCAATGTTCCGCTGGAAATCGTAAGCAGGAAGGCATCGCCATCCCAGTGCCGGAACGGCCTTTCGCCGCCGACGAGGACTTGCATGCCATTCGCATTAGCGAAGTCATGAACATCGGCGCGATCCAGCGCCGGCGATCCGCGATATGAATAATTCAAAAGCACGGCCATGCCCGGCCTCTTCAGCACGCGCGCGATTTCCACGAAATGCCGTTCCGCGAGGCCAGCCAGCACCAGATAGGGAAAGCTGTCGACGGCCAGCACGCGGTCGAAGCTGGCATTGCCGAAATCGGCAAGATCGAAACCCTGGGTAGGGCGGAATTCTACATTGCCGAGCCCGGTGCATCGCCGCCGGGCGATCGAGATCATCGCCGGGGATATGTCGATGCCGACGATCCGGCGCGATAGAGGGGAGAGCGCGCGTTCGAAACGACCGATACCACAGCCGATATCGAGTATGTCGCGTTCGGTGCCGGTAAAGCCTCGCCTCTCCAGCCATGCGCCGATCTCAGCCGTCGCGGCCGCGAGTTTTTCCTCATCGCCCAGCGACGACAGCTGGACGCTCGCCGCCGGGGAAATCGCCGCCGCCGCGTCAAACCCGGCTGCCAGCCGCTTGACGACCGCATCGTCCGTCTCTCCCTCACCGCGTTCGTGCCGAACGGCAGCACCCGTTTTGCGCAGCGTGGCGAAGATCTCGGGCCTACGCTGAAGCAGGTCGGCAATCCGTTGCAGTTTTGCCGTCTTTCGCGGATCGGCCGAGTGCATATTTAGCGCAAGCTCAGCCAAATCTGCAGCATCGATTCCTGTCTCGAAACGGAGTGCCAGCCTGGCGATGACGGCTTCGACACAAGCACCGTCCGCCATGCAGTCCTCCAGCACCAGCCTTGCTGAAATCGACTGCTCGGATCTCAACTGGGTCGCGCTCATCGCGCCGCGCTCCGCGTCCAGATCTTGCGCATGGTCCACCGGTCGACGGCGCCCCAGCTGTATTTGTAGGCTTCTTGTCCGCGCAGAAAATCGAACTCTTCCGCGCCTTCGCAGACCGCCTGCCTTACCGCTTGGCCAATGAGCAACGCGCCGGGACTTTCCTCGGCGTAGGCCGGATCGAAGCCACCGAGATAGGCATAGGAGCGGCCGTGATGATGGAATCCGTAATAGGCGCCCACGATCGCGCCACCAATGGCGACAAGCCAGCATCGGGCAAGCGCCTGAGCAGCCAACTGCGGCAGCGCCTTACGGTGGAATGCTTCCACGCGGCCGTCGGACAGGACACCGTCGCCGTGTGCGGCCCAGCGCGCGCGGTGAAGGCGGATCAAATGATCGAGGAATGTCTGTGGGTCGGACAGTGCGCGTTCGATGGACACCCGGCCACGTCTCGAAGCGGCTCTGTGGGCGCGGCGCAGTTGGCGTCTTCGCCGCGCCGGAACGCAGCTTTGAAGCGTCTCGTCACCACCAATGGAAAGCACCGGGCAAGCGGCGTGGCCGACAGCCTGGCTCGTTTCGAGCCCGGCATGCCTGATGGCGAGGCCGGCGCCGCCGGCCGGCAGGTCCTGCAAGATCCATTGCGACCAATCGACGGAAAGAACCGCGCCGGCGATGGCGGCGGCGACCGGTTCGGCGATCTCGGGAAGACAAAGGACGTCCAGATAGTCGCTCAACGAAATCCCGAGCGGAAGCAATCGCGCGCCGGCTTCCTGGTGTTCCAGATAGAGCGGCGCCAGGCCGACCAGATCATCGCCACGCCAGACAGCGACCGTCGCAAGCTCACCGGGAGCGAATGTCCGCCACCACGGCACCAGCCATGCGGGCGACTGGAACGGCGTCGCCGAAGGACTGCGCGACCAGAGCTCCCACCAGTGCGGTTCGAGGGCTTCGAGGCCCGCCGGATCGTCGATGATCTCGCTGCGGAACATGTCCGTTCACTTCGTCGCCGCGAGCTGTCCGCTGTTCGTGCCAAGCCGTGCCAGCGCGTGGTAGGCGTCCATGTAGGAAGAAACCATGCGGTCGAGTGAAAAGCGCCGGCGCGCCTCGGCCCGGCACGTCTCGGGATTCAGGCCGGATGCTGCAACGATGGCTTCCGCCATATCGTCGACACCCCCGACGAGATACCCGGTCTTGCCATGCTCGACCACATCGGGCAGTGCGCCATTCGGGAAGGCCACCACGGGGGTCCCGCAGGCGAGTGCCTCCATGGCGACGAGCGAACTGGTTTCCGCGGCAAGGCTCGGGATGAGCAGGCAGCGGGCCGCGTTGAGCAAGCGCCGCTTGGCGACGAAGCCAAGCGGACCGAGGAAGCGGCGCCGGTCGTCCAGCCGCGGCTCGACCTCGTCGCGAAAATACGCGGTGTGGGTTTCGTAGGGGTAGACTTTGCCGCCGATGACCAACGGCACACCGGCTTTTTGGGCCGCGTCCAGCGCCAGATGGATGCCCTTTTCCGGGCAGACGCGGCTGAGCACGAGCGCAAAGTCGCGTTTGGCCTGCCGTTCACTCAACGCATCGATGTCCACCCCGTTGGGGATCGGTTCGATCAGCCTGGCGCCCGGTGGCGCGGTTCGTTGCTGAGCCGCCGATACCGCATGCAGCCACAGATCGTTCCGCGCCGGATTGAGAGCGTCGGCCGGATACCAGTCGAGCGGCAAATGCAAGGTCACCAATGTCGGCCCGTCGCCTGGCAGATAGGCATCAAAATCGATGCCGTGCAAATGAACCACGTCGATCGGCCAGCGAGCCCGTGCGCTGGCGATTGCAGCGCGATGCCCACGCTGCGCCCGACGCTTCGCCGCTTCATCGAGCACGCCCGGTTCCGCCGGCGTCTCGATGAGAGTGCCCGCAGCGCTCGAGCCCTGGCAGCCGATCACGATCGAACGGTGTCCGGCCTGTACGAGCGCCTGGTCGAGCATCGACAGCACCTGCTCGGCGCCGCCGACCGCATCCGGCCCGACCGGGGCGAGGGGATAGGCGACGTTGAGGACGGTGAGCGTCATGGCTGGCGAGCCGAAGCTCCTCACGCTGCGGAGGCGCGCTGCCTGCCGGCGGAAGGGGCAGCGATGCTGCTGGCATAACGGCGCGTCATTGCCGCGCAGAACTCGGCGAATTCCTCCGGCACCAGCGGCGGACTGGCGTGGTGCGGCATCATTCCGCAGTGTTCCGGCGTGAAGCAGAAGGTGACCGTCACGTCGAAGTCGGCCAATGCCTCCATCTGCCGGTCGAACCAGTCAAGTGCGTTGGGCCTGAAACTGTCGGCCCAGGAAAGCCCGGTACGCAGATTGGTGACGCCGAGCCGTTTCATCCAGGCGACGGCGTCATCCAGCCGGTGATCTTCGAAATGGAACCACTGCACCAGTCCCATTGCCGGCGCGTGATGCAGGAATTCCTCGAGCGCCGGCTTTGGCGTACCGTCCTGGCGCAGCAGGCCCATGTAGAAATGGCGGTAGTAGGAAGAGCCTTCCGCCTCGCGATGGCGCGTCGTCGCTTCCCATTCTCGCGGCAGGTCGTAGAGGCTGTACCATTGGATGCGTGGCGCGTTGCCGATCAGCAGCTCCGCAGTCCGGCGCAGGCCCCAGACCTGTACCTCCTCGGCGCCGAAGGTCGACACGCCGACCTCGCTGACCCATACCGGAAGATCGGTGACAGCCGAAATCTCGCCGATCTTCTGTGGCCATGCGTGGATCTGCCAGAGGTTCCAGTCGAGCGGAAAGCCGTGCACGGCGACCGCGTCGACATGATCGAGCACGCCGAATTCCTTCATCCGTGTCATGAAGCCAGCATCGATCGGCGAGATGCCGCCAAGCACCTTGGTCAAGGCCGGATTCTCCGAGGCGATCGCGTCGGCGGCCAGAATTGCCATATTGGCGAAGCGGCTCCAGTCGGGGTCGAGCTCGGGATCCCAGTGGGATTTGTTATTGGGCTCGTTCCAGATCATCGCGGCTTCAATCATTTATCTGTCCTTTCGACGGGTAGACGGCGCCGCCACCGGCCGGTATGTCGGCGGTGCGGCAGAAATAGACCTCCTGCTCCGGATGCAGCACGATCTCGAAGCCGGCGCTGCGCAGCATGGCTTCGGTGCAGGCGCGATTGGGAATCCACCAGTTGGTCGGGTCGTCGGCGTAACGATGCTCGATGAAATGCAGCTTTGGGAACTCCGGCCGGTCGAACAGGTCGTGGGTCCAGAAATGATAATTCTGCTCGAGTGCCGGCACGTCGGTGCTGCCGCGCTGCATCGACTGGAAGATCATCAGGTCGTCGGCGACGTGCTTCCGGATCAGATCGAGAGCGAGCAAGGGATGGCGCAAATGGTAGAGCACCCCCATGAACAGCACGATGTCGAACCGCTCGCGCAAGGCGCCGACGTCGTAGACCGAGAGCTGCTGGAATTCGATGTCGCAGTCCGCTACCTCGGCGGCAAAGCGGGCCTGCGCCAGATAAGCCTCATCGAAGTCGATGCCAAGCACGCGGCCGGCGCCGCGCCGTTTCATCTCGATCGAGTAGAAGCCCGCATTGCAGCCTATGTCGAGTACCGCTTTGCCGGAAAGATTGGCGGGGATGGCGTCGGCGAATTTGCGCCATTTGATCAGCGGATAGTTACCAAGGAAATGGTCGGGAGCGGTTTCGATGCCGGCCAGCTCCATATTGTGGAACCATGGGCCGAGCGCATCGATACGGCGGCGGATTTCGGCATCGGAATGCAGCATGGCTAGCCTCCTTCGCCTGCGAGGATAGGGACGTGCTGGTGGCCGGGCAGCGTCACGGCGGCTTGGTCGTCCTTGCTCCCGGCTCTGCTTTCAAGCAGCCGAAGTGCCGTGCGATAGCCGTTGAAGGTGCCGACATCGACATAGGCGGTGCCGGCCTTGACGCCATAGGCTTCACCCCCCGCGGCCAAATAGGCGTTGACCAGCGTGCCGATATATTCATCGCACCGGTCCCGTTCCCGCCATAGCGCGGCAAGCCGGTGAAGGGTGCGGCCGGGCATCTTGAACGCACCCCAGATCCAGTTCGACGCGGCATTCTGCTGCTTGACCTGGATTTGCTTCACCCGGCTGTCCTGGTCGACAACGACGGCATCGAAGAATTCCGGCTGGTCCACCGGAAACAGCAGAAAGGACAGGCCATCGTCCGGAAGGGCCAAGAAGCCGTCTTCGGGAAACCAGATCGTATCGGGCAGCCCGACCAGAACGGTCTCGTCCGGTGCGACCAGCGGTGCGGCGCGAAAGATGGCGTCGCAAAGGCCGACTGGAGAGGGCTGCACCACAAACAGCGCAGCCGCATCGGCATAGCCGGCAGAATAATATTCGAGGATATCCGACTTACCCGAACCGATGACGAAGCAGATCTTGTCGGCCCCCGCGCGCACCATGCGGCGCACCAGATATTCGCTGACCGCGCAAGGCCGCTCGGTGTTGCCGTCGATGCGGCTGCCGACCGGCAGAAGTTCCTTCGAAAAGCCGAGCGGCTGGATGCGGCTTCCCCGTCCGGCTGCGGGCACGATGCCCAACATCAAACTGCCTCCTTCAACGGCTCGCCAAGCGTGTAGCCTTGCAGTGAATCGGACAGGATGCGATCGAATTCCTTCGCCCGCCGTGCCGAGGTGTGTTCGTCCAGCACCCGCTCCCGCGCACGGCGCCGGATCGCATCAAGCTCGGCGTCGGACAGGTCGAGCGCGGCGACCACGTCGTCAGTGCTGTTCGCCACGACGATCTCCTCGCCGGGCCGGAAAAAGGCGTCCAATCCCGGCCATGTGTCGCTCACCATCGCAGCGCCGCAAGCGGCAGCCTCGAACAGCCGGCCGGATGGGCACCAGCCCCTTTCGGCCATCGCCTCGCGGGTCACGTTCAGGGTCAGCCGCGATGATGAAAAGAAGGCCGGGTGGTCGGCGGGCGGCAGGTGACGGACGAAGAAAATATTGTCGCTCCACGGGAATTCTTGCGGATATTGTGCACCGCCAATGACGAAACGGCGCTCCGGCAGGCGCGCGGCCGGGCTGACCAGCAGCCTTTCGACCCCGGCCTGGCGGTCTGCTGCATAGGTTCCGAGATAGGACAGGTCGCCGCCGAACTCTGGCCTGGGCGGGGCCGGGCGGTGTCGCTCTGGATCGACATGGCCGTAGAGCGGCATGACGCGGCGTGCACCCAGCATCGACTTCAATGCGTCGATGGCGGTGCCTCCCGTGTAGCTCAGCACGAGATCGAAATCGCGAAGCCCTTCCGGCCCGAAATAGGCCGGAGGCGCACCTTGTTCGATCCGGGCCAGCGTCACCGGCGTGTCCAGATCGTAGAACACCTTCAGTCCGCGACAGGCTTGGTGGGCAAGGCGCGAGGCGCTCACGGCATCAGGGCAATAGGAGGTGACAATGACGACATCGGCCTCATTCATCGCCTGCTCGGCAACGCGCTGGATGTCCTCCCAGTCCGGATAAAGGACAATGCTGCCGCCATCCAGCTGGTCGAGGTCGCGCGTCCCGGCGTAATAGGGAGTGTTGCGTTCGAAGAAGGTGATGGACCAGCCCAGCCCGGCCATCGCCCGGATCAATCCGCGCCACAGCGTGGCGTGCCCGTTGCCCCACGACGATGTCACGGTAAGACCGAAAATGACCATGCGCATCCGGCAATTCCTCGTCAGGCAGCTTCATTGAGTCTGATCAGCTTCGACCCCCAGTCTCCCCAAAGAACCGTGGTGATCGACGCTGGGTCGATATCGAAGCGAAAGCAGTCTCCCAGCGACAGGCCGAGCACGTTGCACACGGCGGCCTTGATGACGTCGGCATGGCTGACCAGTGCAACGCACTGGTTCTGGTATGGGCCGCGAACCTCCTCGATCAACGAGACGACGCGTTGCTGCACGTCCAGCATGGTCTCGCCGCTCGGCGTTCTCGCCTGCTGACGCTGGTCGTTCCACGCCCGCCAGTCGGCGTCCTGGTTCAGTTCCTCGAAGGTCTTTCCCGACCAGGTGCCGAAGTCGACCTCATCGAGTTCCTCATGGATCGCGATTTCACCGGCATTGCAGGCGATTGCGATCGGATTTGCTGTCTCGCGCGTGCGTTCGCGCGGGCTGCAGAAGATTGCCGCTATCGCCTCGCGTGCCATGCGGTCAGCCAGATGCGAGGCCTGTGCCCTGCCGGCTTCGCCGAGGCACACGCCAGCCATTCGTCCCGCAAGATAACAGCCGACATTATCGTGCGCGGCGTGGCGGACCAGAAAAAACGTCGTCGTCATTCCGCGGCATCGAGCATCGGCTCGTCCTTACCGGCGATGAAAGAGAGCGTGCGCAGGCGGGCTTCTGCGTCGGTGAACTGCTCGGGCGGCGATTTCATGAAATAGCTGCAGGGACCGGTCAGAGCGCCCGCGATGCCGCGGTCGAGCGCCAGCTTGGCGCAACGCACCGCATCGATCACGACCCCGGCCGAGTTGGGTGAATCCCACACTTCCAGCTTGAGTTCGGCGCTCAGCGGCACGCCGCCGAAGGTCGTGCCTTCGACCCGGATATAGGCCCACTTGCGGTCGGTCAGCCACGGAACGTGGTCGCTCGGCCCGACGTGAATGTTGCCGGGCTCCAGAGGAACGTCGATCTGGCTGGTGACGGATTGCGTCTTCGAGATCTTCTTCGATTCCAGCCGCTCGCGCTCCAGCATGTTGAGGAAGTCGGTGTTGCCGCCGAAATTGAGCTGGTAGGTGCGGTCGATACGCACCCCGCGCTCGCGAAACAGGTTGGCGAGTAGCCGGTGGACGATCGTCGCACCGACCTGGCTCTTGATGTCGTCGCCGATCAGCGGCAAGCCATGCTGTTCGAAGCGCCGGCGCCACTCCGGCCGCGAGGCGATAAAGACCGGTATGCAGTTGACGAAGGCGCAGCCCGCCTCGAGCGCACACTCGGCATAAAAGCGCGTTGCCTCCTCAGAACCGACAGGCAGATAGGACACCAGGACATCGGCGCCGCTTTCGGCGAGGATCTTGCTGATGTTGGCGACCGGCTCGTCGGCCTCCTCGATCTCGTCGCGCAAATATTTGCCGATGCCGTCCAGCGTCGGCCCGCGTTCGATGCGAACACCGGTAGCCGCCACATTGGCAAAGCGGAAAGTATTGTTGGGCGCGCTGTAGATCGCCTCCGCCACATCGCGTCCGACCTTGCCCCTGGCGACGTCGAAAGCGCAGACCACTTCGATGTCCTTGACATGATAGCCGCCAAGATCGGCATGCATCAGCCCGGGTATGGGCTCATTGCTCCTTGCGTCGCGGTAATAGGTGATGCCCTGAACAAGGGAGGAGGCGCAGTTGCCGACGCCGACTATACCGATCCGAACTTTCTTCGATCCCACGAAACCGCTGCCTATGCTGTTGAAGGTAAGTTCTTCGTGCCAAACCGCCTGCCTCCCGGATTGTTCCTTGCCGGCTGCAAAAATCGTGCAACCGACGGTGGATCAAAGTAGCGCTCGCCGAGTTGTGCAGCGGGGGGCAAGGCCAACCGGGATGGGACAATGATCGTCTATGGCGACCACAAGCAAATGGAGAGCGCGCAATATCTTCGCGGCTCGGCCTGCGAAGCGGCCGAGCACATTGCGGACATGCCAAGCGGGATCGAACGCCACGCAGCCCTGGTCGGCCTGTTCATCAAGCTCTCGGAACTGGTCCAGGGCCTTGCCGATGCTGAATTCGAAGCCAACGGCACGGACAGGAATTCCCCACAGCGGATCGCGGGCGCAAATCTCTTGGTCGGCTTGGCCCGGGACGTGGGTAGATCGTGCGAGGCCGGATTTGCAGTCGACGGCCCGGTCGGTGCGGACGTGCCGCGGATGATGGCCGAACTCGATTGCGATGGCGAAATCCTGACCGGCACGGCTGAAGGCTACGCCCATTATGCGCTCTATCCGGAGAGCTATTTCGTCGCCGCGCGGCAGTCGGGTCTCGATGCGAACACATGCGTGATTGGCATCCGCAGCATCGGCCTAGGGCTGGCAGCGATGGTGGCTGCAGCCATCGACACACCGGCACCCGTCAGCGTCCGTCCGACCGGTCACCCGTTTCGCAGGCGGCTTGCCGCCGATCCGGAGCTGATCAGCGGCTGGAGGACGAAGCCGTTGGCCCGCTTCGCTGTCGTCGATGAAGGCCCGGGCCTGTCCGGCAGCTCGTTCCACGCCGTCGTCGCATGGCTGCAAGGGCTAGGCATCGATGCCGGACGCATCCATCTGTTCCCAAGCCATTCAAGTGGCCCGGGTCCCGAGGCTTCGGCGGACAGTCGCGAGGCATGGATGCGCTGCCAGAAACACACCGCCGACTTCGAACGTACTTTCCTAGCTGGATCCGCTGTCCCGACGCTGCGGGACTGGGTAGCCCGGACGATCGGCAGCACAGCGGTCAGCCTGACGGAAACATCCGGCGGAGAGTGGCGTCGCCTGCACTACGGCTCGCAGGATCATTGGCCACCCGTTCACCGCGGCTTCGAGCGGCGGAAGTTCCTCGCTTCTGCAGGCCGGGAAAAATGGTCGGTCAAATTCGTCGGCCTCGGCGAAATCGGAATGCACAAGGCCGAGACTGCAAGGAGGCTGCATGACGAAGGCTTTGCTCCGGAAGTCGCCGGGCTGTGCCATGGCTTTCTCGTAGAACGCTGGGTCGGCGGTAAAACGCTGGACCGTGCAAGGCTTTCGAAGGAAAAAGTGGTCGCTCATCTCGCGCGCTATCTCGCCTGGCGCGCAGCCAATCTGCCCGCCTCCGAGCCGGGTGCCTCGCTGGAGGCGCTTGCCGACATGGCGGTGCAGAATACAAGCGAGGCGCTGGGGGAAAGCCGTGCGGCGGAGTTGCGGAACTGGTTCTCGAAGCAGGCTCCACCCAAGAACATGCAGCGGGTCGAGATCGACGGGCGGCTTCATCCGTGGGAGTTCATCCTTTCGCCCGGTGGAAGGCTGGTCAAGACGGACGCCCTCGACCATTGCCGATCGCACGAGCTGATCGGTTGCCAGGACATCGCCTGGGACATTGCCGGCGCCCGTGTCGAGTACAGCCTCCCCGACGCGGCGACTGCGGCGCTTTGCAAAGCTGTCGAGGCGAGAGCCTCTCGTTTCGTCGACGCCAATTTGGTCGAGTACTACGAGCCCTGCTATCTTGCCTTCCAGTTTGGCTTGTGGAGCATGGCTGAACGATCTGGCGACGGTCGGGAACACGACCGGCTGGCGGCCGCGGCGGGGCGCTACACTGCAGCGCTGCTTCGTTTCCTGGATAGCCTACGGGACCTGCGGCCGCTTGAGCAGGATCAGTCCAGTCGGCGCAGCATATCCGCTTCCTTTTCGAGGATGGCGACTACCTCTTCGCGCTGAAGATGCGTCATCATCAGGCTCACGCAGCATTCCAGATAGGTGATGGAAGCCCGCCGCAGGAAGGCAGCCGTCTCCCTTGCGGCCATTTGCTCGATGTCTTTGGCGGATCGCTTCGGATGCACAAATCGTCTCCATGCCGGTACCCTGGCCGAACCAGAAGCTGGACAGCTTGTTCCCGCGACGAGAAAAAGTGACCGACGACCCGACGCGAAACGACCCGCGCTCTCCGACATGATTCGTGCGAGCGGCTGGGCGATTCCCCGCCGTTCAGGCCGGCAGGTTTTGCAGCCGGCCTGATGCGGAATGCACGCTGGCGGCAATCGGGGGTCTTCTGTCGACCATCTGGGCCGCCTCAAGCTCGGCAAAATAGCTGATTGTGCGCATCAAACCTTGCCTAAGCTGCACTTTTGGCGACCAGCCAAGAAGCTTTTTTGCACGGGAAATATCCGGTTGCCGACGGCGAGGATCGTCCTGCGGCAGTGGCAGGAATTTCAAGGCCGATTTGGTGCTGGTCATGCCTCTCACCAGGCCCGCCAATTGCAGGATGGTGAACTCCCCCGGATTGCCCAAATTGACCGGCTGGCGCGGATTGGGATCGACGTCCATCAGTCGGATCAAGCCGTCGACCAGATCCGAGACGTAACAGAACGACCTCGTCTGCAATCCGTCCCCGAATATGGTCAGCGGCCGTCTCTCGAGTGCCTGCATGATCAGATTGGAAACGATCCGTCCGTCGGCCGGGTCCATTCGGGGACCATAGGTGTTGAAGATGCGCGCGACACGGATATCGGCTTTTCCCATTCTCAAATAGTCGAAGCACAAGGTTTCGGCGGTACGCTTGCCTTCGTCATAGCAGGCGCGGGGGCCGATGCAGTTCACGTGGCCGACATAGTCTTCCTTCTGCGGATGCTGTTCGGGATCGCCATAAACTTCGCTGGTGGACGCCTGCAGGAAGCGGGCGCCGTTCCGGGCAACGAGGTCGAGCAGATTGAGCGTTCCGATGACGCAGGTTCGCGTCGTGTGGACCGGGTCGGCCTGGTAGCGCGGCGGCGAGGCCGCGCATGCCATGTTGAAGATGCGGTCTACCGGCTCGCCAAGCTCCAACGGCCGGCAAATGTCCTGCTTGATCAGCCGGAAATGCGGACGATCGGCGATCGATGCTATGTTCTCCATACGGCCGGTAAGGAAATTGTCGACGCAAATCACGCGCCAGCCGATCTGGAGCAATGTCTCGCAAAGATGCGAACCGAGGAAGCCTGCGCCGCCGGCGACAAGCACGGTCCTGGTCCGTTGCGCCTTTCTTGATTGCCGCATCTCTATTTCTCCCGTCTGCGGGTCATGCTGCACTCTCGACGTCCAGATCGAGAGCAGAACGTGGCGATTTGGCCTGCGCCAGCAGCGAAACGAATTCGCAGGCTCTCGCTGTGCCTGTGTGGGCTGCCAGGATGAGCGCGTGCGCTTGTCTGGCCATGGCAAGCCGGGCGCTATTGGATTCCGTGGACAGGATGCCGGTCACGTCTTCAGTCTTGCGCGCTGTGTGGATCGTCCGCCCCGGAAACAGGCTTTCCAGTCCGGCCCAGAAGTCGCTGATGATCGCCGTGCCGCAGGCCGCCGCCTCGAAGAGGCGCACGCTGGGGGACCAGCCGGCCGCGATCATGGAACTGCGCGTGACGTTCAACGTGTAGCGTTGGCGGCTATAAAAGGCCGCGTGGTCTGCCGGCGGCAGGTGCTCGATGCGATCGACATTGTCCGGCCAGACGATGTCGCGCGGATATTGCGAGCCGGCCACGACGAAGCGGCGCTCCGGCATGCGACGCGCCGGTTCGAACAACAGCGCCTCCAGCGTCGCCTGGCGGTCGGGGCTGTAGGTGCCGAGATAGCCGAGATCCCAGCGGATCGGATCACCCGTTCCGTGATGCCGTTCCGGGTCAACGGAACAGTAGAGCGGCTCGGCACGCCTTGCGCCAAATTCCGCCGTCAGACGGGCAAGCGTCGGCCCGCCGGTGAAGGAGAAATAGATGTCGAAATACGGGACCTGCCGCTTGGCAATGTAGTCGCAATCATCGGCCGAAAGCTTTGCCAGCGTGACCGGCGTGTCGATGTCGTAGAAGCAGAACCGACCCGTGCACAGCGACGCCACGACGTCGATGACTTCAGGGCCTTCCGGAACGAAGGAGCCGACGACCACGATATCGGCCTCGCGCAGGCAGCGCGCAAAATTGCAGCGAAGATCATCAGTCGTTTCATAGTAGCGCAAGGCGCAGAAATCGGGATCGCGCAGGTCCCGGTGGCTTGCATACCACGGCACGTCGCGCTCGAGAAAGGTGACGCGATGGCCGAGCTCATGGAGGCCTTTGAGCAGGCCACGAAAGGTCGTGGCGTGGCCGTTTCCCCAGGACGAGGACAGAGACAGGCCGAGAAAGACGATGTCGAGCGGCTTCGTCATTCCGCGGCCTCCACGGTCGGGCGCTCGAAATGGCGCCTGAAAACGGCGTCGGCCAAAACGGCCCGTGTCGTATAAGTATGTTCGCCAAGCACGCGTCGAAGCGCAGATGACCCGATCGTCTTGGCCCGTTCGGCCGTAAGGTTTCGCATGATCTCGGCGACATCCTCACCGTCGCGCGCGACCAGGATTTCCTCGCCTGGTTTCAGGAACAGCTCGACGCCGAGCCAGGCGTCGGTGATGAGGCATGCGCCGGCGCCTGCCGCCTCGAAAACGCGCGTCGCCGGCGAAAAGCCGTTGGCCGCCATACTGTCGCGGCTGATGTTCAGCACCGCCTTGGCCGTGACGTTCAGTGCATTGTGGTCACGCGTGCCGACATGGCCGAGCCACCTGACATTGGCGGGCATCTGCTTGTCGCCCCAGCCCGACCCACCGAGCAGGAAGCGCTGATCGGCCAAGTGGCTGGCGGGCTCGAGGAAGAAGGCCTCGACGCGCGCCTCGCGGTCCGGCAGCCGGTTGCCGAGAAAGGCGAGATCGCAGGCAAAGCGCATCTCCTTGCCGACCGGATGATGCGTTTCCGGATCGAGTGCATTGTAGATCGGCACGCATTCGGCGGCGCCCATGGCGCGGTACGCCCACACCACCGGGTCGCCCCCGCCATAAGTCAGCACGAGGTCGATTTCCTGTAGCGCACTATGCAGCGGATGGTCAGGCTCGTCGCGCAACTGGCCAAGCGTTGCCGGCGCATCGACATCCCAGAACACCGTCAGCGCGTCGGCGCGGGCGTGATCGAGCACCGCACGCAACAGCGCGTCGTCGGCAAAACCAACGCCGCTTGCCTTGACGACGATGTCTGCCTCGGCCGCCCGGGCCGCCACCTGCATCAGCGCATTTGGGGTGGCCTCGTAGACGACGACGGTGCACCAGTCCGGCGCTTCGATGTCGCGGTTCTTCTGGCGATCGTAGACGTCCGGCTCATAGAAGGTGATGTCGTAGCCGAGCCTGGCCAGAGCCTTGAGCAGTCCGCGGTAATAGGTGGCCGCGCCGTTCCAATAGGACGACAGCAGGCTCGACCCGTAAAATGCGATCTTCATTCGGCGGCCTCCTTTGCAAGGATCGTGTCGGCGGCTTGCCGGTGCCCGCATTCGGCGAGCACGCCGAACAGTTCATCCGCCCGGTGCCGGCATGTGTGCCGCGAGCGAATGGTCTCGAGGCCCGATGTCGCCAGAGAAGCGGCGAGATCCGCATCATGCAGCACGGCGCGGAGATGATGCCGCATCTCGAAGCCATTGTTTGCAAACAGGAAATCGGCGCCCGGCCTGAACAGACGTTCGACATCGGACCAGGGCGCCGAAACGAGCGGAATGCCGCAGGCGAGCGCCTCGAACATGCGGATGGTCGGGATGCCGGGGAGGCTTTGGCGGTATGGACGCCGCGGGATGTGCACCGTGATGCGGTTTGCTGCGAACGCCTTCGGCACGTCGGCGTTGGCGATCCAGCCTTCGTAGTGCAGGCCGGCGGCCGCAAGGTCGGCGAGCGCATCCCGTGGATAGCGGACGCCGTGGACGGTGCCGCTCAGGCCGAGCTCATACACCGGGTCGACCAGGAATTCCCTGATTTCGGTGCTGCGCTCGTCGTCGCCCCAATTGCCGATCCAGATCAGGTCGGCGCTGCGTTCGATTTCAGGATGTGGCCGGAACAGATGGTCATCGGCTGCCTCGTGCCAGGTGAAGACCCGCTTGCCCCATCCGGCGCGAAGATAGCTTTCCCGCAGCGCTTCGCCGAAGGCGAGCACTCCGTCGTAATGTTCAAGCTGCAAGGCAGAAATCGCTTGCGTGGCCGAGATGGCGCGATGGTGCGTGTCGTGGAACAGCAGCGTGAAACGGCTGCCAGTCGCTTTCGCCCTGCCCAGGCGCGCAATAAGGTCCGGCTCGGTCCACTCGTGCACGATCACCACATCGGCATCGGAGATCCAGGCTTCGTGGTCGAAGGCGGCATCGTAGGTCACCGGCATCAACTCGGGGAAATCCTTCCTGAATCGCTCGATCGCAAAGGACCCTTTCTCGGCAACCAGGTTCGACCGGCTCCAGCCTTCGGCGGGCTCCAGCGCGATCGCCTGGTGTCCGCGCGCGACCAGCTCGCGCATGATGCCGCGCAGGAAATGTGCGTTGCCGTGGTTCCAGTCGGAAACGATCGAATGGGTGTAGAATAAAAACCGCATAATCAACTATCCGCCATGGTGGCCAGGGCCGCCTTGTCGTAGACGCCGCGCATGGCGGTCGCTTGTCTTGCTAGCGAAAATCTGCGGCTTCGGCGGGCCGCCGCTTCACCGAGCTCTCGCCGGCGCTGGGCGTCGCTGCAAAGATCATTGATGCATCTGGCGAGATCGCGCGGATCGCGCACGTCGTAGAACATGGCGGCGCCGTCCCACAATTCGCGATAAGTCGCGATATCGGCGAGCACCAAAGGCGTTGCCGACATTGCCGCTTCCAGCGTGGCCAGGCCGAACGGTTCATAGAGCGACGGCGAAACGAAGATTCCGGCCCGCGCCATCAACGAGCGCACTTCCTCATGCGGCACCGGCCCGACGGGAACCGCGTGACTGAAGCCAACATGCTGGCCCTCCGGCCCTTGCAGCGAACCTGCGACGAAGACTGGCCATTGCGTCAGGGAGGCGGCCTGGTCCAGCACCGCCGCGTTCTTTCCTTCATCCCACCAGCGCGCAGCGGCGAAAACGACCGATTCCCGCCTTTCGCTCTTCGGGCCGGGCCGCGCGCCATTGCCGACGACACTCAGGCGCGCGATCGGCCCGTAGCAGGTTTCCAGCATGGCGGCATGGCTGCGGCTCGGCGCAACGACCATGCCTGCTTTGTCGAGACCGCGCCGGTTGCGGTCCTTCTGCCAGATCCATTCGCCGTCCGCCGCCTGTCCCTTGACGACATGGAACCATGTCACCACGCAGGAATGCGAGACCGCTACGACGGGGCAAGGCACATCGAGCCCCGCAGCCTGCGTGGGCGCGTTGAGATGGACGACGTCGATGGCGTAGTCACGTATGAGTGGGTGCAGCTCCTGCTGCAATGCGTCGAGGTCGTGCTCGTTGCGGGTCATCCAGTCGGGCGGCGTGTTGAGCCATGTCAGCGCCGCGAAAGACTGGGCCTCCTCGGCCTGCTGCCTGGACGGTTCCGGACCAAGCCCGGCAAGCACGACGCTGTCGCCGCCGGCGACCAGTTGCCTGGCCAGATCGAGCGCATAGCGCCAGACGCCGCCAACGGCATCGACGGTCATCAGGATGCGCCGCGGCGGGCTCAGTGTCCGCAACATGTGGCCTCCAATTCGGCCAGCGGACGCGGACGCTTCTCCTGGATGTCGCTGAACGTTCGGAAGGATGCGAGGTAATGTTCATGCGCGCGCTCCCAGGCGAGGTCGTCGGGCTCGCCCCAAAGCTCGCGATAGCTTGGCGAACTCGGATAAGGATAAAGCGGCACCGGCTCGTTGGCCCAAACGCCGTTGTCGATCAGGTGCTTGCGCCAATAGTCGACCAGCGCGGGATCGTCCTCGACCACACCGATCAGATTGGCCTGCACGAACGGCACGTGGCGCCTAGCGTCGACCAGCAACGCCGCCAGTTCCTCGGTGCCCAGCCGGCAGCGTTTTGCCAGCATGGCGCGGCCTTCCACCGTCAGGCTTTCGAGGCCCGCTTCGATCGAGACGCATCCGGCGGCACCGAGCAGTCTCAGCAGCTCCGGCTTCCAGAGGTCGATGCGAGTCTGCACGCCGAACTTCACATCGCGATCGACCAACGCCTCCAGCAACGCCTTTTGCGGCAGGAAAATCTCGTCGATGAAGTAGATGTAGCCCACGCCCTGTGCGATGAGCCGATCGATCTCCGCGATCACTGCTTCGTGGTTCCGGCGGCGGTAGGCATCGCGGAAATCGATCTTGGCGCAGAAGCTGCAATTATACGGGCAGCCGCGCGACGCTTCGACCTCCGCTCCGAAACCGACCTGATTGTCGTCGAAGCGATGGTGGTGGTGCGAATGCGCGGCAATCCAGTCCGACGGCCATTCGAGCGGTGGGTGATTGATGAACGAACTCGCATGGGCGCCGCCGTTCGAAACCAGTTTTTCATGCTCGAAATGGGCGGTGGACGGCACCGCGCTCCAGTCGTCGCGCAGGGCAAGTTCCGCGACCACTTCCTCGCATTCGCCGCGCACGACAATGTCGACCCCAAGCTTGCGCAATGTCGGCGCCGGCGTCGCCGAGCCATGCGGGCCGACGGCGACGGTGCGGCCGCCGTGGCGGGCAAGACGGTTGAGGAAATCGGCCGGCACGCGCAACTCGGGCGGTGCGCAACGCCAGAACAGATAGGTCGGCGCGGTGCTGACGACGGTCATGCCAGGCTCGAAGGCGGCGACGCGATCAGCGAGCGCGGCGTTGTCGAGCTTCTGGATCTGCCCGTCCAGCATCAGCACCTCGTGGCCGGCGGTTTCTAGCAGGGCTTTCGAATAACCGAGTTCGAGCGGCAGATGCGGCTGACGGCAGCCGAAATAGATGCTGTCCTGGTATGTCCAGGACGGATTGACCAGGGCGACCTTCATGCCACGTACCTCGCCGGTTCGGGACGCGGGTCGATGCGATGACGCTGCAGCCAGTCGGCGAGGTCACGAATACCGTCGCGCCAAGAGATGTGCGCTCTCCACCCCAGCGCAGCGGTGATCGCCCGCGTGTCGGCGACGAAGAACGGTTGGTCGCCAGTGCGTTCGCGGTCGTAACGGATCGAAACGTCCCGTTTCGTTATGTCGCGAATCTCCTTCAGCAGCATGCGCAGGCTGACGGCGTTTTCCGGTCCGCCGCCGAGGTTGAATGCCTGGCCCTTGATCGTCTCGATCCGGTCGAGCACGGCGCGATAGGCCGCGACCGCATCGGAAACATGCAGGATGTCGCGCACCTGCTTGCCGTCGCCGTAGATGGTGATCGGCCGGTCGGAGAACGCGCTGAGCAGAAAATGGGCGACCCAGCCCTGATCCTCCGTCCCGAACTGGCGCGGTCCATAGATGCAGCTCATGCGCAGCACCGCCGTCGGCAGATCGTATGACTTGGCATAATCGAGAACATACTGGTCCGCCGCGCCCTTCGAGCAGCCATAGGGCGTGCAGAAATCGAGGCCGCGCGTCTCGTCGACGCCGTGCGCACGGATGCCCGCGTCGCAAGGCGCGTATTTGCCGTCCTCTTCTCGCATTGCGAGGTCGGCGAGGCGGCCATAGACCTTGTTGGTGCTGGCGAAAACGACGGGGATGCGCTTGCCGCTGCGGCGGGCGGCTTCCAGGACGTTGAACGTCCCGCGCAGGTTGATTTCGAAATCCTCATCCGGTTGAACCAGACTCGTGGTTACGGCGGTCTGCGCGGCAAGGTGGAAAACCGCCTTCGAACGTGCCACCGACGGCGCGAGCGCCTCCGCGTCGCGGATATCCGCTATTTCGACGGTGAGGCGGTTGCCGTGCTTTCGCGTCAACCATTCGAGGTTCTGCTCGACGCCGGGACGGCTCAGATTGTCGATGACCAGCACCGGCTCGCCGTCCGACAACAGGCTGTCGGCGAGGTTCGAGCCGATGAAGCCGCTGCCGCCGATAATGGCGACGGGCGCTTCGCGAAAATTGCGTGAATCCGGTCTCATGATACCAGCCCTCGCGCTTCGAGTTCCCGCTTCATCTCGGCGCTGCGATCGATGGCAACCGTGTTACGCACCCATGCGACGAAATCCCCGAGCGAATGCTCCAGCCGGTACTGCGGCTGGAAGCCGAGCAGTTCGCGCGCCTTCGAGATGTCGGCAAAGCAGTTGCGGATATCGCCGGAGCGTGCCTTGCCGAGGATTTCCGGCGGGCGGCCAGGCACGCCCATCGCTTCGGCGAGCAGCCGGGCGACTTCGCTGACCGCATAGGCCCGCCCGCTGCCGATGTTGATGACGTGGCCGCGCGCCTGGGGCTGTTCCAGCGCCAGCCGGAAGGCGCGGGCAACGTCGCGTACATGAACGAAGTCGCGCTTCTGTTCGCCGTCTTCGAAAATCAGCGGCCGCTGGCCATTTGCGATGCGCGAGGCGAAGTTCGCCAAGACGCCGGTATACGGGTTCGAGAGTGCCTGTCCGGCGCCGAAGACATTGAACAGGCGCAGCGCGACCGCATCGACGCCATAGGCTTCGCCGAAGATCAGTACGGCGCGCTCCTGAGCGTATTTCGTCAGCGCGTAGATCGAGGCGAGATCGACCGGTTTTTGCTCGTCGGTCGGCAACGGCGACAGGACTTCACCTTCCGGCGACAGGGGATTCCATTGGCCGCTGCGGATATCGTCCGGCTGCCGTCTCGCATTGTCGATGCGCCGGCCATCCGGCGTGGCATAGAGACCCTCGCCATAGACGCTCATCGACGAAGCAACGACGATACGTTCGATCGGGCGTTTGATCAGCACTTCCAGCAACGTGGCGGTGCCGAGGTCGTTGGCGCCGACATAGCGGGCGATCTCGTACATGGACTGGCCGACGCCCACTTCAGCCGCCAGGTGAATGATCGCGTCGACATCTTCGACTGCCTCTGTGACGGCATCGCGATCGCGAACGTCGCCTTTGATCAGCTTGGCGCCTGGCGGCAGGCTGATTGCCTCGCCGCCATGCACCTGGTCCAGCAGCGCATCGAGAATTGAAACCCCATAGCCATGTTCAACGAGTTCCTGGGCGACGTGGCGGCCGATGAAACCGCAGCCTCCCGTGACCAGTATACGTTTCACGACAACTCCTCATACGAATGGCTTTGCCGCCCCAAACTTCCGGGCGAAAGGTTTGTTCCCTTGCTTCAACAAAGTTCCCGGAACGCCGTGTGATCGCGAAAGTGTCCCGGCCGGCTTGGGCTGGGGACGGGAACATCGAAGCGCGCTTGGTGTTAGGAGCCATATTCGACTGACCGCGCGCACATGCCGACAGCGATGCATCTGCTGGTTGTGTGAAGGCAGACCGGCAACGCGGGGGTCTCGCGGTCTGCGGTGGAATCGAAGGGAGATTGCGATGTCTGAATCGAAGACGACCACCGATCATAACGAAATCCGCCGCTGGGCCGAGGACCGCGACGGGCGGCCGGCGGTGGTTCGCACCAAGGGCGAGGGCGGCATACTGCGCATCGACTTCGGCGAGCCTGAAGAGACGTTCGAGCCTGTCGAATGGGACGAGTTCTTCAGGATATTCGACGAGAACGAACTGGCCTTCCTCTATCAGGACGAGACCAGCGGCGGGAAAACCAGCCGTTTCAACAAATTCGTCGAGCGCAGCCGGAAAGGCTGACCGCGTCTAGTTGCCGGCAACGGCCGCGGTCAGTGCAGCAGGTTCGCTCCACGTGCCCTGACGATGTTTCGCATGATGCCGTTGAGCCAGTCCTCGGTGGAGGAGCCGGATCGTCTCCTGTCGATCTCGCCGATGGCCTGCTCGAGCGTTCGCTCAACCAGCCGGTCGGAAGCATCCATGTCTCCCAGCAGCAGGCGTGCAGCGAGCCTGAGCTTGGGCAGCAGTGAAAATACGTCGTCCGAGGGCTCCGACGCTCGACCTCCTTTCGATGCAGGCGTCTCGGCTGGGAAGAGAGCATCGAAAACAGCCTGGCCGTCCGAGGATTTTCGGAGGCTGCTGGCATACCGAAGGCGCTCAGGAATAACGATGTCTTCATCGCCGCTGAAAAACACGAACGGCACGCCACGGCGCATTAACTCGTCGGCGATCGGGAATACCCGTCGTCCGTTGAGATTGACGTCCAGGATCGCGGCCTCCGCCTCGTCCGTATGTTTCGATGCCTGTTCGACCGTCGCCACTGGGCCAAGCACGACGGCGCCCATCTTGCTGAAGTAACGTGCAAGATCGCCCGCCAGCATCCATTCGTCCTCGACGATCAGGATATGCAAGCCTTGCAGGTCGCGCACCTCATTGTTCCTTCTTCCTGCGGGATTTACGGCTGTCGGCGCGGACTTCTGCAAAATGGCGGGCCAGGACCTCTTGCAACCGTTCCGCGAGCGCGAGCAGGCGAGGCGGGATGTTTTCAGATACCGGGAACCTGGTCAGATCCGGCGAGGGCAACAGGATTCGCTTGGCCGGCTTTATTTCAGGTGGTCGTCTTGCCATTGGAACCGCCTCCGAAGTCAAATGTTAATGCCACCGGCGGTGCTTTGTTCCGTTATTGGACTATTTACTGGCCTCAGGCTCGGCCCGGTCTTAGTCTGAGGCGTGATTTGGGTCTAAGGGCTTGGCGTGGCATCCCAGAATGGAAGATTTCCCATAGTCGGCGTCGGTGCATCGGCCGGCGGCATTCCCGCGATGGAGGGCCTGTTCAAAGGACTGACCGGCGACACCGGCATGGCGTTCGTCGTCGTCACGCATCTCAGCCCGGAGCGGGAAAGCCTGCTGCACGAGGTCATCCGACGTTATACCGAAATGCCGGTCTTGGTGGCCGAGGAGGGCGCGGCGGTCCAGCCCGGCCAAGTCTATGTGATGCCGCAAAACGTCGTCCTCACCATCCGCAAGGGCGCGCTTTCGCTGCGCCGGCCGAACACGCTCAACCGCGAGCGCAAGCCGATCGACATTTTCTTCAGCGCATTGGCCGAGGACCAGGGCGAGTATGCCGTCGGCATTATCTTGTCGGGTGGCGATTCGGACGGCACGCTCGGCGCCAGGGCGATCAAGGAGCATGGCGGGCTGACGATTGCCCAGGCCTCCAACGGTTCCGGCCCGCGCAATCCGGACATGCCGCAGAGTGCGATTTCGAGCGGCCTGATCGACATAGCGGCGCCCGCCGAGCAGATCGGGGCAAAGCTTCAGGCGTTTGCCCGCGGTTTCGATGTGCTGAACGGACTGACCGAAGCCGACGACGAGCACAAGGCCGAGATGGATCAGGCCCGCGATGAAATCTACGCCATTTTGCGCAGCCATTCCGGTCACGACTTTTCCGGCTACAAGACCAAGACTTTTCTGCGTCGCGTAAAGCGGCGCATGCAGATAACGCAGCTGCAGTCGATCACCACCTACATAGAACGGCTGAAAAGGGATCCGGACGAGGTGGCGAAGCTGTTTCGCGACCTGCTCATCAACGTCACCAGCTTTTTTCGCGACGCCGAAGCGTTCAAATTGCTGGAGAAAAAGATCATACCGCAGATTTTCGAAGGCAAGAACGCCTCCGATGCCGTGCGTGTGTGGGTGCCCGGCTGCGCCACCGGCGAGGAGGTGTTCTCGATCGGCATGCTGATGCGCGAGCGCATGGAGAAGCTTTCCGCGCCGCCGCGCGTCCAGATATTCGCGACCGACATCGATGAGCCGGCGCTCGCGGTGGCGCGTGCGGCACGTTATCCAGAAGCGCTGCTGCACGGGCTTTCGCCCGAGCGCAGGCAACGCTTTTTCCACAGTGACGGCGAGAGCTATGTGCTCGGCAAGGAGGTGCGCGAACTGTGCATCTTTTCCCCGCACAGCATTATCCGCGATCCTCCCTTCTCGCGCATCGACATGATTTCGTGTCGCAACCTGCTGATCTATTTCGGCCCGCAAATCCAGAACCGGGTCATTCCGATCTTCCATCACGCGCTGAGGCCGGGCGGCTACCTGTTCCTCGGCAACTCGGAAAGCATCGGTCAGCACGGTGACCTGTTCGCCACGGTCGACAAGAAGCAGCGGATATTCCAGGCGCGGGAACATGCCACGCCGCGGCCGCCGGTCCTGATCGGCAATGGCCGCACGGGTGCCCTTCCGGTTGGACGCGGCGGCTCGAAGAAGGATGCGGCCAGCCATTCACTGCGCCAGGCGATCGAGGCTCAGGTGCTGGAGCGGTTCGCCCCGCCTCACGTTCTGGTCAATGGCGATGGCGACATCGTCTACTATTCGGCGCGGACGGGCAAATATCTGGAAGCGCCACAAGGCGCCCCGAGCCGGCAGTTGCTGACCTTGGCCCGCCGCGGGCTGAGACTGGAACTGCGCGCCGCGTTGCGGGAAGCAGCCACGACGCGCCGCACGGTCGTGCGGGAGAACATAGCGGTCGAGGAAGACGACGGACAGGTTCAGTTCATTACACTGACGGTCGAGCCATACACGGAACGCAGTAATGGCGAGCCCCTCTACCTCGTCCTGTTCAATCCGGTGGGACAGGCCCAGATCCGCTCCGATCCGACACGGGAAAGCCGCGGCACCGAAGATGCGGCCTATCTCGAACGGGAGTTGCGCGACACTCGCGAGCGGCTGCAGTCGACAGTCGAGGAATACGAAACCGCGCTGGAGGAAGTAAAATCTTCGAACGAGGAACTCGTCTCCGTCAATGAAGAGGCACAGTCGACCAATGAGGAGCTTGAGGCCTCGAAGGAGGAAATGCAGTCGCTCAACGAAGAGCTCAACACCATCAATGCGGAACTGACCGGCAAGATAGAGGAACTCGATCGCGCCAACAGCGATCTCAGAAACTTGTTCGAAAGCACGGAAATCGCCACCATCTTCCTCGACCGCAACCTTGTGGTGCGGACCTTTACTCCCGCCGCGTCGTCGTTCTTCAACTTGCGTCCGTCCGATGTCGGCCGACCGCTGACCGATCTTTCGAGCCAGCTCGACTACCCCGAGTTGAAGCGGCACATCCAGGCGGTGTTCGAGACGGGAGAGACCCTGAACCATCACCTTGCGCGCGACGACAAGGGCCGGTTCTACCTGGTTCGCATCAACCCTTACCGGGACAAAAGCGGCAGCATCCAAGGCGTGGTCGTGACCCTGATCGACGTGACGACGCTGGCGCAGGCTGAAGAGCGTCAGCAAGTGCTCATCTCGGAGCTGAACCATCGCGTCAAGAACATGCTGGCGGTTGTCGCCAGCATCACCAACCGGACGCGTGAATACTCGGCGTCGAAAAACGAGTTCGCTGAAGCCTTGATCGGCCGTCTGCATGCAATGTCACGAGCCTACAGTCTGCTCTCGCGCGAAAGCTGGACGGAAGCCTCCGTCGAGGAACTGCTGCGCCAGGAGCTTGATCCCTTCGGGGCCGAACGGTTCGAGCTCGATGGCAAGCGGGTAAGCCTCAAGGCTGTACAGGGGCTTTCGTTCGGCATGGCAATCCATGAACTGGCGACCAATGCCGCCAAATATGGCGCACTGTCGAAGCCTGCCGGGCGGATAATTGTGAAATGGTCGGTGGTGGATGGAACCTTCAAGCTCGTCTGGCGCGAGAAGGGCGGCCCCCGCATCAAGGAGCCAACCGACAGCGGCTTCGGCCTTACCCTTCTGCGCGGAGAAATCGGCTACAGGCTGGGCGGAAAAGTTGAAACAAGTTTCCGCTCAAATGGTTTGGAGGCGGAAATTGCATTCCCTCTGACCCGCGAGGGCTCGTCGTGACCGGAAAGGTGCGTGTGCTGATCGTCGAGGATGAATGGCTGATCGCCGACGACGCGGCGGCTTACCTGCGAAAAGCCGGCCATCAGGTGGTTGGACCTGTTTCGTCGGTGACGGCGGCACTCCGGCTCGTCGGCGAAGGCGGGATCGACGCCGCGTTACTGGATATCCAGCTGAACGACGAAACCAGCTACCCGATTGCCGAAGCGTTGCGGATGCGTGGTGTTCCGTTCGCCTTCCTCTCAGGCTTTGGCGAACGGGAAATTCCGGCCGGGTTCCGCGCCTGCAGGATCGTGCAGAAGCCGGCGAGCCAGAGTGCGATCCTGAATGCCGTAGATGAACTCGCGCGGGCTTCCTGAATTCCTGGCATTCCAGCGGCTTGTCGGTCGGGCGTGGCGTGGTGCCAGCCAGCCGTCGCCGGCCAGCGTATCGCCGGCTTCGATGCAGATTTTCCATCACGCTGCCGCCGAACCTGTGGCAGGCCGCATTGCTCCGCCATTGCGAGCCAGACCCCATGGCCGGCCTATGGCAATATCCGCACCGGTACCGATTTGACTGCCGGAACATGAGCCTTCTCGGCTCTGTGCCACAAAGGAACCAGCGGGTTGAGCTCGGGATAATAACCGGCACAATTTCCTTCCGGAACCGAGAAAGGCGTGATGCGCAGCCCGCGCACGCGGCGCTCCACACCATCCTGCGCATTGGCTTCGAGATCGACCTCCTGTCCCGCGCTCAAACCGAGGCGCTGGATGTCCTTTTCGTTCATCAACAGCACCATGCGTGTGCCGCTGATGCCACGCAGCCGGTCGTTGTAGCCGTAGACGGTCGTATTGAACTGGTCGTTAGAGCGGACCGTGATCAGTGTCAGCACATCGCGGCCGGCGACATCGATGTCAGGATCGGTTTCAAGGCCACTTGGCAGCTTGAAATTGGCCTTCTTGTTCGGCGTCTCCCACACCCGTTTGCTGGCCTTGATGTCGCGATGAAACCCGCCGGGCGTCAGGAAGCGCTTGTTGAAGTCGCGGAAATGTTGGGGGTAGCAGCGCTCGATCTCGTCACGGATGCGGGAATAATCCCCAACCCACTCATCCCATTGGATCGAACTCCTGCCTGGCACCGTCGCCTTGGCAAGTTCGGCGACGATCCTGGGCTCGGAAAGCAGATGTGACGAAGCCGGAGGTCGCGATCCGAACGAGCCGTGGATACAGGCGGTGGAATCCTCGATCGACACCCTTTGGTCGCCGCTCGCCTGATGATCTCTTTCCAGCCGTGACAGGCAAGGCAGCAGGTAGGTTGTCCGGCCGGCGATCAGATGGCTGCGGTTGAGTTTGGTCGCGATCTCGACATGCAGGTCGAGCCCACGCCAGGCTTTCTCGACCAGGCCGGTTTCCGGAACGGCCCGCACGAAATTGCCGCCCAGCCCGACGAAGCCCTTGACCGATCCGTCGATGACGCCTTCGCAGGTTTCGACCGTATCGAAGCCTTTTTCGCGCGGCGGTTCAAAGGCGTAGAATTCGGCGAACTTGCCGAGCGGGACGAGCTCGGGTTTTTCCGATATGCCGACGGTGCGCTGCCCCTGGACATTGGAATGGCCGCGCAGCGGCGAAATGCCGGCGCCGGGTTTTCCGATATTGCCGCGCATCATCAAAAGGTTGCACAGCATCTGGACGTTCTCTGTGCCGTGCCGATGCTGGGTCAGGCCCACGCCGTAATTGCCGATCACCGCGTTGGAATGGCTGTAGACCTCGGCGACATGCTCCAGATCGGCTTGCGCAATGCCGGATCGTGCGACGATATCGCTCCATGAGGCGCTGCGCAGGAAGGCGTCGACCGCGGCGAAGCCATGCGTATGCTCGGCGATGAAAGCCGTGTCGAGGACACGCGTCCTGCCGCTTTCTCGGGCGGCGTCGTCGAGCGCCAGCACCGCCTTGGCGATGCCCGTCATCGCGGCAATGTCGCCGCCGGCGCGAATCTGGAAGAAGTCGCTGGACATTTTGGTGCCCGGTCCGGGCGACAGCATGTCAACGGGATTTGCGGGTTCTTGAAGCGCTTCAGTCCCCGCTCGGGCAAGGGATTGAAAGTAAAGACGGGCACGTTGCGTTGACGTGCCTCTTGCAGCGGATGCAGCAGGCGCGGCGCTGTCACCCCGGTGTTGTGCCCGAAGAAGAACATCATGTCGCATTTCGCAAAGTCTTCGAGCTGCACGGTCCCGACCGGCGAACCGATCGATTCCGGCAAGCCGACCGAGGTCGATTCGTGGCACATGTTGGACGAATCGGGCAGGTTCGAAGACCCATATATCCGCGCAAAGAGCTGGTACATGAAGGAAGCCTCGAGCGAGGCCCGGCCAGACGTGTAGAACACCACCGATTTTGGATCGAGCCGCTGCAGCTCGGCAGCTATGTCGCGGAATGCATCTTCCCAGGAAACCGGCTCGTAACGGTCGACGGCGGCGTTGTAGCGCATGGGCTCCGTAAGCCTGCCCTGCTTCTCCAGATCGTGGTCCGGCCAATCGAGCAATTCCGTCACCGGGTGCTCGGCGAAGAAAGCGGGTTCGCAGCGCAGCTTCGTCTGCTCCCACATCGTGGCCTTGGCGCCGTTTTCGCAGAACTCGAAAGGCCTCGGCTGGGCTGGCTTTGCCCATGAACAAGACACGCACATATAGCCGTCGGCCTTGTTCTGCTTGAGCAGCGTGCTCCATATCCCGGACAACAGCAGGCCTTCGCCACGCGCCTTGCGGACGAGGGATTTAAGCGATCCTCAGCCGCCTGTCGGGTGGTCGTATCTCTTGGTTTCGATGCGATCGGTTACGGCGGGTTTCATGCAAGCCACTCCCTGTAAGAAGAGCATTCATAAGAACCCGCCGTAAGGCTGAATGTTCCGGGCCGGGTCCCTACCGTCACACCGTTCCGTCTCGCCGGAACCATATCCGCCATCGTTTGTTCGGCTCGAAGAAAGGAGTCGCGCGAAATGGAGCGACGTAACGCGTTAATTGCGATGGTGATTTCGGCCATCATCATCGTCGGCTTTCTCATAGGCTTTTTGTACGGCGATATGGGCTGGCAGACGTCGCCGCTCAAACGAGCCCCTGAGCAGAACCAGGGTGGCAATGCTCCGGCAGATACCTCGCCTGCCGCCGGCATCAAGAAGAACCCCAAGGAAAATACCGAAATGCCAGGCCAGCAATGAGTGAGACTCAGCAATGAAGGTAGGCAATGCCACGAACTGAAACGGGGTCCTGTTTTTGCGGCGCCATAACGGCGGAGATGCGCGGCGAGCCTTTCTGGATTTGCTCCGATCACGATGACGACTGCCGCAAGGCGATAGGAAGCCCTCTGACGGTGTGGGTTGGTTATCGGCCTTCTGAACTCACTTTGCTCACCGGCATACCGAAGACCTTTTCGAAAACCCCCGGCGTGCTCCGGTCCTTCTGTGCGGATTGCGGAACATCTATCGGCTATGTTGACCAGGGCCTGCCCGACGAACTCTATCTGGCGATCGGTTTTCTCGACCACCCCGAACGGTTTCCGCCACAAGCTCACGCATATTGGGACATGAGGCTGCCCTGGGTCGACTTTCCAGACGACCTGCCGCGGGTGGCGACGTATTCGAGGCGGCGCGATCCGGCGTTCGGAAATCCGGCAGACCGATAGACTACTGCCCGCCTGCAGGTGGAAAACGTACCGTTCGCAGCTTCGTACGAAAACGACAATTGGCGCGCGGCCGAAAACGCGCAATTATCGGCTAATGGGCCGCCGTTTGGATGACAAGCTCGATTGCAAGGCGTGCGGGACGATCCTGATGGAGATTCCCGACAACGCGAAGGATTCGACGCCGATCCATTGCAGCAATTGCGGCGCCTATCTCGGCGAATGGGGCGATCTGCAGGAGGATTTCTTCAGGCAGGCATTCGGTGCCCAGGCCTTCGATCTGAACAACGGAAACATCATCAAGAAATAATCCTGGATCCCGCCGGCCCCAAGCCACGGCCTGTGGACCCGGCTCGTTGCGGCAATCACCGTTAGTGTCGGACCCTCGGGAACCTTTCTCCCGAGCCGCTTGTTTGGGTGGCGGAAGGAGAAACGCCATGAGCACAAAACCTCCCCCTGTGCCGCCGAAGAATCTGAGCCCAAAGGGCGCCGGTGACAAAAAATCGATAGCAGCCGACCAGGCACCGCAATCTGCCGTTCCGGATCCCGACAAGCAGGGCCAGCAAGGCAATACGAGGGTCAACACCACCCATCAAGGCAACGTCCAGGATCGCTAGGTCATGTCCACGTCGAAGAAGACTCCTGCCAGCATCCGCCAGGGCGGTCCCGGCGCCGCGCACGAAAACGCCAAGAAGCCGCTGAGCGTCGAAAAGCCGCCGGCCGACTCCGACCGTCGCAGCCACAGCAAGATCTCCGGCGGCGGCGGCGAACGCGACAGCCACCATACCCACGACCCCGAAAAGAAAGGCGACACTCGGCCCGCGCATCAGGACAAGTGAAGTCGGGCGGCGACGCGACGATCGGCGGGGTCGAGCGAAGTGTCAGCGGGGACGCCGCGCCGAGGCGAACGGAACGACATTGTCGACATTTACCACGGGCAAATCGAACAACATCGGAAGCCCTCGCGTCGCGGCCATCTCCACGATCAACTCTTCGATGGAGTGATTGGTCAGACGCGTCTCGACGCCCAGCCGGATCATCGCCGCCAGCTTGTGCACCGGCACCGGCACGGATTTCGCCCGGTCGTCGAGCAGCTTGCTGATTTCGATCACGACGTCTGCGTCGATATTCCTGGGCAAGTCTCGCATAAGTGCCTCCCCGCCAAACGAAACGAAAAGCCCGCCGCACCTTTCGATACGGCGGGCGATCCAGTAATGCGTACCGGCGAGGGGATCGGGGTGGGCGTGCCGGCGCGCGCAGATCGCAAGTAATTTTAGTTAAATCCGTCAACTTCGACGTGTCACGGAAAAACGTCTGTACGTTTTTTACCGAACCGCGCGGATCGTTAGCTGTCCCCGCCGTCGCGCGGCGCGGCAGCACAGATGGCGCGATCCTCCGCCCCCCGGACAGCGAACTCAAACAGTATACATTATACACTTAAAACATCTTGCCAGGTGATCCAGCCTGTGCTCCACTTGAGCCGGGAACATGGCTGACAGGTGGATTTCTGCCGATACGTGGCTGCATTTCAACGGTACGACCGCGAGAACACAGCCTCAAACGATATACGAAATCTCCGCATGGGAAGGCGTGGATGACGGAAACGATAGAGCTCAAACGGGTTGGCGAGGGCAATCTGCGTGCCCAGGTCTATCAGCAGATCCGCCTGACGATACAGCGCGGCGAACTGGCGCCCGGCCGGAAATTCGTCGACGTCGATATTGCCGCCCAGCTCGGCATTTCCAGAATGCCTGTCCGCGACGCGTTGATGCAGTTGGTGCATGAAGGCTATCTCGTCGGCACGACACGCGGCTTCACACTGCCCACGCTTACCGCGACGGATGTCGCCGACATCTTCGAGGTCCGCCGCTTGCTCGAGCCGCGGGCCGCCGCACACGCCGCACGGACACTTGACGCCGTTGGCCTCAAGACGCTGGCAGCCGCGCTTCGGGAGGCAGAGGCAGCGGCCGCCGCCGGCGATGCTGACCGCTTTTTCCAGGCCAACTCGGCATTCAGGAATTGTTGGCTCGGTGCCGTCGAGAACGAGCGCCTTTCACAAACGATTGCCCGCTTCGCCGACCACGTGCTCGTCGTCCGTTTAAGGACGCTGTCGCACCAGCCGACGCAGGCCGTTATCGTTGCCGGCATGCGCGCCATCTACGAGGCATTCGTCAAGCGCGACGCCGTCGCCGCTTACGACCGCATGACCCACTTCATTCAGAACGCCGAGGAGCGTTTCATGAAGCTGAGCCCACCGTCTCAACATTCCACCGGCGAAGGTGAGAGCATGTCGCAGCGGGGGAAATCATGATCAGGAAGCAGCACCCGCTGAAAGGGCCGAACAGGTTCAAGCTCGGCGTCTTTTCCATGAACGCCGATGGCGGCCTGGCAATGACCACCGTTCCCGAGCGCTGGCGTGCCCGCTGGGAAGACAATCTCAATGCTGCCTGCGTCGCCGATCGCGCCGGCCTGGAGTTTCTGCTGCCGATCGCCCGCTGGCGCGGCTTCGGCGGTTTGACGCATGTGCGGGAATGGTCGTTCGAGACTTTCACCTGGGCGGCGGGTCTTGCTGTCGCCACGGAAAACATCGGCCTGTTCATGACGGTGCATGTGCCGCTGGTTCATCCGCTGCAGGCTGCAAAAGCGCTGGCGACGGTCGACCACATCTCCAATGGCCGGGCCGGCTTGAACATCGTCTGCGGCTGGAACCCGGACGAGTTCGCCATGTTCGGGCAGACGGTCGGCGATCGAACCTACGATCAGGCCGAGGAATGGATCAACATCATCGTGCGTGCCTATCAATCGAGGGAGCCGTTCGACTTCGGCGGAGAGTTCTATGATCTGAAGGGGGTCGTCAGCCGCCCGCCAAGCCTGCAGGCGCCACGACCGGTGACCATGAACGCCGCCTTCGGCGCGCCGGGGCGCAACTATGCAGCGCGCCACTGCGACTATTTGTTCTCGACTTTTTCCGAAATCGCCGACGGCCGTGCGCATGTGGTCGACATCACAAACCGAGCGGCCGAAGTCGGACGCGAAGTCGGCGTCTATACGGTCTGTCACGTCGTCTGCCGGGAGACCCAGCAGGAAGCCGAGGACTACTACCGGCACTACGCGCTGGAATGCGCGGACGAGGGTGCGGTCGACGAGCATATGCGCAAGAAGAAGGAATTCGCGAACTCGCACGATGCGAAGGCTTTCACCGAATATCGGCAAAGGTTCGCCGGCGGTGCCGGAACGTTCCCGCTCATCGGCACGCCGGAAAAGATCGTCGACGATCTCACTGAGATCATGGACCAGGGCTATTCCGGCGCCGCCCTTACATTCGTCAACTACACCTACGAATTGCCCTTCTTCTGTGACCGCGTGCTGCCGCTGATGCGTCAGGCCGGGCTTCGAGTAAATTGATGCCGGCGGCCGCCATTCCGACGTGGGTGCATGGGCACGACGCCATCAATCCGCGCGCCTTCAAGCAGGCGATGCGGGCCGTGGCGGGCTCGGTCGCCGTCCTCGCGTCGGAACATGACGAGATCGGTTTTTGCGGCATCACGGCGACGGCTCTCTGCTCGTTCAGCGCCGAGCCGCCGTCGCTGCTGGCCTGCGTCAACCGCGGCAGCACCTTTGCCTCGGCCATTCGCGAAGGATTGCCGTTTTCGGTCAATCTTCCCGCCGGCGACCAGGAGAACGTTGTACGTGCCTTTGGCGGCATGACCAAAGCCAAGGGCGCCGCGCGGTTCTCGTCCGGATCATGGGTGCGTGGCGAAACCGGCGCGCCCTTGCTTGTCGGCGCGCGTGCAATGTTCGAATGCCGGGTGGCCGAAATCATTGTGCGGGCGTCGCACATGATCGTCATCGGCATCGTCTCAGGCGTCGCGCTGGATCGCGCTGACCGGTCGCCGGTCTTCTATGCGCATGGGCGGTTCCTGACAGTAGGAGATGATGCCAACTAACCGCCGTTCACGCGGCGGCGGCGCAGCGATTGCAATTTTAGATCGACCCGATCATGGGCCAGATCATGGGCGAACTATCAGAGGTACGGCAATGCGCATTTGGAAATCCCTTGTTCTGGCTGCACTCATGTCGGGTGTAGCGGGTATCGCCACGGCCGAAGAGGTTGTCCTCAACGCCGTGCATTTTACGCCGACGCAGAACGGCTACGCCCAGAGCTTCCTGAAGTTCGTTCAGAAGGTGAACGAAAAGGGCAAAGGCGTGGTTCAGATCAATGTGCGTGGCGGGCCGGAGGTCATTCCGCCGATTCAGCAGGGCGCGGCGCTCAGGAGCGGCCTGATCGACGTGATCGACACGCCGGCAGGGCAGTTCCTGGAGCTCGTGCCCGAAGGCGAGGTTTTCTCCGCGTCGACGAAGACGCCGTGGGAGGTCCGCGACAATGGCGGCTGGGATTTCATCAACGGAATTTTCGAGAAGAAGGCCAATGCCCACCTGCTGGCGCATGTCGACGCGGGCTCGGGCTTCAACGTCTTCACCGTTGACGAACCCAAGCTCAACAGCGAAGGCAGCATCGACTGGAGCGGTCTGAAGATCCGCTCGTCGCCGCTCTACCGCGATTTCCTTGAATCCTTGGGCGCAACGGTGATCGTGCAAGCGCCGGGGGATGTCTACACCTCGCTCGAGCGCGGCGTCGTCAATGCCAACGCGTATACGGTATTTGGCTATGCGTCCTTCGGCTGGGACAAATTCACCAAATACCGTGTCGACCCGCAATTCTTCAAAACCGATGTGCTGATCTCGATCAACAAGGCGAAATGGGACACGCTGTCGCCCGAGGCGCAGAAGCTGCTTGCCGACACGGCCGTCGAATACGAGCGCGCGAGCTACGACGCCAATCTCGCCGAGTCCGAAAAGCAGGCACAGGCGATGATCGGCGGCGGGCAGAAGGTGATCAGCTTGACCGGCGCCGGCCGCGACAAATTCCTGGCGGCTGCCACGCAGGCGAGCTGGGCGAGAATGACCAAACGCGATCCCACCAACATCGATCAGTTGAAGAAGTTCTTTCAGTAGTCCGAACGGAGGGCGCTGGTGCGCCCTTCATCAAGGTGGACATGAGGGTCGTCGGGAATGGACAGATTGTTTGCAGCGATCGGAAAGCTGAGCCTTGCGCTTGCCGCGGCGGCAAAAGTGGTGCTTGGCCTGATCATTGTCGCGGTGGTCGCTGATGTGTGCGTCCGCAATCTGGGCCTGAGGCCGCTTGCCTGGGCGGTGTCGGCGACGGAATACGGTCTGCTCTACGCGGCATTTCTGCCGATGCCCTGGCTGGTCCACAGCAAGGGCCATGTCTTCGTCGAGTTCCTGCGCCAGGCGCTTCCGGTGCGGGCACGGGCGGTGCTTGAAAAGCTGGTCTATCTCGCCTGCATTGCCGTCAGCCTCTACCTTGGCAGCGTCGCTCTGTCTTCCCTGATAAGCGCCGCGGCGGGCGGCGAATATGAAACGCGCAGTTTCGATATGCCGAAATGGCTGGTCTTCCTGCCCATCATGCTCGCCTTCTATCTCTCGGCGCTGGAATGGCTCGGATATCTGCTCGGCCGTGACACACTGTACACGCTCGACCCTCTGGAAATGGAAGGGCTCTGAGTAGTGGCCTGGCTGTTTCCATTCGCCGTGCTCGTTGGCACCATTCTTGTGTTGATGGGCCTCGGGCTGCCAGTCGCCTTCGCGTTTTTCGTCACCAATGTGATCGGGCTGTACCTGTTCTTCGGCGGTTCGATCGGCGTGACGCAGATGGTCGCCAACTTCTCCGACGCTGTCTCGACCTATGCGCTTGCCCCGCTGCCGATGTTTCTTGTCATGGGCAGCCTGTTCTTCCGCTCCGGCCTCGGCGAGAAAGTCATCTACGCGCTCGACCTGTGCATCGGCAATCTGCGGGGACGCCTTGCCTATGTCGTCCTCGCCGCCGGCACGATCTTTTCCGCGCTATCAGGATCGAGCCTCGCCAATACCGGCATGATGGGCTCGCTGATGGTGCCCGAGATGCTGAAGCGGGGCTACAAGCCGCACATGGCCTACGGACCGGTGCTTGGCGCCGGAAGCCTTGCCGTCATCATCCCGCCATCCTCGCTGGCCGTCTTGCTCGGCTCGCTGGCCCAGATTGACGTAGGCGCGCTGCTCATAGCGGGGGCTTTGCCCGGACTGCTCCTCGTTGTCATGTACGCGGCCCTGATCTTCGCACAGACGAAGATCGACCCGGACGCCGCTCCGCACTATCCGGTACCCGCCGTTCGTGCGGCCGAGAAGGTGAGGGCGGTTGCCGTCAACATCATTCCGATGAGCGTCATCGTGTTCATGGTGGTCGGCACGATCATCCTCGGGATAGCCACCCCGACCGAGTCGGCAGGGCTCGGCTGTGCCGCCGTCTTCGCGTTGTTGTTTGTCTACCGCAGGTTCAGCTGGTCGGTTGTCTGGAAGTCGCTGGACGATGCGATGAAGGTCACGGGCATGACCTTCCTGATCATCTCGGCTTCGACGACGTTCTCGCAGATATTCGCCTTCTCCGGCGCGTCGAACGGCTTTATCCAGTTCATCGTGGGCTACGATCTTGGACCGTATCCCATGCTGCTCATGATGGTGCTCGTCATCCTGTTGCTCGGCATGTTCATGGATCAGGTCTCGATGATGCTGATCACGCTGCCGATCTTCCTGCCGATCGCCCAGCAATTCGGCTACGAGCCGGTGTGGTTCGGGCTGATCCTGCTGCTCGCCTACGAGGTCGGCTTCACCACGCCGCCGTTTGGTCTGCTGCTGTTCATCATGATCGGTGTTGCGCCGAAAGGCACGTCGCTCAAGACGGTTGCCATGTCAGCGGCGCCTTACATCGCGCTGACGCTTCTGCTGATCCTGCTGATTGTCCTCTTTCCGCAGATCGCCCTCTTCCTTCCGAACTTGATCTAGTCGAACTCGATCCAGCAGGTGTCCACATGCGCTTTGCCTATCTTGCTTTCTTCCACGATGACCGCGAGGCAAACTTGGCCATCGCCCGTGACGATGTGGACGCTGTGCGGCGCGTGATCGCGTCAACGCCGGGCCTTGCGCTTGCAAACATCTATCTGCCCGAAGTGGCGACGGACATGTTCAACAAGGATGGTCCACCGCCGGTTTTTGGCTTCCAGCTCTATTTCGACGAGTTGGCGGGCATGGAGGCGGCGCTGGCGCCGTCCGGACATCTGCAGGCGCTTGCCGCACCGGATATGCTGTCGAGCATCGCCGGTTCGAGGCCGACGCAACAGGCAATGTGCGTGCGTCCGTTTCCCGTCGATGACGCTGGCGTCAAGACGTCTGGGCTCCCCTGCAGCTATCTTGTCCACTATCCCGGGCCGGCCGAAGACATGAATGTCTGGCTCTACCATTATGTGACGCATCATCCGCAATTGATGCGGGCCTTCCCCGGCATTCGCCACATCGAGGTTCTGTCGCGACTGGATTGGTGCGGCTCGCTGCCCTGGCCGCGGGTCGACCATATGCAGCGCAATCGGGTCATGTTCGACAGTCCCGCGGCGCTGACGCACGCGCTGCAATCGCCGGCGCGGCTGGAGATGCGCGCCGACTACAAGACCTTCCCGCCGTTTTCAGGCGGCAGCCGGCATTTCCCGATGTCGACGGAAGCCGTGCATCCTTTGCCGCGGGCCACATAGCGCGAACAGGTTTTGCCGGCACCGAAAAATCTCTGGAGATGTCATGTACGACTTTCGCAAGAAATGTGTCTCTCTCAATCGCCTCATCGGCACCTTCTGCGCCATCCCGCATCCGGTGGCGGTCGAAGTGGCGGCCGCAAGCGGGGTCGATTTTCTGTGCATCGACTGGGAGCATTCGCAGATCGGCCGCGAGCGGCTTGAAGATCTGATCCGAGCAGCCGATGTCCACAGGGTTCCTGCGATGGTGCGTGTGCCGGGCCAAACGCCGGAGTGGATAGCCGCCGCGCTCGACGCCGGCGCGTCGGGCGTCCTGGTACCGCGCGTCTCGACGGCCGAGCAAGCGCGCATGGCGGTCATGGCCTGCCGTTACCCGCCTGTCGGCGCACGCGGCGTCGGTCCAGGCCGCGCCGCCGGTTATGGCTACAGGATTCCGGACTACCTCATGTCGGCTAACGATGTCCTGACGGTCGCCATCCAGGTCGAGACGGCCGAGGGCCTCGCCAACATCGACGACATTGTCCAGGTCGACGGCGTCGACGTGATCTTCATTGGCCCCGGCGACCTGTCTGTCTCGATCGACGCCATGGGGCCGGCCGGTCAGGACAAGCTCAATGCCGCGATCGTCAGGATCGCGGCTGCGGCGCGTGCGGCCCGCAAGGCCGTCGGCATCTTTCGCCCTTCGGCAGACGATGTCGGGAAATGGTCGAAGCACGGCATCAGCTTCTACATGCTGGCCAGCGACACGATGTTTCTTGGCGCCGGCCTTGCCGCCGGCGTCGCCTCGGCGCGCAGCGCCTCATAGCAAGAGTTTGGCATGAAGATAATCAAGACCGACGGCGTGCTGTCAGTCGAGGAAGAGCAGCTAAGCTACCTCGACGGCTTGAATGCCGAGTTTATCGAGAAGACGCTCCTCACAGAAGATGCCCTGATCGAACACTGCCGCGACGCCGACGCGTTGATGATATTGCGGGAGCCGATCACGGCTCGCGTTCTGGCAGAACTGAACAACCTCAAGGTCATCGGACGGTTCGGCGTAGGGCTCGACTCGATCGACGTCGAGGCCGCCAGCCGTGCCGGTGTTCAGGTAACCTATGTGCCGGACGCCAATCTGGTGGAGGTCAGCACCCATGCCATGGCCTTGATCCTGGCCTTGACGCGCAGGCTGAAGCAGTTCGACAGCGCGGTGCGCGCCGGCCGCTGGGCTGCAATGACCGATGGCGCCGGCATCACGCGGCCCGACCGGCAGATCCTCGGCCTGATCGGCTTCGGCCAGATCGGGCGGCTGACTGCCGAGCGGGCGCGGGTCTTCGGCTACCACATCATCGCCTACGACCCGCATATGCCGGCAGAGCGCATCGCGGCCGGTGGTGCCGAACCGGTCGGCTTCGACGAGCTGCTGGCCAGGGCCGACATCGTCTCGCTGCACGTTCCCGCGACACCGGAGACCAGAAACATCATGTCGGCGCAAGCCCTGTCGCGCATGAAGGAAGGGGCAATACTCATCAACGTATCCCGTGGCGGGCTGGTCGACGAGGTCGCGTTGGCGGATTTGATCCGGCGCGGCCATCTGGCAGGCGCCGGCATCGACACGTTCGAGCAGGAGCCGCCTTCGCCCGACAATCCGCTGCTGGCGCTGGACACCGTCCTGGTCAGTCCACACGCGGCGCATTACTCGACCCAGTCTTACGCCGAGGTTCGCAACAAGGTGTTTGCCGATGTCGCATCGGTCCTGCGCGGCGGCAAGCCGGTATATCCGGTCAACCGGATATGACCAATTCCCGATGTCGGCACCATCCGCTGCCTGTCGACAGTTCCACCTTAACGTTCCGGGGCAGGCGCCCTTGAGCGCGACCTCGGCAAACGGATAAAGACGGGAACAGGTAAAGTGAATTCGCATTTTTTGCCGACAGCGCCACATTTTGTTCTTGCTTTGTGCCGGCAGCTATGCTACTAATTTACGTATGGTGCTGATTCGCACCGAGGACCGCCGCAAGGCGGTTTTTTTGGCTTTAGATTTCAGCGCCATCCGTCGAGGCTCTGCTCGGCTTGTCGCGACGCTCGACGATATAGATGTGGTCGGCGACCAGCACCACATCGCCATGCTGGTTGATGACTTCGCAACGCTCGATGACGCGACCCGAATCCGGCCGCTTCGGGTCGTCTTCCCTAGCCGAGATGGTGGTGCGGGTCTTGATCGTGTCGCCGATGAACACCGGTTTGATGAAGCGCAACCTATCGTAGCCATAGGAAAAGGCGACCGGGTTGACGACGCTCGCCGTCAGCCCGACGCCGACCGAAAAGACCAGCGTGCCATGGGCAATACGCTGGCCGAACGGCGTCGTCTTCATGAATTCGGCGTCCATGTGGTGGGGAAAGAAATCGCCCGTGTGGCCGGCATGGACGACGAAGTCGGTCTCGGTGATGGTGCGCCCGCTGGTCATGCGCGACGAGCCGATCTGATAGTCCTCGAAATAGACAGTCTGTTCCATGTCAGGGCCTCGCCGCGATCGGTGTTGCCGGCGCCGCGCTCGATTGGTACGCGGCCTCGACCAGCGCCATGGTATTCCAGCCATCCTCGACGGAACTGACAAGCTCGCTGTCCTCGCCCGCTGCGTAGCGCTGGACATTGGCCATGCGGCCGACAAAGGCATCGGGAAACCATTCGCCGACGAGCGGCACCGCAATCCAGTCGGAGCCGCCCTTGGGGTAGATTTCAAGGATGTCCGGCTCGCCGCGCGGATAGTCGAGATTGAGCCCCAGTTTGAGATAGGCGGCGCCCTCGGTGCCGCAGATGCGGAATTCGCAGGCCTGGTGTTTTCGACCGAATTTGTGATCATGGTTGATCGACAGTGCACAGCGCACGGTGTCGCCATAGTCGAGGATCGCGCTGGTGCGCGTTTGCGCAACCTTGTGGCCGGGGTGGCCGAGTGTCTTGGCGTGAACCCCCTTGGGATCGCCGAGCAATTGCCGGATCAGATCGAGATAGTGGATCGAATGCATGGCGATCTCGACGCGCGGTGCCTTCAGCAGGAACTCCCAGAGCTGCCAGGGTGTCGCCAGCGCCAGCCACGCATCGAAATCGACCACGTCGCCGAGCCAACCCTTGGCGATCGCATGCCTGAGCGCCAGCATCATCGGCGCGAAGCGAAGCTGGAAATTCACCGCGGCCTTGAGGTTTTTGGAGCGGCAGATTTCAAGAATTTCGGTGGCCTCGCGGAGGTCACTGCCCATCGGCTTCTGGATCAACGCCACAGCATTGTCGGGTAACGCCCTGAGCACGCCGGCATGATGGGCCGGCGGCGTCGCCAGATCGAAGACGACGTCCCTGTTCGCCGCCGCTTCCTCGACCGACCGGTAAGCTGTGACGCCCCATTTCTGCGCCAGTTTTTCCGCCTTTGCTTGGTCTGGATCGAAAAGCCCGGCGACCGGAAAGCCGGCTTTCCCATAGGCTGGGAAATGCGCATCGCCGACGATCGAGCCTGCGCCGAAAATCACGATCGGCCTGGGCCTGGACGGCTGTGCCCAGGCCTGAGCAAGCGAGGCGGGATCGAAAACATCATCAGTCATGATGGAAGACTTCGTCCATCGTCGCCCACCACTCGCCCTCCTTGCGGGTCGGCAGCGGCTCCTGGCAAGGCATGCAGAGCGCCCACCATTCCTGCGTCCTGGGATCGGCTGCCATCTTCGCCATGTCGGCGGCATAGTCGGTGCCGTGATATTCGAAGGTGCTGAACAGCAGGTGCTCCGGCTCCCTGAGATAGATCGAATAATTCTTGATGTTGCAGGCGGAAATCATCCTGAGAACATCCGGCCAGACGGCGGCGTGAAGCCGCACATATTCAGCGACTTTCTCCGGCTTGAGACCAAGCACCATTCCCATTCGCTGCATGTCCGGCTCCCTATTTTGTTATATCGGTCGTGAATTCCGCGATGCTCTTGGCCTTGATCGCATCCCAGTCCCAGTCGATGCCAATGCCGGGCTCGTCCGGCGCCAATGCGTGCCCGTCCTCGATGCGCATTTTCTTCCCGGTCAGCTCGTCGAGCTGCGGAATATACTCGACATATCGGCCGTTCTGAATGGCGCAGGTCAGGCTGACATGCAGTTCCATCAGGAAATGCGGGCAGACCGGGATGTCGAACGCCTCGGCTGCGTGCGCTACCTTCAGCCACGGCGTAATGCCGCCGATGCGACCGACATCGACCTGAACGATCGAGCACGCGCCCTTCTGCATATATTCGCGGAAATGCCGGATCGAGTAGAGCGACTCGCCGATGGCGATCGGCGTCGAAGTCGCATTGGACAGACGGACATGGCCGTCAATGTCGTCCGCCGGCAGCGGTTCCTCGATCCAGGCGAGGTCGAGCTCACGCAGCCGCTCGGCCCGGCGGATCGCCTCGTCGACCGAAAAGCCCTGGTTGCAGTCGGTCATGATCTCGTAGGAGTCTCCAACCGCCTGGCGCACCGCCGTCAGCCGGGCGAGATCTTCGCAGCCGTGCGGCTTGCCGATCTTGACCTTCGACCCGCGAAAACCCTTGGCTTTGGCGGCCAGCGCGTCCTCGACCAGCGCCTCGGTCTCGATGTGCAGCCAGCCGCCCTCGGTCGTGTAGAGCGGGCAGCGGTCCTTGGCGCCGCCGGCCAGCTTCCACAAAGGCAGGTTTTGCTTCTTCGCCCGCAGATCCCAAAGTGCGGTATCGACGGCCGCGAGCGCGATTGCGGTGATCGCGCCAATCGTCGTGGCGTGGGTGGCGAACTCCAGCGCGTGCCAGATCGCCTCGATCATATCCGCATCGCGGCCGATCAGCCGCGGCGCAAGGTGATCGGCCAGGAGCCGCATCACCGATGAGCCGCCGGTGCCGATCGTGTAGCTGTAGCCGGTGCCGACGGCGCCGTCGGCGTCGGTGATGGTGACGATCGGTGTCTCCTGCGAGACAAAACTCTGGATCGCATCGGTGCGCTTGACCTTCGGCACCAGGTCGACCATCCGCAGTTCAATTTTTTCGATCTTTGCCATGACGTTAACCTCGCAATGTCTTGCCCGTTTCGGCAGAAAACAGATGGGCCTGCGACAGGTCCAGGCTCATCTTAACCCAGTCGCCGGCTTTGAGCGGCTTTGGATTGAGCATCCGCGATACCCAGTCGCTGCCGTTGAATTCGGCGAACACCAGCGTTTCGTTGCCGAGCGGCTCGGTGACGGTCACCGGCAATTCCACCTGGTGGACGTCGACCTCTTCGCCGGAGCTGATGCCGTGTCCGGTCGGATAGATGTCGTCGGGCCTCAGGCCGAACACCACCTTGTCGCCGGTTCCGACATTGGCCTTGAATTGGCTGGGCAGAGGCAATCTCTCGCCGCTGGCGAACAGCAGCTGTCCGTCGTCGACAACCGCCTCATGCAGGTTCATCGGCGGCGAGCCGATGAAGCCGGCCACGAAACGGGTCTGCGGACGGCGGAAGACCTCGTCGGGCGTGCCGACCTGCTCGATGAAGCCGTCGCGCATGATGACGATGCGGTCGGCGAGCGTCATCGCCTCGACTTGGTCATGGGTGACGTAGATCACCGTCGACTGGACCTTGGCGTGCAGCTTTTTGATCTCGGTGCGCATCTGCGTCCGAAGCTTGGCGTCGAGGTTGGAGAGCGGTTCGTCGAACAGGAAGACGTCGGGATCGCGCACGATGGCGCGGCCCATGGCGACGCGCTGGCGCTGTCCGCCCGACAACTGCGACGGCCGGCGGTCGAGCAATTGGTCGAGGCCAAGAATGCCGGACGCCTCGGCCACGCGGCGGTCCATTTCCTCTTTCGCGGCGCCCGCGATCTTCAGCGAGAAGCCGAGGTTTTCGCGCACGGTCATGTGCGGATAGAGCGCATAGGATTGGAACACCATCGAGATGTTGCGCGAGCGCGGCGGCAGATCGTTGACCTTGCGGCCGCCGATCTCGATGACCCCGTCGCTGATCGCCTCGAGGCCGGCGATCATGCGTAGGGTTGTCGACTTGCCGCAGCCGGACGGTCCCACCAGCGCGATGAACTCGCGGTCCGCGACCTCGAGGTCGATGCCGTGCACCACCGCCACCGGGCCATAGCTTTTGGTGAGTTTTTTCAGCGATACTGTTGCCATGTCAGCCTTTCACCGCGCCGGAGGTGAGGCCGCCGACGAGGTGTTTCTGGACGATGAAGGTAAGCGTGAGCGCCGGTATGATCATGACCACGGCCAGCGCACACATGCCGCGCCAGTCGATGGTGAACTCGGCCGTATAGTCGAGCAGGCCGACCGGCAATGTCTTGGAGTTGATCGAGCGCGTCAGCTGCGAGGCCAGCGCGAACTCGTTCCACGAGGTGAGGAAGGCAAAGATGCCGGCCGAGGCGATGCCGGGCCCGGCGAGCGGAAACTCGACTTGCCAGAAGGCCTGCCAGCGCGTGCAGCCGTCGATCTGCGCGGCCTCGGCGAGGTCTTTCGGCACCTGGCGGAAAAAGCCGTCGATCAGCCAGACGGTGAAGGGCACGTTGAGCGCGACATAGACGAGGATCAGCCCGAAATGCGTGTCGATGATGCCGAGCCGCGCAAAGACGAAGAACAGCGGCAGCGACAGCGCGATGCCGGGCACTGTGCGCGTCAGCATCAGCCCGAGGAACATCGCCGACTTGGCGCGGAAGCGGTAGCGGGCAAAGGCGTAGCCGCCGGCCATGCCGATGACGATGGCGATGACGGTCGAGGTCACCGAGATGATCAGCGAATTGCGGAAATAGTCGAGCACCGGGATGCCGCCCTTGCCGACGCCGCTGAACATGGCGACGTAGGCGTCGAGCGAGAGGTCCCGCGGGATCCACACCGGCGGCTTGGCCATGATCTCGACGGTCGGCCTGAGCGACGACAGCACGATCCAGATGCCGGGCAGGCAGATGACCAGCATGGCCAGAAACAGCCCGACGCCATGGACGATCCGAAGCGCCTTGTTGCCGAGACGATGCAGGCTGTTCTGGTCCATCCTCACCACTCAGCCGCGATCTGCGTGCGTGCCGCGGCGAGCTTGCGGTAGAAATAGACGGTGAACAGGATCGACAGCAGGATCGAGAAATAGGCCATGGCGTTGGCCATCCCCATCCTGGCGTCGCTGTAGGCGGTGCGGGCGACGAGCGTCCAGACGAGCTCGGTGCGGCCGGCGGGGCCGCCGTCGGTCATGATCTTGACGATGTCATAGGCGCGCGCCACGTCGAGCGAGCGGATGGTCATGGCAATGAAAGCAAACGGCATGATGAACGGCCAGGTGACATAGCGGAATGTCTGCCATGGCGTGCAGCCGTCGACGCGGGCCGCCTCGACCGGCTCGCGCGGCATCGCCAGCAGCCCGGCAAGGATGAGGATCGCGAACACCGAAGTCGATGACCAGATTTCCGCGGTCAGTATGGCGATGAAGGCGAGATTGCCGTCGATCAGCCACGGAATGGCGCGATCGGTCAGGCCGAGTGCCTGCAGGGCGTTGTTCACCAGGCCGATATTGTCGTTGAACATGAATTTGAACTGGAAGCCGACCAGGATCGGCGAAAACATCATCGGGAACATCATGATGGTGCGCAGGATCCGCCGTCCGCGCGATGCCTTTTCCACCAGGAGCGCCAGCCCGAGCCCGATCAGCATTTCAAGGTTGAGCGCCACCGTCAGCAGCACCACGGTACGGGCAAAGGCGATCCAGAAATCGCGGCTGGCCAGGATGGTGACGTAGTTACGCGCGCCGATGAAAACCCAGAACGTCTCCGGCTTGGTCAGCCGGAACGGCGTGAAGCTGGAATAGAGCGAGAGCAGCAGCGGCACCACCACTACCGCCGCCAGAACGATCACCGCCGGCAGCAGGAGCAGCAATGGCGGCGAGGGTCTCCAGCCTTTCATGTCGATCCGGTTCTGGTTGGTGCCCGGACGCCGAAGGCCGCCATCGGCGAACTGGGATCAAGACAAAGCGTGTTGCGCATGGTTCGGAAAAAGTTCGGGGCGCCGCTCGTCGATAAGCGCGGCGCCCCCTTGCGAGAATGGTCAAAGCTTGCCGGCGTCCTCGAGTATCTGGGTAGCCTTGGCGGCAGCGTCGTCCAGCGCCTGCTTGGAGGTCTTGTCGCCGAGAATGGCGGCCTGCAATTCGGGATAGACGGCGTTGGAGATTTCGATCCATTCAGGTGTCTGCGGTACGGCAAAAGCGTGCTTTGCCTCTTCCTGGAAAGCCGCCAGCACTTCCTTCTTGTAAGGATCATTGGCCGCTTGCTGGATGTCCCAGTCCCATACCGCCGTGCGGGTCGGTAGCGGGCCGCCTGCTGCTTCAAGCTTCTGGCTGTCCTCATTGGTCAGGAACCAGACAAGCGACGCCGCAGCTTCCTTGCTTCCGCAGTTTTGGGTGACCGAAAATCCGTGGTGCCCCGACCAGCCGGTGCGAATGCCGGCCGATCCCTTCGGCGCCACCTTCACCCCGACATTGCCGGCGACCTTCGACGACTTTGGATCGTTGAAGAAGCCGGCCCAGCCCGGCCAGTCGAGGTTGATCGCGACGGTGCCTGAGGCAAAGCCCTGGCCGAGATCGTCCCACAGATAGTTGGTGGTGCCGGCCGGCACCGCCTTGGCTTTGTAGAGATTGACGAACCAGTCGAGCGCGTGCACGCCGGCCTCCGAGTTGAAGGCGGGCTTGCCGTCCTTGTCGAGATACTCGCCGCCGTCGGCAATGAGCATCTCGTAGAAGCGCCCGTTGATCGCCTCTTCCTTGCCGGCGAACTGGGTGCCGTAAAAGTCCGGCGGGCTGGCGAAGAATTCCGCCTGCTGGGCGACCTCGTCCCAGGTGTCGGGCGGGGTCAGCTCCTTGCCGTATTTGGCCTTGTAGGCAGCCTTCTTGGCTTCGTCCTGATAGAGGCTCTTCTGGTAGTAGAGCGCCGAGACATCGAACTGCGCGCGCGGCAGCATCACCAGCTTTCCGTCGAGCGTCGAGGCCTTGATCGTAGACGGCACGAAGGCGTCGATCTCCTCCTTCGGCAGCAGCGCATTGAGATCGGTGTAGATATCAGGATATTGCGGCGCGAAGGATGAGTGGTTCGAGCCGACGCACCAGTTGATGCTGCCGGAGGCGATGTCCGACTTGATTTCCTTGTCGAGTTCGAAGTGGTTCTTCTTCGAGATCACGTTGACCTTGGCGCCGGTCAGCTTTTCCCACTCGCCGATGCGCGCGTAGAGCCCTTCATATTGCTGACCGCCGATCAGCTTGGCGTCGATGGTGACGCCATCGAATTTGCCGGGCAGTTTGGCAGCAAAGGCAGCACTCGCACCAAGTGCGAGCAACGTTACGCCGGCCGACAGGCAGCAAAACAGTTTCGTCATTGGTATCCTCCCAAAGAGTCTGCGTCGATCCATAGCGAGGGCTGATCGGCAGCTTCATTCATATACAAACAAAACATTTACATAATCGTCAAGCGAAAGTTCTTTCGGAAGCAATGCTGTTATGCGTATATGAAAAGCAAAATTCACTGGAGAGGCCCAATGGCAGAGGACGAGGAAGACGACCGTTATCGAGCCCCGGCGTTGGACAAGGGGCTCGACATCCTCGAGCTGCTGGCTGGCGTCGATGGCGGCCTGACGCAGGCGGAAATCGCCAAGAAACTCGACCGCAGCCCCAATGAGTTCTACCGCATGCTGGATCGGCTGGTGCGGCGCGGCTACGTCACGCGTCCCGATGGCGACCGTTATTCGCTGACGCTCAAACTGTTTGGCCTGGCGCAGCTGCACGCGCCGGTGCGCCGGCTGGTTTCCTATGCGACGCCGCTGATGCGCGAGCTGGCAGAAACCTCACAGCAGGCAAACCAGCTCGTCGTCTTCGATCGCGGCTCCGCCGTGGTGATCGCACAGCAGGAGGCGCCGGATTACTGGGGCATCTCCATTCGCGTCGGCTCGCATATCAGCCTGTTCGACACCGGCTCCGGTCATGTGCTGCTGGCGTTCCGCCCGCCGGAAGAGCGGCAGATGATGATATCCGAACATCTGCGCAGCACCGACAAGCCGCCTCAATCGCCGGAGTTCTTTGCCCGCCTCGACCAGATCCGGGAACGCGGCTACGAGATGATGGCGTCGATGCAGACCGCCGGCGTGTTCAACCTGTCGACGCCCGTTCTTGGCTCGGACGGCAAGGCGATCGCCGCGCTGTCGATCCCCTACATAACCCTGGTCAACGCACCCAAGGCGCCCGATATCACGAGGACGATAGAGCTGTTGCTGGCAGCGACCGAAAAGCTATCCCAACTGGCGGGGTCGACCGTCAAGCAATCGAGGTAAATTCTTATTTGAATGAAGAATTTCTCCGTGAGATGATCTCGAAGCCGCCAAGGAGGAGAGCGCCGCCATGATCTTCGACACCCATCTGCACCTCATCGACCAGTCGGCGCTGCGCTACCCCTGGCTTTCCGGCGTGCCGGCGCTCAACCGCGATTTCTCCTATGACGAATATGCAGTCCAGGCCCGGCGGGCCGGCATAGAGGGCGCATTGCATATGGAGGTCGATGTCGATCCAGCCGATATCGAGGCCGAGACCAGCCATGTGAAAACGCTGTCGCAGCAGAAGGACAGCCTGCTACGCGGTGCAATCGCCTCCTGCCGTCCGGAAATGCCGGGCTTTGCCGCGTATCTCGAGCGCCAGCGCGCCGATCCTTTCGTCAAGGGCTTTCGGCGTGTGCTGCACGTCATGTCGGATGAACTCTCGGAGGGCGCGCTGTTTCGTGAAAACATCAAGCGGCTTGCCGGCACCGGCCTGACCTTCGACCTTGTCGTTCTGCCGCACCAGATCCCCAAGGCGACGGCACTCGCCGACCTCGCGCCGGACGTCCAGTTCGTGCTCGACCATTGCGGTGTGCCGGACATCAAGGGCGGTGGCGAGCATCCGTGGCGCGAGCACATCGCGGAGATCGCAGGGCGCCCGAACGTCGTCGGCAAGATTTCCGGTGTGGTCGCCTATGCGGATGCCGGATCCTGGACTATCGATACGCTGCGTCCCTATGTCGAGCACACCATCGAATGGTTCGGCTGGGATCGGGTCGTCTGGGGCAGCGACTGGCCGGTCTGCACGCTTGGCGGCGGCCTTGCGACCTGGGTTGCGGCAACGCACGCGCTGCTTAGCGGCGCCAGCGACGATGAACGGCAAAAGCTGCTGTCCGGCAATGCAAAGCGGCTGTGGAGTTTGTAGAGCATTTTGCAGCCAAGTGGGATCACTTGGCGTCGCACAAATGCGGCTAAAACGAATAGGCGGCCTCAGATCGTCGCTGACACATGCCGCTCGCGGCCGTAGAGCGAAACCAAGAGCACGATGACCAGGCCAAGTGCCGCCTGCACAGTCGAGGGCCGGAAGCCGAGGCCGATCAGCAGCGTGTTGATCTCCGTCAGCACCAGCACGCCGGCAATGGTGCCGAAATAGCTGCCGCGGCCGCCGACAAGGGCGGCGCCGCCGACCACCACCGCCGCGATGGTCTGGAACAGATAGGGCTGGCCGACATCGCCATAGGCAGAGCCGGTGAAGCCGAGCAGCAGCACGCCGGCGGTGGCGGCGAAAAAGGCGCTCGCGGCATAGGTCACCGTCCACATGCGGACGGGATCGATCAGCGCCAGCGGCGCTGCGCCGGGGTTGCTGCCGAGCGCATAGAGGCGGCGGCCATAGGGTGTGCGCGCCAACACCAGCGCCACCAGCAAGGTCAATACCGCGACGCATGGCACCAGCCCAGGGACCGGCAATGGCCCGACAGAACCGCCGATCGAGACGAAGGCGGAAACTGCTGCAGGCGCCGATCCGGATGGAAAGCCGCCGGTCCATAGCAGGACGGCGCCTTGCACGATCATGCCGACGCCGAGCGTGACGATCAGCGGATAAATGTCGAGCCCGCGCGAAATCAGGCCGTTCAGCGCTCCGATCAGCATGGCGAGCACGCCCACGGCCGCGCAGACCAGGGCAAAGTTCCAGCCGGCGCCGTAAAGCTGTGCCGCGACGACATTGGCAAAGCCGATGACGAAGGGGATCGACAGATCGATGCCGCCCAGAATGACGACAAGGGTCTGGCCGATCGATGCGACGGCCAGCAGCGAGGCGATGACCAACAGCGCCCGGATGGCGAACGGCTGCGAATAGCCCGGGATGAGCAAGGTGCCAAGGAGGTGCAAAGCGGCAGCGACGGCAAAAGCGCCGGCGACACGGGCATTGGTGGACTGAAACCAGGTCTGGCGCATCCTTCTCAGCCTTTCCGTCCCGAGAGCCGCTCCTGCAGCGCCGTCATGATGACGGCCACAACCAGAATGACGCCATAGGCGATCTGCAGCACATAGGTGGAGACGTTGAAGGCGGTCAGCACGCTCTGCAGCAGGAAGATGTCGATAGCGCCGATAGCGGCCCCGGCGAGCCCGCCGCGTCCGCCGGCAAGGCTGACGCCGCCGAGCGCCACCGCGGCAATCGCGATCAGCGTGTAGGTCGGTCCGATGTTGGGATCGGCCGAGCCGATCAGGGCGGTCAGCATCAGGCCGGCGCAGGCGGCGAGAATGCCGGTCATGACATAGGCGATGAAACGGACTTTGGTGACTGGAACGCCGGCGGTGTAGGCGGCGCGGTCGTCGCTGCCCACTGCCATCAGCTGGTCGTAATAAGGCGTCTGGCGAACCAGCGACCAGGACAGGAAGATCAGCGCCAGCGGCAGTGCCGACCAGGGGCCGGCCATCGCCTTCAGCCAGCCCGGCGCCGGGCCGATCGGCGCCGGCAGGATGGTCAGCGTCGTGCCGGTGAGGATCAGATAGGTGCCGAGCGTCGCAACGATCGGCTGGATGCGGACGATGGTCGCCAGGAAGCCGTTGGCGGCGCCGACGATCGTGCCGATCAAAAGCGCTGCCGGCACGATGACCAGCGGCGAAGACATTCCAAACTTGAGAAACAGCACCTGGATCACGATCGCATTGACGAACCCCATCAGCGGCCCGACGGAAATGTCGACGCCGCCGCGCCCGGCTAGGATGACTGGAGCCGAGGCGAGCGCTGCGCCGATCAGAGGTGCGGCGAGCCCGATCAGCGCGCCCCAAGCGGAAGGATGGAAGCGCGCCGGATTGAGCAGCAGATTGACCGTGATCAGGATAACCAGCAGCACGGTCGCAAAGCCGGCGCCGCGCCATCGCTCGGCCATGCGTCGAAACCCGCTCATGCCGCGCGTCCGAACATGGCAGCGATGACGGCGTCGCTGATCATCGCCTCACCGCTGATTTCAGCCGCCACCTGCTGTTCGCGGAACACCAGCACGCGATGGCAAAGCAGCAGGATCTCCTCGATCTCGCTCGACAGGATGACCAGAGCCATGCCGTCCGCCGCCAGCCCGCGGAACACGTCGTAGAGGACATGGCGCGTCGCCACGTCGACACCGCGTGTCGGATCGTTGAGGAGCAGGATCGCCGGCTCCAGTGCCAGTGCCCTGGCCAACAGCACCTTCTGCTGGTTGCCGCCGGAAAGCGTCGTGATCGAGGCATCCGGCCGTGGCGCGACGATGGAGAGTTTTTCGCGGTAGGCCTCGTAGCGCCGCCGCCGTGCGGCGAAGTTGAGCAGGCCGAAACGCATGTCGCGCGACAGTGTCGAGACGGCAAAATTATCGAGCACCGACTGGGTCGGAAAGATGCCGGTGGCGCGCCGGTCGCGTGGCAAATAGGCGATGCCGCTGGCGACCGCCTTGCGGAAGCTGGTGATGGCGCGGGGTCCCTCGAGTGCCTCGACGACCACCTCGCCGGCGACGGCCTGTTCCAGCCCGGCTAGTATTTTCAGGAAACGCTCCTGTCCGTGGCCGTCGAGGCCGGCCAGCCCGACGATCTCGCCCGGCGCAATCGTCTGTGTCACCGGGCTTGCGCTCGGCGCGATCACCAGGCCACGCACCGAAAGGGTGGCGCGATCAGCCATGCGCCAGCTCCGCCGCGGTGCGTGGCGCCATCGCCTTGAGAAGCTCGGATGCGGTGGAAACGCCGCGTTCCTCGGTCGTCACGACGCTGCCGCCGCGCAACACGGAAATCCGGTCGGAAAGCGCCATCACCTCGTCCATGCGATGGGTGATGAACAGGATCAGGCAGCCTTCCGAAGCGAGCTTGCGCATCATGGCGAAAACCGCCTCGCGATCGGCGAAGTCGAGCGCCGCTGTTACCTCGTCGAGAATGAGAATGCGCGGGTTGCGAACCACGACGCGGGCGAGCACCACAAGCTGCTGAACGGCAAGCGGCAATTGCCCGGCCAACTGGTCGAGCGGGATCTCGGTCACCGCGAAGCGCTTCAGCACCGCTTGTGCGCGTTGCCGCCGCTCCGCGCGCGGCACGGTGCGCGTTAGCAAACCGTCGAGGCCGAGCAGGATGTTGTCCGTCACCGAACGGTCAGGCGCGATCAGCACTTCCTGGAACACGGTGGCGAAACCGGCGGCCTGGAAGGCCGCCGGCCCGAAGCCGGCAAACGGCTTGCCTTCGAGCCTGATTGTGCCGCTGTCCGGCTGCACGATTCCCGACAGCAGCTTGACCAGGGTACTTTTGCCCGAACCGTTCTCGCCCAGGATGGTGTGGATCGTGCCGGCGCGGAATGCGATGGAGGCTTTCGCCAGCGCAATCGTTTCGCCGTAGCGTTTCGAGATGGCCTGGACTTCCAGCATGAGCGATCCTGATGGAAGAGCCGGCTCCGCGGGCGGGGAGCCGGCCTTCGTAAAGTCTTATTTTGCGCAGGCGTCCGGCACCTTCGAATAGTCCCAACCCTTGGTCGGTGCAGGATTGGCGAAATAGGCATCGAGCCATTCCTCCGGCATCGGATCCTTCGGCGGGACCGGGAAGATCGAGACGGCGTCGGCCGTCATGCAGTCCTTGTACCATGCGCCGAGGTCGGCATTGTGCACGGGCGGAATCGGAATCAGCAGCGTGTTGAGCTTCGGCTTCTGCCCATCCAGCATGCGCTCGCCAACACGAAACAGCGTCTCGGCTGTCCAGTGCGGCAGAACCGCATGGCCTTCGAAGCGGTATTTGTCCGGATTGGCCTTCCAGTAGCCGAGCGCATCGCCGGTGATCGAGCCAGTGATCAGCGGGGCAGGGCGGCCGGCCTCGGCAAAGGCCTCGGCGACGACGCGGCTTTCGCTGCCCGTCGTCCACACCGCATCGATCGGCGCCGGATTGGTGGCGATCGCCTGCAGCACCGCCGTCTTGGTGACGTTCGCCGTCCAGTTGCCGTTGACGCTGCGCGACACCGTCAGCTTCGGGTTCTCGGCCAGCGCCTTGTCGCCGCCCTGGCGCTCCTGCACGACGATCGGATGACCGGCGATGCCTTCGACCAGAAGCACGCTGCCGCCGTCCGGCATAGCTTTGCCGATCGCCGTCATCATGTCGTAGCCCCAGCGGGCATAGTTGGAATCGACATTGATGGCATTCGGGCTGGTCACCGACCCAGCTGCCGTGAGGAAGGGGATGCCGGCTTTGGCTGCGGCATCGATGGCATCGTCCAGCGCCGTCGCCGAGCCGGGGATCGAGGTGATGATCGAGCATTTCTTGTCGATGAAGGCGCGGATCTGGTTGATCTGCTGACTGGCGTCGTTGTTGGAATCCGACACTTCGAAGCTCGCCACGGTGCCGTCGGCGATCAGCCCGTCGACCAGCCGCTTCAGCTCCTTGGTGACGGTGACGCGCCACGGATTGCCCTGATAGGACTCGGAGTGGCACCATTTCCACGGCTTTGGCGGCGGCGCGAAATTGTCCCAGGCCGATGGCAGCACCTTCTGCGGCGCGCCGTCATATTGCGCCTTCAGTTCAGTCGGCAATCCAGCAATCACGCCCGACACGTCTTGAGCGCAGGCTATTGTCGTGACCGAAGCAAGTGCGGTTGCGGCCATAAGGCCGCGGATCAGGCTGTTCATGTTCTCCTCCGTTCGGTTGTTTTCAGGCTCCTCCGCCGGCAACGCCGGACACCTGTGTCGAAAAGCTCTCCCGAAACAGGCGATTGAGATCGGCAACGACGCGAGCGGCATTGTGCCTTTCGCTCAGGCCGAGATTGATGCGATCGGACGCCGCCTGCTGGAACGCCATGTAGCCGTCATGCCGCGGCCTGACCCAGGCACCTTCGAGCGTGGCTCGGGTGGCGACGTAAAACTTGCCGGTGGCGGCATTGACGGCGGCATCCTCCCAGGCCGCGGCGTGGCCGGGCTGGCCGCCGGCCGAGGCGTAGGGGCCGCGCTGCACGTCGCCGCTGGCGATCCAGTAGGCGAAGTCGATTGCCGCCTGCCTGGCCTTCGAAAAGGCCGACACGGCAATGCCGGTCCCGCCGAGCGCCGAGCCGATCGGGCCGGCATTGCCCGCAGCAGGGATATCGACGAAAGCCACGCGGTTGGGCCGGAATCCGGCGATGGCATAGGAGACATAGCCATAGATCAGCGGCGCACAGGCGATCCGTGATGCCGATCCGGCCATTTGCTCCAAGACGGCGATCGGGTCCATGCCAAGGCAGGCCGGATCGACGAGCGCCGCGATCTCGCGCATCATCTCGAAAACCTGCTTGCCGGTTGCCGGGTCCACATGGTCGCCAGGTCCTTCGCCGGCAGGCCGGCCGAGATTGCCGGCAAGCGTATAAAGCACCATCAGCGAATGCGGCGGCCGGAGCGGCAACAGCACGCGGCCCTGCCGGGCGAGATCGAGCGCATCAGCCCAGTTCGCCGGCGCAGCCGAAAGCATGTCCGGCCGCCACGCCTGCACCTGGCTCGCTGTGTCTATCGGAAACGCCCATTGCCTGCCTTGCCAGTTGTAGCTTGGATAGGACTGGCCGACGCTGCCCGCCGCAAGTGCTGCACGTTCGGCTTCCCGGCCGGCGACATCGAGCGGCGCCAGGCAATTCTCGGCGGTGATCCGGCCGACATGCGGATGATCGATGACGATCAGATCATAGGCACGGGCCAGTTCCTCGACCGGGAAGGATTCGAAATCCTGCAGCGAGCGCTTGTCCCATTCGATGGCGACGCCGGTGCGTTCCCTCCACAGTGCCGAACAGGCGACCATCGGGTCGTAGCCGCGCGGATGGCTCCAGGTCATGCCTTTGAGCGTCACCTCGCTCACAGCCCGAACTCCTTGCGGATCTTCGCGCTGTGCTCGCCGATACGTGGCGCAGCCCGCTCGACCTTCGCGCGGATGCCGTCGACCCTGAGCGGCGAGCGCGTGGTGAGGATCGAAACGTCATCCTCGCGCGTCACCGTCTGCAGCATGTCGAGGACCTGAAAGCCCTCGCTGGCCATCATCTCCGGCCAGGTCAAAACCTTGGCGCACCAGATGTCGGCGGGCTCGAGGATCGCAAGCCATTCGTCGACCGTTTTCGTCGCGATTTTTTGCGCGATGATCGCCTTGATCTCGTCGCGGGCGGTGAACCAGGTCGACGGCTCATCGCGATAGGGCGCAAGCTCCTCAAGCCCCAGGAGGTCGGCCAGCTTGGAGATCGGCGTCATTGCGATCGCCAGATAGCCGTCATTGGCCGGATAGACGCCGTAGGGCGCCGATAGGTAGGCGTGGGCGCTGCGGAAGGCTGATCGCCGCGGCAGCCGGCGTCCATCATTGAGATGCGTGGTCAACACCTCGAACTGGAAGTCGACCAGCGCTTCGAGCAGGCTCGTCTCGACATGGCTGCCCCTGCCGGTCACGCCGCGTCGCACCAGCGCGGCAAGGATACCTTGCGCGGCGGCGGAGCCCGCCAGCATGTCGGCGATCGCCAGCCCGAAAGGCACCGGCCCCTGGTCCTCGTCGCCGTTCAGCCACATCACGCCGGAGCGGGCCTGGGCCAGCAGATCCTGCCCGGGCCGCTTGACCCAGGGGCCTTCCTCGCCATAGCCGCTGATCGAGGCATAGACCAGGCGCGGATTGATCTTGCGTACCGCCTGGTAGTCGAGGCCCAGGCGCTCAATGACGCCGGGCCTGAAATTCTGGATCAGCACGTCGGCCTTGGCCAGCAGGCCGCGTAGCGCCGCAAGGTCGGCCTCGTCCTTCAGATCGATGGCAAAGCTTTCCTTGGCGCGATTGATGGCATGGAAAATGGTGGAATCGCCGCCGATCTCCGTGTCGCTGAGATAGAGCCGTCGCGACAGGTCGCCGCCATCCGGCCGCTCGATCTTGATGACGCGGGCGCCGAGGTCGAGCAGTCGCAGCGAGCAGTAGGGCCCGGACAGGAACTGGCTCATGTCGACGACGACGAGCCCGGTCAGCGGCAATTCGGAAATGGCGGCCATTGCCTATTTCTCCGTCCTGCCGACGAAATCGGCCGGATTGCGGTACTTCACCGTCTGCAGGTGCTCGCAATAAAGCACGAGCTCGCCTTCACCCTTGAAGACCTCATAGCTGGCGCGGATCAGCCCCATCTCCTCGTATTTTGGTTTCTTGTCGAGGTTGGAGCGGATCGAATAGATCGTGTCGCCGACGAATACCGGCTTGATGAAGCGCAATTTGTCGTAGCCATACGAAAAGGCGTTGATGCAGTTGGTGGCGACCAAGCCGAGCCCGGCCGAAAACACGAAGGCGCCGGCGACCAGCCGCTTGCCGAAGATGCCTTCCGTTTCGGCAAACATCTGGTCCTGCACGTAAGGATGGATGTCGAGCACCAGCGTGTTGAAGAGATGGCTGTCGCCCTCGGCAATGGTCCGGCGCAGCGAACGGATCTTCTGGCCGACCGGCCAATCTTCATAGAACCAGTTCTCCGCGTTCCAGACGGGAAGGTCGGCGTGTTCCTTCGGCATGTTGGTGGGGTGTGTCGACGTCACGCCCACGGTCGGGGCGAAACCTCTCATGACGACTTCCTCTGGGAGCGGGAATCGTCCATCAGGGCGCGCCGCAGACCAGCGAAATGCATGATCGATCCTCCCGTCAATCTTCTTTTGTGAATAGTATTTTCACATATGGGGTTGTGTTGCAAGCGAGTCTCGGCGAAATTTTGCCGCGATCCGCGGCGGCCAATGCCGGCGGAACAGGAGGAAATGATGCAGAATGCCTGTCTGGTTTTCGTCGGCAGCCTCAATCGCGAGGCCCCGTATTTTCAGGGCGCGCGCGGTGTCGGGCTGGGCGTCTACAGTTTCGACGAAGAGACGCTGGAGACGAGGAAACTGACTGAGACGGATGACGTCGACAATCCGACCTTCCTGTCGGCGACGCCGGACGGCTCCCACATCTATGCCAACTCCGAAGTGTTCACCTGGCGCGAAGGCGTGGTCTCGGCCTACCGCTTCGACAGGCAGACCGCCACGCTTTCCTACATCAACAAGCAGCCGACCCTAGGCAGCATCACGGCGCACAACACCATCACGCGCGACGGGACGAAGTTATTGGTCGCCAATTACGGCATGGGCGAGGGCGGCCCCGATCGCTCGGTCGTGGTCTACGGATTGCGCGAGGACGGCGGCCTGACAGCGCCGTTGTCGAGCGTTGCCCATAGCGGGACCGGACCGGATCCGGCCCGCCAGGAGCGGCCCCATGCCCATAGCGTAACCGAGACGCTTGCCGGTGGCATGGCAATCGTCGCCGATCTCGGCATCGACCGGCTGGTGTCCTATCGCATCGGGTCAGACGGCAGCCTGACGAAGCTGGCCGAGTCGGCGCTTGCCCCGGGTGCGGGTCCGCGCCATTTGGCGCTGCATCCAGGCGGCCGCTTCGTGTTCGTCATGAACGAGCTGGATTCGACGATCGTCTCGCTTGCGCTGGACGAAGCATTGGGCAAGCTTACGATGATCGACAGCAAGCCGGCCGTGCCGGCCGAGGCGCGCGACGGCAATCACTGCGCCGACATCCAGATCTCGCCCGACGGCCGCTTTCTCTACGGCTCCAACCGCGGCCATGACAGTGTCGTGGTGTTTTCGGTCGACCAGCAAACCGGCAAGCTTGCCCTTGTCGACTATACGCCTTGCGGCGGCGCCACGCCGCGCAATCTGGCATTGACGCCTTCGGGTGGCCATCTGTTCTCGGCCAACCAGAACGCCGACCGCATCTCGATTTTCGCCCGTGATGCCGCAACCGGCCGGTTGACCGACACCGGCCGATCCATCGAGATCGGCACACCGATGTGCGTCAGGATCGTGCGTTGAGCGCTCTCAGAACTCGAGCGCCTGCCTGAGTGCCGGGCCGCTCCTGACCCGCAGATCGAGGTCGGCCTCGATATGGTCGATATGGTGCAGCATCAGCGCGCTGGCGCGCTCGGCATTGCCGTTTTCCAGCGCCTCGAGGATCTGCGTATGTTCGCTGTGGCCGCAGCTTGAGATACCCGAGCGGCCGTAAAGCGCGATCACCAGCGATGAACGTGCGACCAATTCCTCCATGAAGCGCTGCAGGATGACGTTTCCCGCGACCGACGCCAAAAGCAGGTGAAAATCTCCCGACGCCTTGATCTCCGATCGCCTCGCGTTCGGTCCGCGTTCGGCGATGAAACGGCCTTCTTCGTCGAGCTGGGCCTTGAACGCAGCGACATGCGCCGGCGTCATCCGCCCGGCGGCGGCGATCGCGATGCCGGGTTCGATGAGCCGGCGCGAAGCAAAGACCTGCCGCGCTTCCTCCGGCGACGGATTGGCGACGAATGCGCCGCGATTGCGCTCGATGCGCACCAATCCTTCGAAGGAGAGCATCTGCAGTGCCGCGCGCGCCACGGTGCGGCTGACATCGAACAGCGTGCCGACCTCGCCTTCGGAAAGCTTGGTTCCAGGCGCCAGCCGGCGATCGACGATCGCGTCGCGCAGCTGGTCGCGGATCGCTTGCGCACGATCCTCGTTGGCACTGTCGATAGCAGGGAAAGTCTGGTCGGCAATGTTCATGGCGGTGGTCCTGCGTTCTTCTACCCTGAATCACATCGCTTGGACGAGAGGCAAAGTGAATACAGAGATGGAAAAGATTGCATACGATTTTTGCGAGGATCGGTGGCAATCGCCTATAATTTATGCATTGCACGAGGGTGCCGTATCGGCAGTCATATAGACGCGGCCCTGATATCTTCGCGGATTCAGTCGGTTGGTGCGGCGGCGCGCAACTGGCACGCATGATGCTTTGGCTAATCCGATCAAAGGGGAAGCCGGATGTCCAAAGCCACCGAAATCGACATAGTGTCCGTTTCGAAAGTCTATGGCGCAACGACTGCCGTCGAAGACATCAGCCTGAAAATCCCAGCCGGAACCTATTGCTGCCTGCTCGGCCCATCCGGCTGCGGCAAGACTTCGACACTACGCATGATCGCCGGGCACGAGAGCATTTCGAGCGGCGACGTGCGTCTCGGCAACATTGTGGTTACCGACTTGCCGCCAGCCAGGCGCGGCACCGCCATGATGTTCCAGTCCTACGCGCTGTTTCCGCATCTCGACCTGATCGACAACGTTGCGTTCAGCCTCAAGATGAAGGGCGTCGGCAAGGAGGAGCGCCGCGCCAAGGCGCTCGAGATGCTGAAACTAATGCAGATGGAGGCCTATGCCAGCCGCCGCCCGGCGCAGCTTTCGGGCGGGCAGCAGCAGCGCGTCGCCCTTGCACGCGCACTCATCACCGATCCCGAGGCGCTGTTGCTCGATGAACCGCTTTCGGCGCTCGATCCGTTCCTGAAGATCCGCATGCGGGCCGAACTGAAGAAGCTGCAGACGTCCCTCGGCATCACTTTCGTCCACGTCACCCACAGCCAGGAAGAAGCCATGGCGCTGGCCGACCTGATCGTGGTGATGAACGATGGCCGTATCGAGCAGGCGGCGCATCCGCGCACGGTGTTCGAGCGGCCGGCCACCGCCTTCGTCGCCCGTTTCATGGGCGACCACAATGTCATCTCCGGCCGCGTCACCGGCCGTCGCGACGGCATGGTCGTTTTCGACGTGCCTGGCGGCGTCACGCTCGCGGCCAGCGGGCAGGGCAGGGAGATCGGCCAGCCGATCGATATCGCCATTCGCACCGACCATGTGCGGATCGGCGACCCGCCGGCCGCCGGGCTCGGGTTCACCGGCATCATCGCAAATGTCGAATACCGCGGTTCGACCGTGAAACTCTCGGTCAACGGCGCCGGCATCGAGGATTTCACGGTGATCGTCAACGACACCAGCTTCTTCGCCAAACCGGTTGCCGTCGGCGGCGCGGTGCCGATCGCCTGGGACGCCGAGGACGCGATCGTCCTTGGCCGTCTCGATTCCTGAAACCCAGCATAACCAACCAAAACAGGGGAACTGAGCATGACCAACACCACCGACAAGAAGACAGGAATATCGCGCCGTTCGCTGCTCAAGACAGGTGCCGCCGCCGTCGGTTTTGCCGCCGGTTCCGGCGCCATCACCGGCTTTCCGACCATCTGGGCGCAATCGAACATCACGCTGCGCCAGTTTGGCACCGGCGTGTCCAACCTCAATGCCATCGCCGACAAGTGCAAGGCGGACCTCGGCATCACGCTGGAGATGACGGCAACCGATTCCGATGCCGCCGCCCAGCGCGCGGTAACGCAGCCCGACAGCTACGATATCGCCGACATCGAATACTGGATCTGCAAGAAGGTGTTCCCGACAGGCGTCCTGCAGCCGATGGATGTCAGCAAGCTGAAATATTACGACGAGCTGGTGCCGCTGTTCAAAACCGGCAAGCTGACGCCGGACAGCGTCATTGCCCAGGGCACCGCGCCGCATACCGTCGGTTACGTCGAGGCCCAGGACAGCAAGGTGTTCGCCAAGTCGCCGACCAATTGGTTCACCATGGTGCCGACGATCTACAACGCCGATACGCTCGGCATCCGCCCCGACCTTGTCGGCCGCGACATCACCACCTGGGCCGACATCATGGATCCGGCCTTCAAGGGCAAGACCGCCATCCTCAACATCCCGTCGATCGGCATCATGGATGCGGCGATGATCATGGAGGCAACGGGCAACATCAAATACGCAGACAAGGGCAACATGACCAAGGAGGAGATCGACAAGACGATCGACTTCCTGATCAAGGCCAAGCAAGCCGGCCAGTTCCGCGCCTTCTGGAAATCCTTCGACGAAAGCGTCAACCTGATGGCTTCAGGCGAAGTGGTGATCCAGTCGATGTGGTCGCCGGCCGTGGCCGCAGTCCGCTCCAAGGGCATCGCGTGCCGCTTCCAGCCGCTCAAGGAAGGCTACCGGTCCTGGGGTGGCGGGCTTGGCCTGGCAGCCCATCTCTCCGGCGCCGAACTCGATGCCGCCTATGAATACATCAACTGGTACACGTCCGGTTGGGTGGGCGGCTATCTCAACCGCCAAGGGTATTACTCGGCCAACATGGTGTCGGCTAAGAAGTTCATGTCCGAAGACGAGTGGGGCTACTGGATCGAAGGCAAGCCGGCTAAGGGTGACATCCTGTCGCCGGACGGCAAAGTCATGGAAAAGGCAGGCGCCGTGCGTGACGGCGGCTCGTTCGAAGAGCGCATGGGCAAGGTCGCCTGCTGGAACTCGGTCATGGACGAGGACCGCTACATGGTGAAGCGCTGGAACGAGTTCATCGCTGCGTAGGTACAACGTCTTCCCCTTCTCCCCTTGTGGGAGAAGGTGGATTGGCGCGCAGCGCCGAGACGGTTGAGGGGTGCTGGCCGGAGCGCTGTTGGTGCCAAGCTGGAACACCCCTCATCCGACCGAGCTTCGCTCGGCCACCTTCTCCCACAGGGGGAGAAGGAAAGGCGGCTTCGCCGCATCGCTGACTTATACCGAGATGTTCATGACTGTCGCGCTCGAACGCCCCGCCACCGCCGCCGCAATGCCCGCCAGACGACGCCGCGTCTCTCTGGCCGGTCTCGCACCCTATCTCCAGGCGACACCGCTGGCGCTGATCCTCGGCGCGTTCCTTTTGCTGCCGATCCTGATGATCGCCGTGGTCTCCTTCTGGGATTACGATTTTGCGGCGATGTACCCGGATTTCCTGACCACCAACTACGCCGACACGCTCGGCTCGTGGGTCACCTGGAAAACCTATCTGAACACGCTGAAATACGCCGCCATCGTTTGGGCGCTGACGCTGTTCATCGGTTTCTGGGTCGCCTATTTCCTCGCCTTCCATATCAGGACCACGGCCATGCAGATGGTGCTGTTCCTTGTCTGCACCGTGCCGTTCCTGACCTCCAACATCATCCGCATGATCTCGTGGATTCCGGTGCTTGGCCGCAACGGCCTGGTCAACTCGACGCTGGTGCAACTGGGACTGATCCCGAAGCCCATCGAATGGCTGCTCTATTCCGAATTCGCCGTCGTGCTGGCCATGGTGCATCTCTACACGCTGTTCATGGTGACGCCGATCTTTAATACGCTGATGCGCATCGACAAGTCGTTGATCGAAGCCGCGCGTGACGCCGGCGCTTCCGGCTGGCAGGTTCTGTGGAACGTCGTCATCCCGCTTGCCAAGCCCGGCATGGCGATCGGCACCATTTTCGTCGTCACGCTGGTGATGGCCGACTTTTCGACGGTGCAGGTGATGTCCGGAGGCCAGAGCGCCTCCGTCGCGCTGATGATGAAGAACCAGATGTCGCTGCTGCAATATCCGGCGGCCGCCGCCAACGCGGTCGTGCTGCTGGTGCTGGTGCTGTTGATGGTCGCCGGCATCCTGCGCATCGTCGACATTCGCAAGGAGCTGTGAAGCGATGAGCCACGACAAGCGCACCCTCGAATTCTACGTGCTGGCGGTGTTCTTCGCTATTTTCGTGCTGTTCCTCTACGGCCCGCTTTCGGCGATCCTGATCCTCTCCTTCCAGGGCGAGAATGGCGGGCTGACATTCCCGCTGAACGGCGTCTCGCTGCACTGGTTCGCCAATCTGTTCGAGCGCCAGGCGGTCGGCGATTTCGGCGGCAGCTTCAAACGCTCGCTCGTCCTTGGCTTGATGGTGATGCTCGTCACGGTCATCGTGTCGCTGCTTGCCGGCCTTGCCTTCCGCCAAAAATTTCGCGGCGCCACCGCACTGTTTTATCTGGCCGTCGCCAGCCTGGTCGTCCCGTCGATCATCATCAGCCTCGGCATCGGCGTTGTCTTCCAGCAGGTCGGCTTCCGGCCTGCCTGGTACACCTCTGCTTTCGGTGCACATCTGACATGGACCTTGCCTTTCGGCGTGCTGATCATGTTCGCCGTCTTCAACCGGTTTTCCCCGGCCTATGAGGAAGCCGCCCGTGATCTCGGAGCATCGTCCTGGCAAACCTTCGCCCATGTCGTGCTGCCGATGATTGCACCCAGCCTGATCGGCGTCGGCCTGTTTGGCTTCACTCTGTCCTATGACGAGTTCGCCCGTACGCTGATGACCTCGGGCACCTTCAACACGCTGCCGCTCGAAATCTACGGCATGACGACCAATGTGACGACACCGGTGCTCTATGCGCTGGGCACCGTGACGACCGTGTTTTCCTTCCTGGTCATCCTGCTGACGCTCGGCGCAATCGTCTATGTCGGCCGCCGCAGGGAGCGTGCGTGACCGTGCAGATCCTCGTCGTCAATCCAAACACCACCGCCAGCATGACCGAGACTATCGCGGTCGCCGCCCGATCGGTCGCCGGCGCATCGACGAAGATCGTTGCCGTCACCTCGACGATGGGCCCGGTTTCGATCGAAGGCTATTATGATGAGGCGCTTGCCGTTCCCGGCCTGCTGGTCGAGATCGCCACCGGTGAGCGCTTGGGCGCGCAGGCCGCGGTCGTCGCCTGTTTCGACGACACCGGCCTCGATGCGGCACGCGCCATGGCGAGAATTCCGGTCATCGGCATTTGCGAGGCCTCGCTTGCCGTCGCCTCCTTCATCGCCCAGCGCTTCACCGTCGTCACCACGACCGGGCGCTCGCGCGTGCCGGTCGAAGGGCTGGTGCAACGCTACGGTATGGCGGGGCGGGCACGCGTGCGCGCTGCCGACATCCCGGTTCTTGCCCTCGAAGATCCGGCATCCGATGCACTCCTCAAGCTGCGCAACGAGATTGCGCGCGCCATCGAGGAGGATCGCGCCGAGGCCATCGTGCTCGGCTGTGCCGGCATGGCCGATCTCGCAGCCGCGCTGCAGCGGGAATTCGGCCTTCCGGTCATCGACGGCGTCGGTGCCGCGGTCAAGCAGGCCGAGGCCTTGATCGCGCTTGGCCTGACGACATCCAAGCGCGGCGCCTATGCAAGCCCTTTAGCGAAGCCCTATCATGGCGCCCTAAAATCCTTCGCGCCTGGTGCCGCCGAGTGATCGCAATGCCCAGAACGATCCGAACGCTCGCACTTGAAGACGTGCAAACCCTTGTCGGTTGGGCGGCGGCGGAAGGCTGGAACCCCGGGCTCGACGATGCCGCGCTGTTCCAGGCAGCGGACCCGCAGGGCTTCATCGGTGCCTTTGTCGATGGCGAGATGGTGGCCGGCATTTCGGCTGTGGCCTATGGCGACGATTTCGGCTTCATCGGCCTCTACATCTGCCGGCCGGACAGGCGTGGCCAAGGCCATGGCAAGGCGGTCTGGGATGCCGGCATGGCGCGGCTCGGCAACCGCACGATCGGCCTCGACGGCGTTGTCGAACAGCAGGCCAACTACCGCAGCATGGGTTTTGCACCGGCCTACCGGACGATCCGGTTCATGGGGTCGCCGAATGTCCCGGCAGCCGCCGGCAGCGACATTCGCGCCATAGGGCCGGAACTCGTGCCGGACATACTGGACTATGACCGCCGCTTCTTTCCCGGTCCGAGACGGTCTTTCCTGGAACACTGGCTGCGCCCGCCCCATACGGCGCTTGCGGTCGTCAATGACGGTGCCATTGCGGGATACGGCGTCGCGCGCCGATGCCGCGACGGCTGCAAGGTCGGCCCGCTCTTTGCCGACAATCTGGACGCGGCAAGCCGTCTCTTCGCCGCGCTCGTGCACATTTCCGGCCCTGGAAACGTCCATCTCGACGTGCCCGAGACCAGTGGGCAATTTGCAGATTTGCTGTCATCCGCGGGTCTGCAACCGGGCTTCGAAACGGCTCGAATGTACAAGGGAAGGGCGCCGCAGCTCACGCAGTCCGGTGTCTATGCGATAACGACCTTGGAGCTTGGTTGAGACGGTGCAAGTCGGCTTCTAGCGCGCAAAGTCGGGCAGCAGGAATGCGTGGTCTACTTTTCCTGAACTGAAATGCCGGAATCGTCGATACGAAGTTCCACGCCTTTCGGCTTGGTCTCCTCGCGATAAACGTAAATGCCCAAGGCAATGACGGCGACGACCAAGGCGCCGATGACGAGATAAAGATAGTTCTGCTTCATCCGCTGTCGTTAACAACATGATGTGGGCGAGTCTAGCAGTTCGATATCGGGACGGCTGATGGACGAGGCGGCGGCCCGTGCGTGCATTCTTCTAGCACTGTCGGTGCCCAAACTACTACTCTGCGCAGCGCAGCGGGATGGGGAGCGCAAGCGGCGCCCCGACATTCGATCATGCGCGACAGCCAGCTAGCCTGCCTCATCCAGCCGATCGCGCAGGATGCTCAGGGGAAGCAGCATGTTCGGCGCATGCCGCATCAGGCCGTGGAGCGGGATCGGCGACGGCGGCGCGAACGGCAGCGGCAAATCCCGAGGCTTTGTTCCGCCCGCCCAATCCGCAAGCACCTTGCCCATGCTCATGGTCATGGCGATGCCGCGCCCGTTGCAGGCAAAGCCCGCGATCAGGCCGGGGCCGAGATCGACGAGGTGCGGCAGGAAGTCGGGCTCGACGGCAGCCATCCCCGACCAGCTGTATTCAAGCGGCGGGATTTCCGGGAGATCGAGATATCTGGCAAGCCGCCGCCAGATCGCCCGGGGCACCCGCGTGTCGGCAACGGGGCCAAAAACATGCATGCCGCCGGTGATCAGCCTGTTTTCGTTGTCGAAGCGGAAGGTGAAAAGATTGCGCCTGGTGTCGCCGACGCCTTGCCCGCCGGGAAGCAGACGGGTGCGTATTTCGCGCGGCAGCGGCGCCGTCGCGATCTGGAAGATCTTCAGCGGGAAATAGGTTCGCTCAAGCGTGCGGTTCAGCGACCCGCCATAGGCGTTGGTGGCGACCAGCACCTTTCCGGCACGCACCGAACCCGAGGCCGTCTTCAGAGCCCAGCCATCCCCTAAGCGATCGATCGACGCGACACGTGTATGCTCGAAGATGCGCGCGCCGGCCTTTTCCGCTGCGTCGGCCAGCCCGCGCGCATATTCGACTGGATTGAGGACACCGCCCGACCTGTCCATCCAGCCGCCGACATAACCGCGAACGCCGGTCAGATCCTCAATCGCCTGCCTGTCCAGCGCAACAGTCGGCTTTCCGCGTCTTGCCCATTGCTCGGCACGCGATCTGGTCTTTTGCAAAGCGGCCTGCGAATGGGCTGGTTGTATCCATCCGCTCTGGAGCGCATCGCATTCGATGCCGTGGCGCTTGATCAGGTCGAAGACGAGATCGGCGCTGCCGGTGGCGAAATCGACAAGGCGTTCGCCGCGTTCAGGCCCGAGTTGGGCAATGATATCGTCCGGGTCCCGTTTGGCGAAATTCGGCACCACGAAGCCGGCGTTCCTGCCGGTTGCGCCCCAGGCGATGATTTCCGCCTCGAGGACGGCGACCGAGATGTCTTTTTCGGCGGTGTGCAGCGCGGTAGAAAGGCCTGAGAACCCGCCGCCGACAATCGCCAGATCGACATCGAGTGCACCTTCGAGGGCGGGTCGTTCACGGCGGTTGCGGCCGACGGCGTGCCATAGCGAAAGGCCGCGTGGCACGGCAACGTTGCTCATGACCTTGCCGCGCTCTCGTCCGGTGCCACTTTCGCGCCCTTGCCCAACCTTGCACGCCTCGGCCGGTCGCCGAAGAGGCCGTTCGGCCTGACCAGCAGGATAACGCACAGCATCACGCCGATGGCGACGATCTGCAGCGAGGCGGCGCGGGCCTGCTGTTCCGGCGAGAATAACATACTGGTCAAGGCTCCCGATCCGGCCCATATCGCCCAGACCAGGATGCTGCCGACGACGGCTCCCGTATTGCTGCCCGAGCCGCCGACGATCAGCATCACCCAGACCTGGAAGGTCAGCGCCGGCAAATAATTGTCCGGCGCGATGAAGCCGGTGAAATGCGCCTGCAGCGCACCGGCAAGCGCCATGATGGCGCCGCCCACGGCAAAGGCCTGGACGCGGTAGAAACGCGCGCTTTTTCCCAGCGATATCGCGGCCCGCTCATCCTCACGAAGCGCCTTCAACACGCGCCCCCAAGGGCTGCGCGACAGATGTTCCAGCGCGAGATAGGCGATTAGCGTCACCACCGAGACGACGGCAAGGTTCGAAAGGTTGAAGAGCAACGGCGTTTCGGCGAGGCCGCCGAAAGGACGCGGAATGAAGCCGATGCCGAACGGGCCACCGGTCAGCTTCTGGGCGTTGAGCGCGACCAGTTGCACGACGACGGCGACACCGAAGGTGGTGATCGCCAGATAGTCCGATCTCAGGCGCAGCGTGGCAATGCCGGTGATCGCGGCGGCGACGCCGCCCACCAGCATGGCGCCGAGCCAGCCGACAAGGATGGGCAGGTCGAAGCCGCCCAGGCGCGCGGCATCGTCGGGCGTGGTCAGCAACGCCGAGGTGTAGGCGCCGATGGCGACGAAGCCGGCGACCCCGACATTGAAAAGCCCGGTCAGCCCCCATTGCAGGTTGAGCCCGAGCGTGACCAGCGAAAAGATCAGCGCGGTGGTCAGGAAGAAGGCGCCATAGCCGAGCAGATCCATCAGCGTTCCCTCACTCCGAAAAGGCCGATGGGCCGCACGAACAGCACCGCCATCAGGATGATGAAGGAGACGGCCGCCCGCCATTCGGCGCCGATCAACTGCACCGCGCCGGCTTCGGTCAGACCGATGATTAGGCCGCCGAGAACGGCGCCGGGCACGCTGCCGATGCCGCCGAGGATGGCGGCCGCGAACATCGGCAGCAGCATGTCGAAACCCATGAATGGGCGGATCTGGATGAGGATGCCGATCATCACGCCGGCGACGCAGGCCAGCGCTCCGCCGATGATCCAGGTAACGCGCACCACCCTGGCGACGTCGATGCCGACGATGCGGGCCAGTGCTGCGTTCTGGCTCAGTGCCTGCATCGAGCGGCCGGTCTGGGTACGCGTCATCAGGAGATGCACGCCGAGCACGAGCACGACGGTAAGCAGCAGCAACGCGATCTGATCGGGGGTGATGCGAATGCCGAAGCCGACCGGCATGGCGATCTGGATCGCCCGGCTGAAATAGGTCGGACGCGAGGTGAAGATGAATTCGAGCAGGCTTCTCAGCGCCATCGAGGCGCCGAAACTCGCCATCACCACGATGATCGCCTGGCCTTTGGCCCGCAGTCGCGCGAACAGCACCAGGTCGAGCAGCAGCGCCAGCAGGCCGGTGACCACCATGCCGATGATGAGCGCGGCGATCAGCGGCCAGCCGAACGAGAGGGGAGCGATCGGCGCGATCTTGCCGAATATCGCGCCAATGGCGCCGACGACGGCGAGCGTCGCATAAGCGCCCCAGGCCATGAAATCGCCATGGGCGAAGTTCGAGAAGCGCAGGATCGAATAGGTGAGCGTCACGCCGATGGCGCCGAGGCCGATCATCGAACCTGCCAGCAGTCCGTCGACGACAAATTGCAGGTTCATGCTGCACTTCCTTTGCCGGAGTGCCGGTCTCTTTCAGGATCGAGGCGGCGCTGGCCAAGATAGAGTTCGGCGACGACCGGATCGTTCCAGAGCTCGGAGGCGATGCCCTGGTGCCGGTCCTTGCCCTCGACCAGCACATAGGCGCGATCGCCGATGGCAAGCGCTGCCTTGGCGTTCTGTTCGACCAGCAGAATGGTAACGCCGGATCTGCGGATGCCGGCCAGCATCTCGAACACCATGGCCACGAATTTCGGCGACAGGCCGGCCGACGGCTCGTCGAGCACCAGCACCTTGGGATGGACGATCAATGCCCGGGCAACGGCCAGCATCTGCCGCTGTCCGCCCGAAAGATTGCCGGCGGCCGTCTTGCGCTGACGGGCGAGATCGGGAAAGGTCGCATACATTTCCTCGATGTGGGCAGGGGTCTCGCGCGGCTGCAGGATGCCGCAGGCGACTTTCAGATTGTCCTCGACCGACATCAGCGGAAAAATGTTTTCGGTCTGCGGCACGAAGGCTAGGCCAAGGCGGACCATGGTGTGGGCGGGCGCCGCCGTGATATCCTTGCCGTCCAGCAGGACGGTGCCGCCGGTGATCGGGACAAGGCCGGCGATCGCCTTGATAAGGCTCGACTTGCCGGCGCCGTTGGGACCGAGAACGACGACAATCTCGCCCTTGTCGACGGTGATCGAGGCGCCGCGCACGATCGGCACACCGGGCTCGTAACCGGCTTCGAGATCGCAGACATCGAGGACCGTTTGGCTCATGCCGCGCCCCCGAGATAGGCCTCGATGACGCGGGGATCGCGTGCGACCTCGTCCGGGGTGCCTTCGCACAGAAGCTGACCGCTCGCCATGACCAGCACGCGGTGGCAAAGCCGCGTCACCATGTCGATATTGTGCTCGATCAGCAGGAAGGTAATGCCGCTTCTGTTGATGTCGCGAATGCGGTCGATGATGACTTCGAGCAATGTCGCGTTGACGCCGGCCGCCGGTTCATCGAGCAGGATGATCGCCGGGTCTGCCATCATGACGCGGGCCAGTTCGAGCAGCTTGCGCTGGCCGCCGGAAAGCACGCGTGCCGGTTCGTGCGCAAGGCGGGAAAGCGTCACGAGCTCAAGCAATTCGCTGGCTCTCGTCTCGGCCGCCCGCTCTTCGGCGGCCACCCGCCAGGGCGTCAGGAAGTTGGCGAGCAGCTTTTCTCCGGCCTGCCCCTGCGCGGCTAGCATGACGTTTTCGATCAGTGTCAGATTGGGCAAGGGCCGGGGGATCTGGAATGTGCGGCCAAGGCCGCGGCCGATGCGGCGATGGGCTGCTTCCCCCGAAACGAGTACACCGTTGAGGAGGATTTCGCCGCTGGTCGGCAGGATGCTGCCGGCCAACAGGTCGAACATCGTCGTCTTGCCGGCGCCGTTCGGGCCGATGAGGCCGAGTATTTCACCCTGCTGGACGTCGAACGAGACATTGTTAACCGCGACAAGGCCGCCGAAGCGTCTGACGACGTTCCTGGCCGTCAGAACCGGCGTGCGGATCTCCTCCTGCCGTTCTGTCGTGTCGCTCATCAATCCCTGGCCGAAAGCGATCTTCGCCGCCTATGATTTGATTTGTGATCACACTTGCTTTGATCACGCTATTCGGCTTTAATTTCTTCCGCAAGCCGAAAACGGGCCAGAGACCAGGACTGCCCATGCAGAAGGCCGCCATCGAACGGAATAACGAAACGATCGCAGCCCAGCTTACGCCGGTCGGCCGCGAGACCGTTCAGGATCGCGTCTATTCGGAGCTGCGCCGCGCCTTGATCGGCGGCCTTTTCGAGCCGAGCCAGGTGCTGACCATCCGCGGCCTCGCTGACGCGCTGGTCACCAGCACCATGCCGGTGCGCGAGGCGCTCGGACGGCTGATCACCGAGAAGGCGCTGGAGGCGCTCCCAAATCGCTCCGTGCGCGTGCCGCCTATCACGCTGGAGCGTATCGACGATCTCTTGCGCGCCCGCTCCCTTATAGAGGGCGAAGCGATAGCACTTGCCGCCACGCGCATGAATTCGCGCCAGATAGCCGCGGTCGAAGCCATGCTCGGCGAGTGGGACGAGATGCGGGCGCTGAAGCACAAGAAGGATATCGACCGCGAGGCCACGCTCAACCAGAGCTTCCATTTCGAGATCTACCGTTGCTGCGGCTCCGCCGTGCTGATCCCGATGATCGAGAGCCTCTGGCTGCAATCAGGACCGTGCATCCGCGTCGCCATCTACGCCTTTTCCGATGCCGGCGAAGTCGATACCGCCCACTATCACCGCAGCATCGTCGCAGCGCTTGCCAAGCAGGATGCGCAGGCTGCGCGCGAGGCGTTGGTGGCCGACATCAGCCGGCCGTTTGCCTTCCTGCGCGACAAGCTCCAATCCGCGGCCAAGAAGGATTTGAGGGCATGACGACGCCTGCCATCAGGATCACCGAGCCACGCTCAGAACTTTCCGTGACGGCGCTGCTGTTGCCTGAAAAGGCGCCCGAAAACGCTGGCTTCCTGCTGGCCTATCTCGGGCAGCCGCGCGTCGTTGCCAGCATCCATGCGATGTGGACGGGGCCGGAAATCTCCTGCCCGGTTCCCGCCGCCGACCTGGCGGGCCAAACCTTCGCCAAGCCGTTGCCGGCGGAGAATGCAACGCTGACGCCGCAGCCGGGCGACATCGTGTTGTCCTATGTGCCGCCGCGCATGTGGGGCGGCAACCCGAATGCGATTTTCGATATAGGCTTGTTCTATGGACAGGGTGCGCGTCTCTTGTTCCCGATCGGCTGGCTTGCCGGAAGCGTCGTGGCGCAGGTGCATCCCGAGGAGCGCGATCAATTCGCCGCCGCCTGTGGCGTGATCCGCCGCAACGGCGCCTGCGACATTACCTTCACGCGTGTGGAGATCTGAATGGCCGAGCAAGACGACAGTTTCGAACTCTTCGACCTTCGTGTCGAAGCGGTCATCCCTGAGGGCAAGCCAATCTATTGCGGTGCCAAGGCTGGCGACTATTTCGAGTTGAAGGGCGAGATGCTGTCGATGCCGGCGGGGCAGGGTTTTTCGATCTATTCGATATCGGCCGTGTTGCCGCTGCTCGCAGCCAAACAGCGTCCGACCCACAGGAACGACTGGATGACATCGGACGCCGAGATCGCCTGTCCCGATCCCAATTGCGCCAGCCGGCTGAGGATCGTCAGGACGGGCAAGCGGCGGTTCAGCCATGCCGAGACCACGGCGGTGCCGCTGCCGAAGGAGAGTGACCAGAGATGACCGCCAAGGCGTTCGAACTCAGCCCCGGCTACACGATCTCGCGCGTCATTCGCGGCGGCTGGCAGCTTGCCGGCGGGCACGGCGCGATCGACCGCCAACAGGCAGTGACCGACCTGATCGCCACGTTCGATGCCGGCATCAGGACCTATGATTGCGCCGATATCTATACCGGCGTCGAGGAACTGATCGGTGCGGCGCGCCTGCGGCTTGCCAACGAGCGCGGCCTCGACGCCGCCGCCAAGATGAAGGTACACACCAAGCTGGTGCCCGATCTAGAAAGGCTTTCCGACATCCGCCGCGACTACATCAGCAGCATCGTCGACCAGTCGCTGCGGCGGCTGAAAACCGAGCGGCTCGACCTCGTGCAGTTCCATTGGTGGGATTATTCGGTGCCCGGTTACGTCGATGCGATCGGCTGGCTCAACGACCTCCGCCTGGAGGGCAAGGTGCGCAACGTCGGCACCACCAACTTCGACACGCCTCGGCTGGCCGAGATCCTGGCCGCCGGCGTGCCGCTGGTCAGCCAGCAACTGCAATATTCCGTGCTCGACCAACGGCCGGCCAACAGCCTTGCGGTGCTCGCCAGCCAGCACGGCGTCAGTTTCCTCTGCTACGGTTCGGTGGCTGGCGGTTTCCTCAGCGAAAAATGGCTTGGCGTTGCCGAGCCGCAGACGCCGCTCGAAAACCGGTCACTGGTCAAATACAAGCTGATCATCGATGATTTCGGTGGCTGGGATCTCTTCCAGGAGTTGCTTGAAGTACTGAAGGCCGTCGCCGACCGCCATGGCGTCGACATCGCCACCATCGCCAGCGCCTGGGTGCTGGAGCAGCCGCAAGTGGCGGCTGTCATCGTCGGTGCCCGCAACCAGGCGCACGCCCTTGCCAATGCCGGGATCATGGACGTCGCGCTCGACGCCGATGACCGGACGCGGATCGCTGCGGTGATCGCGCAAAGCCGCGGCCCGCTAGGCGACGTCTACACATTGGAACGCGACCGTCACGGCCGCCACGGCTCCATCATGCACTACAATTTGAATGCGGGCCGGATATGAGCGCGGTCATGGACGAGAAGCTATCTCTGCTTTCCCGCGCCAGCGCAGAGATTGTCGATCTCCACCGCTTCTTCGTCGAGTGGTTCGATGCGGCAAGCGCCGACAGGGCAGATTTCAGCCGCTTCGAACGCGTCATGGGAGAAGGCTTCTGTATGGTTGCGCCGGACGGTCAGGTTCTCGATCGTGGCGCAGTGGTTGACCATGTCAGGGCAAGCCGCGCCAGCTGTGACGGCGACTTCACTATTTCGATCGAGGATATCCGGGCCGGCTGGCAGGCCGGCGACACGATCGTCGTCTGCTACGTCGAGGCACAGCAACGCGCCGGCAAGCACAGCCGCCGTCGCTCGAGTGCCGTTTTCACCACCAGTTCATCGGCGCCGAACGGCGTCGAATGGCGACATCTGCATGAAACCTGGCTGCAGGTGCCGGAAGGCTGAACAGGCTCAAGACGTGAATGAGAGTCGTGTAACGAAAGGGGAACAACAATGACAAAGACGATACTTCAGATCACCACCGCGCTCGCCTTGCTGACAGCGGCCGGCGCAGCGCAAGCCGCCGACTGCAAGATCACCGTCGGTCGTCATGGAACTGACCGGCCCGGCCGGCGAATATGGCCAGGCCGGCGCCAAGTCGGTCGAAATGGCATTCCGCGACATCAACGATGCCGGCGGGGTGCGCGGCTGCGATCTCGCGACCGACACCCGCGACAGCCAGAGCCAGGGCAACATTGCGGTCGACGCCGCAACCCAGCTCGTGCAGGTCAAGAAGGTGCCTGTCATCATCGGCGGCATCATCTCCTCGGTGTCGATCCCGATCCTGACCTCGGTCACCGCGCCGGCCAAGATCGTCCAGGTGTCGCCGGCTTCGTCGTCGCCGACGCTGACGGCGCTCGGGCGCGACGGCAAGACCAACGGCATCTTCTTCCGCACCATCACCTCGGACGCTCTGCAAGGCGTGGCCGCCGCCAAATATGCCATCGACAAGGGCTTCAAGAAGCTGTCGGTCATCCACGTCAACAACGACTTCGGCGTCAACATGGTGGCGGAATTCTCGCGTGCCTATAAGGCGCTCGGTGGCACCATCGTCTCCGACACGCCCTACAATGAAAAGCAGTCGAGCTATGCCTCGGAGGTAACCGCGGCCATGGCCGGCGAACCGGACGGGCTTTACCTCGTCAGCACGCCTGTCGATGGCGCAACCATCGCCCGTACCTGGATTTCTCAGGGCGGTGTCCAGAAATTCCTGCTCAATGACGGCATGAACAGCCCGGATTTCATCGAATCCGTCGGCGCCGACTATTTGAAGGATGCCTATGGCACTTCCTCGGGCACCAGCCCGACCGCATCGACCGAATATTTCACCAAGAACTACAAGGAATTTTCGGGCATTGAGCCGTCGAACCCGGCGGCCGACCGGTCCTATGATGCCGGCGCCATCGTCGGCTTGGCTATCGCGATTGCCGGCTCCGAGGATCCGGCCAAGATCAAGGACGCGATGTACAAGGCGGTCGATCCGGCCGGCACGCCGATCTATGCCGGCAAGGACGAGTTCGCCAAGGCGCTCGGCCTGATCAAGGATGGCAAGCCGATCCGCTACGAAGGCGTCATCGGCCCTGTAGCCTTCGACAAGTATGGCGACATCACCGGCCCGTTCCGCCTTTGGAAGATCGTCGACGGCAAGGTGACGACCGACGGCGAAATGACCACGAATGACGTCAACGCCCTGCAGGCGAAGCTTCAGTAATCGCCTATGCTCCGTCCGGCGTCGATACCATTCCATTGAGGTTGATGCCGGACACTTGCATGTCCTGCTGCCGGTTAGGCCGGCCTGGAAACGACTACCGCACCAGCCGCCGGCATGATCCAGGGGCAGGCATAGTAATCAGTGATGCGATTTATGATCCCGCCGGCGGCTTCGATCCGAACCGGATGGGCAGGCTTCCAACCATCTTCGCCATGGTGGAGCACGAGCAGCACCGCCTCGCCATCGATCTCGCCAATCACCATTTTCCATGTCGTCGAGGCTCTTTCGTACTCAATGAAGTAAGGTGATTCCGACAGCCGGCCCTTGAAGCAATCCGCGACCCGCAATTGTGCGTCGGCGCTGGTCAGCGCCCGCACGCCGTCCCAGTCGCGGCGGTTGAACAGTTCGACATAGCGGCTGAGCAATTCCAGGAGTTCCGGATCGCGCTGGGGCTCCGAACGGACGATTGGCTCGCCGGACAAGGCGGCCAATTTCGAGCGGCCACGGCTCAACGCAGCCTTGACGCCGCCCACGGTCGAGCCGACGAGGTCGGCGATCTCTTCCAGCGAACAGTCGAAGACGTCCTTGAGCAGAACGCAGGCGCGTTCTTTGGGCGGCAGGTGGATCACCAGCCGTTCGATCGCGCGATCCGCGCCCTTGCCCACCGGCTCGACCGGCAGGATGATCTCGTCTTCGACGAAATTGGCCTCCGCATGCTGACGCACCTGCCGGCTTCGCAGGAAATCGATGCAGCGATTATGCGCAATGCGAAACAGCCAGGGGCGAAGAGCGCTCGCATTGTCCAGCTTCTCGATCTTCCGATAGGCCTCGAACAGCGCTTCCTGCATGACGTCTTCGGCGTCGAGCGTCGAACCGATCATGCGCGCGCAGTAGCGGTGCAGCCGTCCACGCAAATGCGCGACTGTCTCCAGGAAGCCGGCGTAGCGGACGTCGAAAAGCCCGGTCGGGTCAAGTCTTAGCTGCATCTTCATGATACAAGATCATAGCGGGACGTAGGTCAGCGTGATGACGCCGTTCTTGAAACGGTGCGTATCTATAAGCTCCAGCTTGACCAGGGACGGATCGACATCCTGGAAAGCGCGTTTGCCTTGGCCGACGCGGGTCGGCACGATCGAGAGCTGATACTCGTCGACAAGCCTGTTGGCGAGCAGCGTCTGGTCGAGATTGCTCACTCCATACTTCAATATGTTGCCGCCGGTTTGCCGCTTGATCCCAGCGATTTCGGCAGCGACATCGCCTTCGATCAGCGACTCGTTCCAGGTCACCTCCTTGAGGCTGCGAGACGCGACGAGCTTCTTCAGCCCGTTCATGCGGTCCATGTACTTGCTGCCTTTGACCTGCGGCCAGCGCGCCGAAAACATTTCATAGGTGACGCGGCCGAGCAGGAAAAAATCCGCCTCGCCGGCCTTTTCATAGGAGTGCTCCTTCATCTCCTCGTCGAAGAAGGGCGAGGCCCATTCCATTGGTGCTTCGATGACGCCGTCCAGCGAAATGAAGCTGCCCACGATCAATTTTCTCATCGCGTGTCTCCGGTTGCGCAACAGGCATCCCGTCGGGCCCCAAGGAACCGGCGAAAACGAACCGGCCCGATGGATGACCACAGGATGCAGTGCCTAAGACGTTTCCAGTTCGACTTTGGATACGCGTGAGGATCGTTTGAGTTAATAGAGCGGCTTGGCCATGTGCCGGGGCGTCGGCCACTCCGTCGTTATCCCCGGCTGTACCGGCCGTTCGAGATAGGTCGACAGGACCACGTAGCTTCGGGTCGAGGTGACGCCAGGGGTTTCATAGAGACGCGACAGCAGGCCTTCGAGTGCTCGAGTGTCCTCGGTGCGGACCTTGATCAGCATGCATGTATCGCCGGCCACCGAATGAATCTCCTCGACTTCGGGGTGTTCGGCGATCGCCATCAGCTCCGGCGTCTTTCCCCAGCCCTTGGTGTCGATGTGGACGAAGGCGAGCAGCGGTTTGCGCACCGCCTTGGGATCGATGATGGCCGCGGTGTTGCGGATGGCGCCGCTGCGCCGAAGCCGCTTGACGCGTTCATGGACTGCCGGCGGCGACAGGCCGACGCGGTCGCCGAGCTCGGCATAGCTAATCGTGGCGTCGTCGACCAGAACGCCTAATATTTTTCGGTCGGTTGCATCGATATCGCGGGCCGCAGGCCTGTTCTGCGGAATGCCATCTGTTTCTTCATCCATATTAAAAGTCCCGATTGATACAGAATTTAATACGGCCATTATTGCCATATGTCGAACAGTGATCAAGTCGCCACATTCGCGGCGGCCCCCAAGCCGCCAATCCCGGCACTCGCCTACCTCCTGACCGGGTGCATCGCCGTGATCGGCTCCAACTCGCTGGTGCTCGGTCCAATCGCACCGGCGGTGGCCGCGTCATTCGGCACAAGCGTGCCGGCGGTCATGATCGCGTCCGCCGCGTTCGGGCTAGGTACGTCGGCAAGCGCCTTGTTCCTGGCGCGCTACATCGACCGGCTCGGCGCCCGCCGCATACTGCAAGGGGCGTTGCTGCTGCTGGCGATAGCGCTCGTCGCCAGCGCCGCCGCGCCGACGGTGACGGCGCTGGTCGCGGCCCAGCTTCTCGCCGGCGTCGCCGCAGGTGTCGCGATGCCGGCAATCTATGCCAGCTCCGCCGCGATTGCGCCGCCCGGCCGCGAAAGCGGCACCATAGGAGTCGTGTTGACCGGCTGGACGCTCAGCATGGTCGCCGGCGTTTCGCTGTCGGCCGTGCTTGCCGACCTGGTGCATTGGCGCGCCGTTTTCGCGGCGGTCGCGGTGCTGGCAGCACTCGCATTGGCCAGCCTGACGCTGACGTCGCTGAGCGATGTCAGGAAGAGCGGCCCGGCGCCGACGCCGCTGGGCGCCTTGAGCGTCCCCGGCATAGTGCCGCTTCTGGTTGCCTGCGCCGCATTCATGACCGCGTTCTACGGTGTCTATGGTTATCTTGGCGATCACCTTCACAATGGCCTGGGACGGCCGGTCAGTGCCAACGGGCTGGCCGCGCTCGCTTATGGCGCCGGCTTCGGCACGGCGGCACTTCTTGACGGCGTCATCGATCGCCTGGGCGCGCGGCGCGTCATGCCGTTTGCCTACCTGCTCGTCGCGGTCGTCTATGTCGCGCTTGCCGCGACAAGCGACAGCTTCAGCCTGACCATAGCGATGATAGCCGTCTGGGGCCTTGCCAATCATTTCGGGCTGAACGTCCTGGTAATGCGTCTGTCGGCGCTCGATCCTTCGCGACGCGGCACGATCATGGGTTTGAACAGCGCGGTGACCTATCTCGCGGTGTTCGTCGGAACCACGGCGTTCGGACCGCTTTATTCCACGTTCGGTTTTGCGGCATCGGCGGTGGTTGCAGCCTTGCTCATGCTGATCGCTGCTGCGGCAGCGGCGTGGCGTTCGCCGACCCCGTAGCGTAGCAAGCCTTGCGTCCCGGTCCTGTCCGTCGATAGATGCTCGGTGGATGAGCCATCTGGGCATGCGATGACTACAACGCTTGAGACAACCGCCAATCCGTTGCCGCAGGAGCTCGCTTTTCTTGGAGAGCGGCTTACGGCTTTCAACGACAGCGATGTCGGCGCCTCCGGCAGGAAGACATTGGCCGTGTTCGTGCGCGATGAGCACGGCGCTATTGTCGCCGGCATTGCGGGATACACCGCCTGGGGCTGGCTCTATGTGCAATGGCTCTGGGTCGATGAAAGACTGCGCGGCCAGCGCATGGCCGGCAGGATGCTCGAGGCGGCCGAGCAGGAGGCGATCGCGCGCGGCTGTCACGGCGCCTGGATCGACACGTTCAACCCAAGGGCGGCCAAGGCCTATGAGCGCCAGGGCTATCAGCCCTTCGGCGTGCTTCCCGATTTTCCCGTCGGCCGCAGCCGTATCTTCCTGCAGAAGAAGCTGAAGCCTGACTAGCCGGCAAGGCGTCCGCCGCACATCGGCTGTGGCACGCCGGTCGTACTGGGGAAGCTGATCGGCAAGCCCCTGAGCACGCGCACTGCCAGGAAGGCAAAGCACTCCGCCTCCACCGCATCGCCCTTCCAGCCAAGCGCCTCGGCCGGAACCGCTTCGACGCCGGCGCGGCTGGCAAGCATGGCCATGATCGTTGGATTGTGTCGACCGCCGCCGCTGACCACCAGCCGCTTCGGCCGGTGTGGCAGAAGATCGAGCGCCTTGCCGACCGCGGCCGCGGTGAAGGCCGTCAGCAGTGCTGCGCCATCCTCGGCATTCATCCCGTCCGCCATCGAGGCGCCGAAATCGAAACGGTCCAGCGATTTCGGGTAGGGTTTGGTCAAGTACGGGTGCTGCAGGAGCTTGGCCAGCCGTGCCTCGTCGACCGTCCCGGCGCGGGCCAGGGCACCGTCGCGGTCCATTTCGCCAAGACCCTTCGATTTGATGAAGTCATTCAATGGCGCGTTAGCCGGTCCGGTGTCGAAGGCGACGACATTATCCTTGCCGTCCCACCAGGTGATGTTGGCGACACCGCCGAGATTGAGCACTGCCGTGTCGCCGCTGGCATCGGCCTCGCGCAGCAGCGCGGCGTGATAGGCCGCCGACAGCGGCGCACCTTGGCCGCCGGCGCGCATGTCGGCCGAGCGGAAGTCATAGGCGACTTTAGTGTCCAGGATCGCATGCATCAGCTCGCCATCGCCGAGTTGGCGGGTCTGGCCAAGCCGGCCGGCTTGCGGGGCACGATGCAGCACGGTCTGGCCATGGAAGCCGACCACTCCGATATCGGCCATCATCAGGCCGTGGCCTTCGACCAGCTGCTTGACCGCCTGAGACTGCGCGCGCGTCAGCGCCTCTTCGGCCTCGCGGAAGATCGCCGGCTCCGGCCCGGTGAAGTTCCAGCTCCTTGCCTGGTTAAGCGTCTCTTCCAGCAAGGTCCGGATCGACTGCGGGTAGGGGGCCAGCGTGTAGGTGCCGAAATCTGCGATGCGTTTGCCGTCAGTCTTGATCAGCGCGACGTCGATGTTGCCGTCGAGAACGGTGCCGGTCATCAGGCCGACGGCCCAGATTGGTTCGCCATTTTTCGCAATCATGATTTGTCAGACCCCGTTGACGAGATCGCCGACCGATTGGCGAAGCGCTGCGATCCCGCTGTTGAAATGACGTGTCGGATGGATCCGGTTGGTGAGCAAGGTCCATGCCTTGCTTTTGTCGAAGTCTATCCACAGGCCGGTGCCGGTGAAGCCGGTATGGCCTATCGTGCCGGGACTGCACAGCCGGCCGCCGGACCAGCCTTCATAGGGCTGCTCCCAGCCATGGGTGCGGGTCGCGGACAGGGGTTGGCGCATCAGCGTTATCGAGCGCGCAGACGCCCCGGTCCCGTCCAGCAACCCTTGTGCAAAATCGAGGATCGATGCCGCCGTTCCGAACAGGCCGGCGTGACCGGCACCTTGCAGCGCCGAGCAATTGTCGTCGTGGACTTCGCCGCAGAGCACGCGATGGCGCCAGGTGCAATCTTCGGTGGCCGCCGTTTGATCCGGCTCGGCGGAGAACGCAAAGCCTGGGCCAGGATCCATATCACGGATGGTCTTCCCCGACAGGCGCTCCAGGACGAATCCAAGCAGGATGAAGTTGATGTCGGAATAGACCGGCTCCCCGGCCTGCCATTCGCGCTGCAGGACGAAAGCGCGCAGCAGCTCGGGGTCCCGCCCGTAAGTGTAGATCGGCGCGACGGCGGGAAACGGTGTCTGATGGCCGAGGCACTGGCGAAACGTCACGTTCCGCTCCCAGGCCTTTTCATCATACTGGCGAAGATCGGGTAGGGCCGAGATCAGCGGCGCGTCGAGATCGATGACGCCTTCCTCCGCCAGTGCCAGGATGCGCGGCGTCGTAAAAATGACCTTGGTCAGCGACGCCAGATCGAACCATGTCTCGACATGCATCGGATGCACCTTGGGCACGGTTTGGGCCGAGCCGATTGCCCGGACGATGCGTTGGCCGTCCCGGTCGACCATGCCGAGCACGCCGCCGGGAATGCGCGACGCAGCCACCGCCGCTTCGAGTGGGGCAAACGCGCGGTCGAAAAGATCATGGTCGATCAAGTTCGGACTCCGTCTGAAAGGCAGTGATCCTTCGTACCCCCTCCAGCCTTGCATCCCTTTGGGCAACGATCATCACGCCTCCACCCGCGCTCTATGATCCGGCCCGAACTGCCGCCATTTCGCCGGCCCCGGCTCAAATCCCAGCGGACGCACGAGCGAGGGGACCTGGCGCGTGTCCAGCCTGAAATGTTGGTGGCGCCGGTCGATGGCAGGAACGGCCGCGATAAGCTGCTTTGTGTAGGAATGCTTCGGCTCCGACAACACGGATGTGGCGTCGCCGATCTCGACGATCTGGCCGGCATAGATGACCGCGATGCGATGGGCGATCCGCTCGACGACCGCCATGTCATGCGAGATGAATAGATAGGCCAGTCCGAATTCACGCTGCAGTTCGATCAAAAGCTCCAGCACCCTGGCCTGCACCGACACATCGAGCGCCGAAACCGCTTCATCAAGAACGACGACCGAAGGATTGAGCATCAGCGCGCGGGCAATGCACAGGCGCTGGCGCTGACCGCCGGAGAATTCGTGCGGATAGCGCTGCAGGCTGTTTTCCGGCAGGCCGACGCGTTTCAGCAGCGCGGCCATTTTCGCCCGTGTTTCGGCAATCACCTGTCCGCCTGTGGCGATCACCGGCTCTGCAAGGATGCTTTCGATGGTGAGCCTGGGATTAAGTGAGCCATAGGGATTCTGGAACACCATCTGCACGGGAAGGGCGCTCTGCCCGGCGGCGGTCGCCTTGCGCGTGCTGGCCGAGATTGTGCCACGCGTCGAGCGCACCAGCCCCAGAATCGCACGGGCGGCTGTGGATTTTCCGGAACCGCTTTCGCCGACGACGGCCAATGTCTCGCCCGGCATCAGGTCGAAATCGACACCGTCCACCGCATGCACGGCACCGGTGGCACGGCTGAGAAAACCGCCCTTGACGGGAAACCGCACCACGAGGCCGTCGACCTTCAGCGCCGGCTCGGTACCCTTTTCCTGTTTGCGTCGCGCGTCCTTGCGTGTCGCGCGGCCGCTGGCGAAATGCGGCACCGCGTGCAACAGGTGCCGCGTATATGGATGCTGCGGATCGTCCAGTAGCTGGTTCAGCCCGCCTTGCTCGACAGCTTCTCCGCTTTGCATCACCATGACCTTGTCGGCGATGCCTGCAACCAGGCCGATGTCGTGGGTGATGAAGATCATCGACATCCCGGTTTCCTGCCTCAATTCGGCGAGCAGCGCCATGATCTGCGCCTGCACCGTAACATCCAGTGCCGTCGTCGGCTCGTCGGCGATGAGCAGGCGCGGATTGCAGGCGAGCGCCATGGCGATCATCACCCGCTGCAGCATGCCGCCCGACAGCTGGTTGGGCGTGTATTTCAACCGCCGCGCTGCGTCCGGAATGCGGACGCGGTCGAGCGCGTCCTTGGCCGCCCCCGTTGCTTGCCGTCCGGTCAGGCCGCGATGCAGGCGAAACGATTCCTCGATCTGCCAGCCGATGGTCAGCACCGGATTGAGCGAGGTCATCGGCTCCTGGAAGATCATGCCGATTTCGCCGCCGCGGATCTTCGTCAATTGCGGCTCGGCTGCGGCTGTCAGGTCGAAGGTGCTGCCGTCGGCCCGCCTCAGCTTGATCGACCCGCCAGTGATGCGGCCGCCGCCATAATCGACGAGGCGATTGATCGACAGCGCCGTGACCGACTTGCCCGAGCCGCTTTCGCCGACGATTGCCAACGTCTCGCCGTCGGCGAGATCGAAATTGACGCCGCGAACGACTTCATTGGCTTGCGGATTGCGTCCGAAGCCGACGCGCAGTCCGCTGACAGACAGCAGCGGGATCATGCGATCGATCTCCGCATCTTGGGATCGAGGACGTCGCGCAGGGCATCGCCGAGCAGGTTGAAGCCGAGGATGCTGATCATGATCGCCACTCCCGGGAAGATCATCAGCCAGGGAGCCGTCTCCATGAGGTTGCGGCTATCACTCAGCATCAGGCCGAGCGACGCGGCGGGCGGCTGCGTGCCGAGCCCGAGGAAGCTTAAGCCGGCTTCGGTCAGCAGTGCCCAGGCCAGCGCCAGCGTCACCTGAACCGTCAGTGGCGCCACCAGATTGAGCAGCAGATGCCGTGTCACGATATAGCTCGATCTGCTGCCGAAGGTGCGGGCGGCGTCGACGAACTCGCGCGTCTTGAGCGACAGAGCAGGGCCTCGCACCACGCGCGTGAAGATCGGTGTGTAGACGATGGCGATGGCAACGATGCTGGTCCAGGTTCCCGGTCCCGCAACCGCGACGATCAGCAGCGCAAGCAGGATCGCCGGGAACGCCAGCAGCACGTCCATGATGCGCATCACAAGCCCGTCCCAGCGGCGTCCGAACCAGGCTGCCGCCAGCCCGAACACGGTGCCGGCCACGGTCGCGAAGGCGACCGAGAAGAAGGCCACGGTGAAGGACTGACCGATCCCGGTCATCAGCCGGCTTGCGACATCGCGGCCGAACAGGTCCGTGCCCATCCAGTAGGTGCTGTCAGGCGCATGCAGCCGCTCGACCCGGTGCTGCATCAGCGGATTGTGCGGCGTCAGCCCCAGCATCCCAAGGGCCGCAAGCAGCAGATAAAGCGCAACGATCGCACCGCCGATGCGACCGCTAGGATGCGCGAAGATAGCCCGCAAGGTAGCCATCAATGCTCACTCAGCCGGATGCGCGGATCGAGCGCGACATAGGCGAGGTCGACGATGAGATTGACGATCATGAAGTTGAAGGCGATGAACAGCACGCTTCCCTGCACCAGCGCGTAATCGCGCTGCAGGATGGCGTCCAGCACCATGCGGCCGAGACCGGGCAGCGCATAGATCTGCTCGACGATCACGGCGCCACCCAAGAGGTAGCCGAATTCGATGCCGCTCAACGTCACCACCGGGATGAGCGCGTTGGGCAAGGCATGCCGCCAGATGACGCCGCGCGCCGAGACGCCCTTGCTGCGCGCCGTCCTGACGTAGTCGTCGCTCAGCACGTCGAGCATCGCCGAACGCGATATGCGGGTCACCGAAGCCGCGAAAGCAAAACCGAGCGTGACGGCGGGCAGCAACAGCTGGCCGATATTGCGCAGCGGATCCTGCCACAGCGGCGAAAACTCCCCCAACGCCGGCAAAACGCCAAAGCCGGCCGACAGCGTATAGATGATCAGCAAGGCGAGGACGAAGTTCGGCGTCGACTGGCCGATCATCGCGACCACGCGCACGCCGAGGTCGGAAAGCTTCTCATTATGCGTGGCGGCAAAGATCCCGGCGGGCATGCCGACGAGAAGAGCGATGATCATCGACAGCAGAGCGAGCTCCAGCGTCAGCGGGAAGCGCTCGAGGATAACGCCGAGCACCGGCCTGCCATAGGTAGACGAAATGCCGAGATTGCCTTGGAAGAGACCAAGCAGCCAGCGCCAGTACTGGATGAACCAGGGCTGGTCGATGCCAAAATAGGCCGCAAGCGCATCGCGCTGCTGAGGCGTCAGCAGGCCGGCTTCGGTTCCCAGCATCGCCGTGATCGAGTCGCCCGGAACCATCCGGATCGCCAGGAACACGACGATGGACACACCAAGTAGGACGAGAGGGAAGGTCGCCAGTCGCCGCATCAGATAGTTCACGCGAAGAATACCCTCTCGTCTGGCATCGAAGCCGCTATTGGATCGTCACTTTGGCGAGGCTGAACAGCGAGCCTGTCGGAACCGGTTCGAATCCCCCGATATTCTTCTGCTGGGCCGTGTAGCTGTAGGAGGTATAGAGCCAGATCCAGGGCGACATCTCGGTAATGTGCTTTTCGAAATCAGCAAAGATCGTCTTGCGCGCCGCCGGGTCAGTCTCGGTGCGGCCCTTCTGCATCAGGCTGTCCAGCGTATCGTCGATATAGTTCGCCACCTTCTGCAAATTGCCGGTCTTGGTCCAGTAGCGATTATACATGGTGTAGGGATCGGCCCTGCCGCCGTTCAGCGCGACGGCCATGTCGAAATCGCCCTTCAGCCAGGCGTCGACATAGACGTTGAGTTCCATCATCTTGATGTCAAGCTTGACGCCGATTTCGGCGAGCTGCGACTGGATGACCTGGGCTTCCGCCGCTGCCGTCGGCGGCTCGCCGGTGGCGCCGATCACGGTCGCCGAAAAGCCGTCGGCATAACCGACTTCGGCCATCAACTGCTTGGCCTTCTCAACATCGCGCTTATAGCAGAACAACTGGCTCGGATCGGTCGCCAGCGCCGGGATGGTCAGCGGACCGGTGACCTTGCCTTCGCCGAGCGAGGCGGTGTCCAGCACTTCCTGCCGGTCGATGGCGCAGGAGATCGCCTGACGCACCTTGAGCTCGGTCATCGGCTTGCGGGAGGGATTGAGTTGCAGCACGTGATAGGCAAGGACCGGCACGCGGTTCAGTTGCAGGCTGGCTTCCTTGGGCACCAGTGTGGCGACAAGCGGATCGTTGAGCAAAGCAAAGTCGATCTGCTTGGTGCGCATCGCCGCCAGGATCGCCGTCTCGTCCGGCAGCACGCTGATTTCGATGCTGTCGACGCCGGTCGCGCCGCCCGCCCAATCCTTGTTGGCGACAAGCACTTCCTTGGAATTCGGATCCCACTTTTCCAGCTTGAAGGGACCCGAGCCGATTGATGTCGTGCCGATCGAGCCGGCCGTGATTTCGCTTGCCGGGACGATCGCCGCATTGACGTCGCTCATCGCCGTCAGGATCGGCACATCCGGCTGCGAGAGGTGGAACACGACGGTGGCTGGATCGGGTGTGTCGATGCTGGCGATCGAAAGAAAGTTGGCGCGCGCGGCCGCACCGGTCTTCTCGTCGAGTATGCGCTCGAAGGATGCCTTGACATCGGCCGAGGTCACGGCGGCGCCGTTCTGGAATTTTGCTTTCGGATTGAGCTTGAAACTCAACTCCTTGCCGTCCGGCGAGAACTGCCATGAATCGGCAATCGCCGGAACGATCTGCAGATTGGCGTCGAGCCGTACCAGCGGTTCATAGATCAGCTCCAGCAACCGCAGTGAGGAGAATGCCGTCTGTTTGTGCGGATCAAGACCGGTGGCGTCCTGTGACCAGGCCATATGCAGCGTCGCTCTACTCGCCTGCACCGGTGCCGCCGCAATGCCGAGCATCGCCGCGAGCGTCATGCCGGAAAGCAGTTTCTTGCCAATGTGCCGTACCATTGTCGTCTCCCATTATTGTTAAACCTGATGCCTTGCAGTTCGCCGGACCGCTTTGAAGGGACACGCGCCCCGGGACATCGGCCCAGTGTCCATGCGGCCTTACACCGTCTTTTCGCCTATTGCCTTGCGCAGGAAGCCTCCCGCATTGCCAAGCGCCTTACGCGCTTCGTCGACGCCCATGCCGGTGATCGTCACCAGGATTGCCAGTTTTACATCGTTGCCGGTCTGGTCGAGTGCCTGTCGTGCCTGCTGCGCCGCGCAGCCGGTCGTCTGCATGACGATCCTGACCGCCCTGGCGACAAGCTTCTTGTTGCTTGGATTGAGGTCGACCATCAGGTTCTGATAACTCTTGCCGATGCGGATCATGCTGGCGGTCGACAGCATGTTAAGCACCAGCTTTTGCGCGGTTCCCGATTTCAGGCGGGTCGAGCCGGTGAGAACCTCCGGGCCGACCACCGGAGAGATGGCAATGTCGGCAATGCCGGCAATGGTCGATCGCGGATTGCAGGACAGCGCCACGGTGGTCGCTCCCACCTGCTTTGCATAGGTCAGGCCGCCGACGACATAGGGCGTGCGCCCGCTGACAGCGATGCCGACCACCACATCGTTGGCGGTCAGCTTGATGTCCTGCAGTGCCTTTACACCCTGTTTCGGATCGTCCTCAGCGCCTTCCGCAGAGCGCACCAGCGCGTCGGCGCCGCCGGCGATCAGGCCCACCACCATCTCTTCGGGCACGCCGAAGGTCGGCGGACATTCCGAGGCGTCGAGGACCCCGAGCCGGCCGCTCGTGCCGGCGCCCATATAGACAAGGCGTGCACCCTTTTGGAAAGCCGGCACGATCCGGTCTACGGCAGCAGCAATCTCCGGGATGACCTTCTCGACGGCGGCCGCAACGCCTTTGTCCTCGTCATTGATCTTGCGCAGCACCTCGACGGTCGGCAACAGGTCGATGTCGATGGTTCTCGGGTTGCGGTCCTCGGAAACCAGCCGCTCCAACTCCGACATCAACCCGTGTTCGACCACTTGCTTACTTTCAATCTGCCGTGAGTAGGAATGTGATGCCGTGCCAGGCGACGTCCAGTACCCGCGGCCAGCAACCGGCTGTCTTGTTTCTGCTTGGTTAACTTTTTAGAATTCGATATTCCCGCTGTCAACGGATTGCAGGAATAAACTATTCCTTGTCGAGCAGGGCGTTACTCGCCGCAAAGGGACTTTCTGGCCAGGATTATGGCTCCCGAAACCGCATCGCCATCGGTCGGCTTCAGGCGTCGGCGGACGTCGGGAGAGAGCCATGGCTCCAGCGGGCTGGACAGACCTCCGAGCAGCGTAACCCGCGGCGCGCCCTTTTCGAACAGCACCCGCACGAATGTGTCGATCTGCTCGGCAGCACCTTGCACGATGCGCCGTCCGGCCGGATCCCCCTGGTCGGCATGGCGGATCACCATAGGTGCCAGGGCGGCATAGTCGGTCGCGCTGGCGCGGTCCATCCAGGCCACCGCCTCGAACGGGTCGTCCTTGAAGCGCAGCATCACTTCGGCCAGCAGCGCCGTCCGCTCATGTCGGCCGTCATGGGCACGCAAGGCGAGCTGCACTGCCTTCAATCCGAGATCGGCGCCGCTGCCCTCGTCGGAAATCGGAAATCCGTAGCCGCCGACGCGCAGGTCGCGCCCTTCAACAAAGCCGAGCCCGATCGAGCCGGTTCCGGCGATGACGATGGCGCCGTCCTGGCCGGAATGCGCGCCCAGGCAAGCCGCGACGCCGTCGCTGACGAAGTCGAGGCTCGCAAAGGGATGGGCGATTGCCCGAAACGCCTTAAGCGCGCCCTTGCGGCCGATGCCGGCAAGACCGACGCCGGCGCGGATCCTAGCGATTTCCGCCGCCACGAATCCTGCCTCTTCGATCGCAGCACCAAAGGCTTTCGCAACGGAGGCCCAGGCCGCCTCTATGCCGAGCCGCGTTGTCGCCGGACCCGACAGGCCTTGCCCGAGCACGGTTCCCGCCTCGTCTTCGATGCGCGCCCGACAGCCGGTTCCGCCGCCATCGACGCCCAGGAAATAATGCGGAGACGCCGCGCCGGCACTCATCCAATTATCCGCTCGATCTGGGCGCCGCAAAGCCGGAGCTTGCGGTCCAACTGCTCGTAGCCGCGGTCAAGGTGGTAGACCCGGTTGATCGTCGTCTCGCCTTCGGACACCAGCGCCGCCAGCACGAGCGACACCGATGCGCGCAGGTCGGTGGCCATCACTTGCGCGCCTTTCAGCTTCTCGCCTCCGCGCACCAGCGCCATGGTGCCTTGCAGCTTGATATTGGCGCCGAGCCGCATCAGTTCGGGCACATGCATGAAGCGGTTCTCGAAGATCGTCTCGCGCAACAGCGAAGCGCCCTCGGCACAGCACATCAACGCCATGAACTGCGCTTGGAGATCGGTCGGAAAGCCCGGGTACGGCTCCGTCGTCACGTCGACCGCCTTGAGTGGCCCGTCTCTCGATACGATCAGCCCGCGATCGCCCGGCCAGATTTTCACACCGGTGGCTTCGAGCAATTGGACGACCGAGGCCATATGCTCCAGCCGCGCATGGGTCAGCTCAAGCTGGCCGCCGGTAATGGCCGCTGCGACGGCATAGGTGCCGGCCTCTATCCGGTCCGGGATGATGTCGTGCGTGGCGGCGCGCCAGCTTGTGCTGCCCGCGACCAGGATGCGGTGCGTGCCAGCGCCCTCGATCCGCGCGCCCATGGCGTTCAGGCAGGCGGCAAGGTCGGCCACCTCGGGCTCGCGCGCCGCATTGAGGATCTCGGTCTCGCCCTTCGCGGCGGTCGCGGCCATCATCGCCGTTTCGGTCGCGCCGACCGATGGTGAGCTCAAAACGATGCGCGCGCCTTTCAGTCCGCCCGGCGCTGACGCGACGATCAGCCCGTTTTCGATCGCAATGTCGGCGCCAAGTGCGGCAAGTGCGGCGACATGCATGTCGACCGGCCGTGCGCCGATCGCACAGCCGCCGGGCAGCGAGACCCGGGCATGGCCGAAGCGGGCAAGCAGCGGGCCGAGAACCAGCACCGTCGCGCGCATGCGCCTGACGGTATCGTAAGTTGTCTCCTTGGAAACCGCAGCACCGGTGTCGATCGTCACGGTATGGGCAGATCTGGTGACCTCGGCGCCGTGGAGGCTGACGACGCCAAGCATGTTTTCGACATCGGTCACCGCAGGCAGGTTGGTCAGTTGCAGCGGATAGGGACTGAGCAACGCCGCCGCTATTTGCGGCAGAGCGGCGTTCTTGGCGCCGGAGATCGTCACCGCACCCTCAAGCCTGTGCCCGCCGACGATCCGCAATTTATCCATGGCTCTGACCTAATCCGAGGTGTCGGCGAGTCTACGCGCTTACGGGCGGTCTTTCATGTCCGAATTCCTGGGCCCATCCGAATCGTCGGCCTGCCCGAAAGCCGTCCGAAACCGCGCCGGTCCAGATTTGATGGATCATTCTTGGCTGTCAATCAGCGACGGAATAATTTATTCCTTGGCTTGGTATCGCCGGTAACTGGCAACAGGGGAACGCATGTCCGTCCTGAAGAAGATCGAGGCCAAGCTCGAGATCATGGCGCCCGGCGATCGCGAGATTGGGCGGTACATCGTCGATAATCCCGACCAGATGCTGCGCCTCTCGACAGCGGCGCTCGCCGCCGAGATCGGCCGCAGCCAGTCAAGCGTCGTCAAGTTCAGCCAGAAGCTCGGCTATGCCAGCTATCAGGAGCTCAAGCTCGCCGTGAGCGAGGCCAAATCGCAGGAATGGCAAGTGCCGGCCGGCATGATCCATGGTTCGATCGAGGTCGGCGACAGCTATCTGGTCATCCTGCGCAAGCTGATCGGCAGCAAGCTTTTGTCGATGCAGCAGACCGTCGCGGCCAACACCGAGCAGGAAATCGGCAAGGCCCTCGAAGCGTTGAACGCTGCGCGTCGCATTCATTTGGCCGGCGTCGGCGCATCCTCGCTGGTGGCGCGCGATTTCTCATACAAGCTGATGAAGCTCGGCCGCAACGTGCTGCACGACAGCGACAGCCATGTGCAAATGGCCAATGTCTCGACGCTTGGGCGAGGTGACGTGCTGTTCGCGCTCTCCTATTCCGGGGCCAGCATCGAAACCCTGCGGATAGGCGAACTTGCCCGCAAACGTGGCGCGACCGTGATCGCGGTCACTGGACTTCGCGACAATCCGCTGAGCCGGATTGCCGACATTCGCCTCCACACGATCGCCGATGAAGAGCGTGCGCGCTCCTCGTCGATAACCGCGCGCGATGCGCAACTGACGCTGACCGATCTGCTGTTCATCCTGCTCGTGCAGAAGCAGCCTGACGCCAACGAATACGTCCACAACAGCGAACTGGCCGTCTCGGTGCTGAAGGCTTAGCAGTCTTCGGACCTGGCGTTAAGGCCTCTGTGCCTCCCTGGTGCTGCACGCCGACAAGAGCAAGTTTCGTCCTCCGAAGTAGCTTTCTTCAATGCGCGCTCTCCGGCTGGCAGAGAGCCGCGGGAGCGCCGATTGGTCAAACGCCGCCGTGACAAACCAATGTTGACAAGATCATCTGTTGTTTCCTACATCGAGTTCAGCCTCGAATTTGGCGGGCCAGGTGAGACGATGGACGACCTTGGAGCACAGGAACAAGCGGTTCTCGACCTCATTGCGGCGAATCCGTTCGCCGGCCAGCAGGATATTGCAACCGCGCTCGGCATTGCCCGCTCGACGGTCGCCGCCCACATCGTGCAACTCATCAACAAGGGCTACATTCTCGGCCGCGGCTATCTCTTGCCGGCGTCCAAACGTATGGTCTGCATCGGTGGCGCGGTGCTCGACCGCAAATACCACGCCAGGAAGGATCTGATCTTCGAGACATCGAACCCGGTCGACGGCTATCGCAGCTTCGGCGGGGTTGCCCGCAACGTCACCGAAAACCTTGCCCGCCTCGGCGTCGACATAAGCTTCGTCTCGATCGTCGGCGAGGATGAAACCGGCCGCTCGCTGGTGCGGCATTTGCGTGACCTCGGCGCCGATGTCAGCCAGGTCATCACCACTAGGGAGCGGCCGACGGCCGAATACGCGGCCATCCTCGACCGCAACAACGATCTCGTGCTCGGCATCGCCGACATGGAGATCTTCGATCTGTTTTCGCCGTCCTATCTCGACCGTTTTTGGCCGCATCTGGCTTCGGCGACATGGGTGTTCATCGACTGCAACCTGCCGGCCGCAACCATCGCAGCGCTGATCTCGCGCAAGCAGGGCGCGCGCTTCAAGCTCGCCGTCGATACGGTATCGTCGCCGAAATCGGCCCGCCTGCCGAAGGACCTGACCGGCATCGACCTTTTGTTCGCCAACCACGACGAGGCCAATACAATACTCGGCATCGCCGATGCTGACAAGCGGCTGACGCCGAAGGAAGCCGCTGCGGCGCTGCGCGCCGCCGGCGCCGGCGAGGTGATCGTGACCATGGGCGCACATGGATTTGCCATCGCGACCGAGAGCGGCGTGACGACGATGCGCTCCGTCCCGGCGCAGGCCGTCGACATCACCGGTGCCGGTGACGCGATGATCGCCGGCACCCTGTACAAGGTTCTTTCGGGTGATCCCGTAGCTCATGCCGTGCGCACCGGCGCGCTGCTCGCCACGCTGACCACCGAGAGCGAATCCAGCGTCCACCCCGATCTGTCGCCGCGCTTGCTCACCGCCGGCATGCACCGTATCCCCGCCTGAAAGCGAGACGACCCCGAAAGCGAGACGACCATGAAACCTTCCCTTGTCCACCTGAACGATGAAGTCGCTGCTGCGCTTGATGAAGGCCGCGCGGTGGTGGCGCTGGAATCCACGATCATCACCCACGGCATGCCCTATCCGGCCAATCTGGAGACCGCCCGCAGCGTCGAAACCGTGGTGCGCGAGAACGGCGCCGTGCCTGCCACGATCGCGGTGGTCGCCGGCAAGATCAAGGTCGGACTTGACGACAGTGAACTGGAGCAGTTGGCAGCGGCAAAGGACGTGGTCAAGGCTTCCGGGCGCGATCTCGCCGCCATCATGGTGCGTGGCGGCTCGGCTGGAACCACCGTCTCGGCGACGATGCGGATCGCCGCTTTGGCCGGCGTCGGCATTTTTGCGACCGGCGGCGTCGGCGGCGTGCATCGCGGCGCCGAAGCCACTTTCGACATCTCCGCCGACCTGACCGAACTCGGCCAGACCGGCACCACCGTCGTTTGCGCCGGCGTGAAGTCGATCCTCGATATTGCGAAAACGCTGGAATATCTGGAAACCCAGCGCGTACCGGTGATCGCCTATCGGAGCGACGATTTCCCGGCCTTCTATACGCGATCGAGTGGGCTGAAGTCCGACCATCGTCTCGATACCCCGGACGAGATCGCGCGGGCCATGCTGCTGCACGAGCAGATCGATTCGGGCACCGGCATCCTCGTCGCCAATCCGATACCCGAGGCAGATGCGCTCGATCCGGCCTTCATCGACGGCACGATCGCGGTGGCGGTGGCCGAGGCCGAGAAACGCGGCATCGGTCGCAAGGAACTGACACCGTTCCTGCTCGCCCGCATCAACGAGCTTTCGCAAGGCCGCAGCCTGAAGGCCAACATCGCGCTGGTCCGCAACAACGCCGCGCTTGCCGCCCGCATCGCGGTGGCGCATGCGGAATTGAAGCGCGCGGCCAGATAGGGTCAGCACCCGGCCAGCGCTACCGGCCTTCGATTTCAGCCCGGCGTGAGGTCGAAGATGCGCCCGGCATTAAGGATGTTGTTCGGGTCGAAGGCTGTTTTCAAGCGCCGCATGGCCGTGATCTCGGCATCGCTGCGCACCAGACGCAGCCATTCCTTCTTGTCGAGGCCGATGCCATGTTCGGCCGAGACGCCGCCGCCAGCGGCGGCCACGCGCCGATAGACGATGTCGTATGCGGCCGCCGGATCCACGGTGCGGACCTGGTAATGCAGATTGCCATCACCGAGATGGCCGAAGACGTAGATGTCGGCGCTGGGGTCGACGGCCTTGGTGGCGGCTTCTGTTTCGCGCAGGAAAGTCGCCATTCTCGCCAGCGGGATGCTGATATCGACGCCGATCAGGCCTGTTATCGAAAACAGGAAACGGTTGGCCTCTTCCCGCACCGCCCAGAGCGCCCGGAATTCGCGCGGCGACTGGGAGACCACCACATCGTCGATCACGCCGTCCTCGACCGCCTGCATCAGCACCGCGGCAAAGCGTTCGCCGTCGCGGTCGGGCTCGCTGCCCTGTATCTCGGCGAGCACATAGACGGGCGAGCCGGCGGGCAGCGGCGCCGGCGCCTCCATGCCGGCAATCATGGCGCCATAAAGCGGTGCGAAATTCACCTCATAAGCCGAGAGCAACGGTCCGAGCTTCTGCCTCAGCAGCGCAAGCAGCGTGATGGCCGCGTCGAGCGAAGCAAGCGCGCAGAAGGCGTTGATCTCGGTGGCCGGCTTCGGGTGCAGCCGCAGGCAAGCGCGCGTGACGACGCCGAGCGTGCCTTCGCTGCCGATGAACAATTGGCTGAGATCATAGCCGGAATTGTCCTTCGCCAAACCCTTGAGTGACGTCAGGATGCTGCCGTCAGCAAGCACCGCTTCCAGGCCGAGCACCTGCGCCCGGTACATGCCGTAGCGCAGCACGCGGATGCCACCGGCATTGGTGGCGACATTGCCGCCGACGGTCGCCGTGCCGCGCGCTCCGATGTCGACGCCGAACAACAAGCCGGCCGCATCGGCCGCTTCCTGCACCATTTGCAGAGGCGCGCCGGCCTCGGCGATGATGGTCACCGCCCCGCGGTCGGGAGCCTCGATCGCCGTCATGCGCTCCAGCGACAGCACCGCTTCGCCCTGCTGGATGCGAGCCGCGCCGGCGAGCCCCGTCCGGCCACCCTGGATGACAAGCCTCTGCCCGGCCTCATTGCACAGGCGCAGTATGTCCGACACCTCGCCGGCGGTGCGCGGTCGCAGCACGACCTCCGGCCGCGCACCGGTTTTGCCGTCGGGGTCTTCCCTGTAACGCGGCCCGGCCTCATCGGCCGCGACGATCGCCGACCGATCCAGCCGCCTTTCCAGCCGCGACAGGAACTCGCCGAGCCGTGGGGGCCAAGCGCTCACGGATGCGATCGGCGCGCAGACATCGATGCCGCGCGAACGGTGACGGGCGAGGATTGTGAGCGCGTCCTGAGATGATTTTCGCTGCAAAGAAAGCGTGCGGAAAACCCGCCAAAACCGCAGCCGGTTGCTATTGTCATGCGCCGCTCCTGTAGTACGCCGACGATAGGCACGGGCTGCTGTTTGTCAAACCTATATGGCACTTGGTGCCGGGTGGCTCGGCGCCTCTGCGCCGGCACGAACCAGCTTGATGTCGGCGCCCGCCGCCCATGCTCCGATATCTTCGCGGCGCAATGCCGCCGCCATCATATCCGGGAACAGATCTGGCGTGCAGGCGAAGACCGGAATGCCAAGTGCTGCAACCGAACCTGCCATCGTCGGATCATAGCCGGGCCGGCCCTGATCGGTCAGCGCAAGAAGCACGATTGTATTGACGCCGGATCGAACCAGCCCCGCCATGCGCCTCAGCAACTCCTGGCCATTGCCGCCTTCGTAGAGGTCGGTGATCAGCACCAGATGCGACTCGGTTGGCCGTTCGATACGGTCGGCGCAATAGGCGACCGCCTGATTGATGTCGGTGCCGCCGCCAAGTTGCACGCCGAACAGCACCTCGACCGGATCGCTGAGCTCTTCGGTCAGGTCGACAATGGCCGTATCGAAGCAGACAAGCTTGGTGCGCACAACCGGCAGCGAGGCCATCACCGCCGCGAAGATCGAGCGTAGATCACCGAGCTTGCCATCGAGCCGGACTGGTCGACACAGAGAATGACTTCATCCAGATCGACAAGCCGCCGCTGCTTGCGCATGTAGCCGACCAGCTTCTCCGGCACGATGGTCTTATGCTCGGGTTGAGAGTGGCGAAGGTTCGCCGAGATAGTGCGCTGCCAGTCGATGTCCCGCGCACGCGGGCGGTTGGTGCGTCTCGACCGGTCGAGTGCGCCGCGTATCGCCTCGGCGGTTTTCTGCTCGAGTCGCTGCATCAGCTTGGCGACGATGTCGGCAATGATGGTGCGGGCGATGTCCTTGGTCTTGGCCGGCATGACCGAACGCAGCGAAATCAGGTCGGCGACGAGATTGACGTCCGCTTCGATGGCCTTGAGGAATTCCGGCTCCATCAGCATCTGCTTCAAGTCCAGCCGTTCGAAGGCGTCCTTCTGGACGATCTGGACGACCTGCGCCGGAAAAAAGGAGCGAATGTCGCCCATCCATTGCGCAACGCGCGGCGCCGACCGGCCAAGTCCGCCGCGCCGCTTGCGCGGATCGCTGGCCGCGGCGTTGGTGCCGTCGCCATAGAGTGCGTCGAGCGCCGCCGAAAGTCGTTTGTCGTCGCTGGAAAGCGCCGCCGAGGCCTCGTCGGCGCCGATCGCCAGGCGCCATCGGCGCTCTCTTCCGGCATCGGCAGTGAGTGGGCCGGGCTCGTTCATTTCGGCCTGGTCATCCATTGCAGTTTTCTCCCATGAGCAAGGGTCCAAGCAGCCCTAGGTGACGGCGCCAGGCCTCGCCGCCATCCGGCGTCGGTGTCAGGCCAGCCGGCAAGCGCGCGGCGCGGCCGAGAACGGCCTCGACCAACCGACGGCGCTCCATGCTGTCCAGATTGGAAAAGACGCGGCGCAACAGCGGCAGATGCGCGATGAAGGTGTCTTCGTCGAGGGATTTGAGCCAGCCATCGACGGCGCCGCGCAGCCCCTCGTCATAGATCAGCCGTTGACCGGCAGTGCTGAAGAAGCCTTCGAAGAAAGCTGCCGCCTCGGTGATGGGCGTCCCCGGCGACAGGCGTCGGCCGAGCAGTGTCGCTGCTGCTTCGGCCGACAGACAGCCTGCTTCGTAGAGAAGGTGTGCGGCGCATCCCGCCAGCAGTGCCGTCGACCGTACCCCCTCCAGCACGGCGACAAGCCCGTTGCGCCATTCGCTTATGACGTCATCGCCGGCCTCGACCAGCCTGATTGCTTCATCGGCCTTGCGCATCGCGCCGACCAGCGTCGTGGCGGCCTGCTCATCCAGATCGCGTGCTGCATAGGGAAGCGCGATCGCGGCTTCGATGATCAGCCGCTCCATAAGGCCGGACAGCCGGTCCGTCTCCGTTTTGCGGGCCTCGCCATAGCGGATGATGTCGGCGAGCGGCGGCACCGACGCCAGCATCTCCAGGCATTCGCTGCTGCGCGCCGCGCGCGCCTCAAGTGCGGCGAGGCCGGCCGTCGACGCCTCCGACAGGCTTGCCGTGATCGCGCTCTGGACTAACGTTGCAAGCGTGTCGAGGGTCGTCGCAGCATTGATCATCTGGATCAGGCGCCCATTGGCGGCTTTTTCGATGGTCGGACCGTAGATCAGGTTCTCGACCAGGCGAACGGCATATTCAGGCTCCCAGGCCAGGATCCATCGCTCGCGGAAGGTACCACGGCTGCGACCGGCATCCGTCAATCTGCCCCATTGCACACCAAGCACGTTTAGCCGATGCAGCAATGTCGAGCGAAACAGCCCGCTTTCGCTTCGCAGGTCGACGGATAGTTCCCGCTCCAGCGCCTCAGGTTTTAGCCGCGCAACCTTCTGGTTGCGCTGGAGATCTTCGATCAATGGCGCCAGCGGTGTGTCGGGTGGAATTTCGCCGACGTCCGCGCCCAAAAGCAGCTCGGCCTCAACAAGTCCCCACAGCAGCGCCTCGCCGTTGAAGAGGGCGGCGATCGCCGCGTCGCGCAATTCCTCAAATCCGGGTTTCGGCCGCTCGCGAATGGCGGCAAGCGTGCGGGCGAGCCGCTCCGCTTCAATCAGCGAGGCAGTCGAGACCAGGTGGCCCTTCACCCGCAGCACGGCCGCGATCATTGCAAGCCACCGGGTCGCCGCATCTGGTCGGCCGCGCGTGCGCCAGAGATGCTTGCACCAGCCGGGTGCGACGACGCCGGCGCCATAGCCGTAGCCCAGCGCCAGACGCGGCCCCGTCCATGGCGCCCACGTCATCGTGCTCTTGCGGCGGGCAACTCCCTTGAGCAGGGCCTGATCGTCTATCTGCAGGTGTGTCGCTCGCAGCGCCGGCACATGCCAGGCGCCGCAGACGACGGCGATCGGTCCGTCGAATTCCTTTCGCGCCCTGGCGATTTCGAGCCGCATATGCGCTTCGCGCTTGGCTTCGAACTGCACGATCGGTCCTTCGCCGTCCCGCAGCATCGCCATTGCGTCGGAGATCGCGGCGAAAATCGGTCCGGGTTCCGGATTCTGTTCGATAACGTCGGACCACCAGCTCTCGCCATCCTCATAACCGGCGGCGTGCGCCAGCATGGCTATCGGATCACGCACAAGCGGAGCCGCATCGTCATTCTCGGGGGCTTGGTTTGCTTCGGCCGCATCGACGTCCTCCGCGCCATCAACTGCCGCAGTGGTGAAACGTGCCGACGACGGCAGGTCGATGAACTGCAGCGCCGCCTGGTTGCCCACGGCCCAGAGGGCCGCTTGGTATTCGGGCGAGAACTCGGCAAAGGGCCAGAAGCTCGTCGAAGCGGGATCCTCCTCCGGATAGCAAAGAAGGGCCACCGGCGGCTGCATTTCCGGCCGGGCCAGCATGGGCAGCAGCGGGGAGGCGTCGATCGGCCCTTCGATCAGCACGGCGACCGGCTTCAGATCCTGCAGTGCCTGCACTAGGCTGTCGGCGGAACCCGGCCCGTGATGGCGTATACCGAAATAGGCGATGTCCCCGTGCCTCATGGTATCAGATCGCTCCGTTCAAGGCCGCGTAGTAGCCCGCGTAGTCGGGCCGCTTCTTGAGCACCGTTTCCAGGTATTCCTCCAGCACCACCTTGTCCTGCACCGGATCCTTCACGATCGCGCCGACAAGGCTGGCGGCGAGACCTTCGGCGCCGAGCTTACCACTGTCGAACCACGCCGCCTGGCTGAGCCCGCCAACCATCGTGGCGATCGCTTCCGCGGTCGACAGCGAGCCGGAAGGCGTCTTCAGCGTCACCTTGCCGTCGGCAGTCGCGCCGGAGCGCAATTCGCGGAAGATGGTCAGCACACGTGCGATCTCCTCGCCGACATTTTTCGGCACCGGCAGGTCGAGTCCGCCAGCCATCTCGTCGACCCGTTTGGAGACGATCGCTACCTCTTCGGCCATGTCTTCCGGCAATGGCAGCACCACGACATTGAAGCGACGTTTGAGCGCCGCGGAGAGCTCGTTGACACCTTTGTCCCGATTGTTCGCCGTGGCGATAATGTTGAAGCCGCGCTGCGCGTAGATCGAAGTGTTCAATTCCGGGATCGGCATCATCTTTTCGGAAAGCACGGTGATCAGCGTGTCCTGGACGTCAGAACCCATGCGCGTCAGTTCCTCGAGCCGGCAGAGCTTGCCATTCTGCATGGCTCGGTAGAGCGGCGTCGGCACCAACCCTTCCTGGCTCGGACCCTTTGCCAGAAGCTGCGCATAGTTCCAGCCATAGCGGATCTGGTTCTCGTCGGTGCCGGCCGTGCACTGCACGATCAGCGTCGAGTCGCCCATGATGGCGGCGGCGAGATGTTCCGACATCCAGGATTTGGCCGTTCCGGGAACGCCGAGCAGCAGCAGCGCGCGGTCGGTGGCGAGCGTCGCCACTGCGGTTTCCATCAACCGGCGGCGCCCGACATATTTCGGCGTTATCAAGGTGCCGTCACCGGCCTTTCCGCCGAGCAGGTAGGTCAGCACAGCTTTTGGCGAGAGGGTCCAGCCCGCAGGCTTTTGCCGGTCGTCGCCGCGCGCCAGCGCCTGCAATTCAGAGGCATAAGCCTGCTCGACCGGGAGACGGATGGCAGCATTCATGTGTACTTCTCCGGATTGATCATGTGTCGGTCCTAGACGGATGTTCGGCCAGCGCTGCATTGAGACGCAGGAGACCGAGCGATGCGGCCGCGGCCCGCCAACCGGCAGCCACGCCCAAGTGCCAAAAAAATTCCGCCCCGGCCGCCCGGGGAAACAAACCCGTAGGCACCACGCATTCGAATATAAACAAAAAACAACCCCACAGC
>NZ_JAMYUP010000020.1:0-114733 GCF_040323155.1 Mesorhizobium sp. M0060
AACCTTTGGTCGGCTCGACGCCGACGAAGAAGGACCGCCCGATGCTCATCAGCGGGAACGTGCCGCCGAACTGATGCACCGTGGCGATGCCCCGTCCCTGCGCCTCACTCGGCCCGGAAAAGGTCACCGGCTGACCATCCATCAATATGTGGCCGCTGGTTGGTTTGTGGACCCCGGCCAAGGTCTTGATGAGGGTGGACTTGCCGGCGCCGTTGTCGCCGAGAAGGCAAAGCACTTCGCCGGCGCGCACCCTCAGCGAAATGTCGTGCAGGACATCGAATGGACCGAAGGATTTGTTGACGCTTTTCAGCTCGAGAATTGGCGTTTCCATTTCCAAGGCCTCACTTTTTCCTCGGCGTGTATGTCAATGCCATCTTGCGAAAGGTGTTGTTCATGAGCACTGCGAGCAGCAGAAGTACGCCGATAATGAGGCTCGACCAATTGCGATCGAACGACGTGAAGTAGATGCCCTGATTCACCACGGCGAAGGTGAGGGTCCCAAAGACGATGCCGATCACTGAGCCGAAGCCGCCAGTGAGCAGCACTCCGCCCACGACGACTGCGATGATGGCATTAAAGATAAAGGACATGCCGGCCGAAACCTGCGCCGAACTGAAGAGGATCGCCTGACACACGCCGACAAAGGCGGCACTGGTGCTCGACAGAACGAAAAGCAAAACGGTGAGGCGCTGCGTTGGAATACCGGCATTGCGCGCGCTCTCCTTGTCACCGCCCATAGCGAAGAGCCAGTTTCCGAATGGTGAGTAGTGGATGAAGAAAATGTAGATTACCGCGAGTGCCATCCACCACAGGATTATGACCTGAAACTGAGCACCGATGAACGAGCCGAAGATGGTCTTTGCCAGCCCAGTGCTGGTCAGGGCGACGCTGGTGGTGCCGGTGATGATAACGGACAGACCAAGCACTGCGCCCGCTACAGCGAATAGCGTGCCAAGTGTCACGATGAGCGAAGGCACCGCGGTTCGCACCACCAATATTCCGTTGACCAGACCTACAATGATGCCGATGGCAAGCGCGACAGAAATCCCCAGCCAGATCGAGAGACCATAATGGCCTGCGATGATGGCGACCGTCATGGACCCTGCCGGGATCATTGAGCCGATCGAGATGTCGAGTTCGCCGGCAATCATGAGAAGACCCATGGGGAGGGCAACGATACCGAGACTGGCGGCGACATTGAGCCAGCTCGCGACACCTGCCGGCATGAGGAAACTGGTGCCGCCAAAGATCGTGAAGAAGACGAACACTCCGAGCAGGCCAAGGAATGCACCAGCTTCTGGCCGTCTAAGCAGCGAGCCAACTGCGGATCCTGCCGATCCGACCCCACCCGATCCCGCTTCAAAAGGCTTGGCAGCATTTGTGTTCATTGCACTATTCCTCCCAGAAGTGCCGGCAACGTCGTATTCTTGGAACATTTGTAGGTGAGGCCGAGGAGTCCTCGGCCTCTCGATCATACCAGGGGCAGCAATCCCGTGACAGATTGCCGATAGCCTTGCTCGCCGCCCTTGAGAGTGATTTCGACATTTGATTTGTCGACAATTCCAGGGCCTGTCAAAATTGGGGCCGATGCGAGCTTCAACGCATAGTTCACGTAGGCGTCAGACATCGTAACGGCCAGGAAGCCCTGCAGCCAAGGCTGTTGATCGATAGCGAAAAGTTGCTTGCCATCCTTGATGCGGTTGAGGCCAGCGACGTTCATGTCGAAAGAACCCAGCTGTACTTTGCCGGTCTTGCCAGCCTGGTCGATGCCGGTAGCAGCGGAATCCGCGTCGCCTGCGGAGATTGTGAAGACACCGTCGATGGAGTCATCCTTGAGAAGAGTGGCCTTGATGGCTTCGGCAACAGCGGTCGGATCTCCGAATGAGCTCGCAGGCAGCGGCAGCTGTTCCGACTTGCCGCCGGCTTTCGTCACCTTGTCGGCGATGCCCTTGCAGCGGTCCTCGAGATTCTGGGCGCCCGGCACGGTATTTACGCAAATGACATGCTTGGCGCCGTGCGTGGAAAAATATTCGCCGCCGGCGAGGCCCGCGGGATATTCTTCATTGCCGATGTAGTTGATGGCGCCAAGTTCCTTGGCTTTATCTCCGCCGCCAGAATTGTAGAGCATGACGGGGATACCTGCCGCTAAGGCAGCCTTGATGGCCTCATCTTCGGCGGCAGGAACCCAGTTTGGCACGGCGATGATAGATGCCTGTTGGCTGATCGCGGTGCGCACAAGATTGGCGGCGTCGCCGCCAATGTTGTCATAGATCTGAAGCTGCAGATAATTCACCGTTCCGCCATGCGCCTGGACAACCACGGTCGCATCATCGATGCCCTTCTTAATCTTGGCGAAAAACGGATCATCGGCCTTTCCGCCGATGATAGCGATGTTCGCCGCCATCGCGGCCTGGGCAATGATCGCCAGGGCCGCGCCCGCGCACGCAATCTTCAAGAGCTTCCACATTTCACTTCCTCCCTCTCCTGCCGTCACATTGACGGATCCATGACATCATGAATTCTGCTGTTGTTTTGCCGTGATGCGCGCTCGCTTCTTCTCGAAGCGGACCTTCATCAATTCGTCGCCCTGCTTCGTGCCGTCGTGCCAGGTGCCGAGCCATTTATCGATCGGCAGCGTGCCGTCGGCGTAATTCACTTCGAAATACTTGTGGTGCAGGTAGTGGGCGTAGGCGTGGGTATCGACGCCTCCGTCGCCGGCTTCGACTTTGTCGAAGCCGATATGGCCGATGACTGCGCCAGTGCCGGTCACCTGCAAGTGGTAAAGCAGGAGCAACGGATGCGAAGGCACGATTAGATGGATCAGGCTGTCCGACCAGTAGAGCAGATGCTCTACCGGGTGCATGGAAAGCGACGACCACGGGCTTGGATTGATAGAATTGTGGTGCACCGAGTGGACCCAGCGGTAGAGCACGGGAATGTGGATCAGCCGATGGATGCAGAAGAAGTGCACCTCATGAATCAGAGGAATTACGAGAGCGAAGGCGATAAGCCAGACCGGATGCTCGCTGAAGCTCGTCCACGGCCCCCAGCCGTTAGCCCAGGCCCACAACAGCAACACCTCATAGGCCGTCCAGATCGGCAGTCCGCTGACGAAGGTGCGGATCGCGTTGTCGATATTCTGGCTCTTGAACCAGAACACGTCCGATGGGTGGTCCGCGGGGAACTTGCCGTTGAACTTGAAGCGGTTGCCTTGGGCGCGTTTCAAGTAGAGGCGTATTTCCAGAGCACCGTAGAGGAGCAGAATGAGCGCCGCGTTGCGGAGATAGAGATATAGTACCCATCCCCAATCGAGGGTCTGGAGCGTCTCGCGTGAAGGCGTGAGGTAAAACCACAACAAAGCGCCAACGCCCATGAACACAGCGTTCCACGGCAGGAAGTAGCCCGGCAGCCATCTCAGCACGCGCACGAAGCTCCAGGGAAAATCCAGAAGGGGTCCGACTTGGAGCGGCGCGCTGGGACGCCAATTGCCGCGCTTGTCGCGGGTGCCAAAGGCCAGATCGTCCATCGCGCGGCCGCCTGTTGCTCGGTGTTCAACCGTTCGCGCCTCTTGCGGAAGCGAGTCTTCGTGACCTCGTCGGATTCCTTGCTGCCGTCGTGCCACGCGCCGAAACAGCTTATCGAGGGGCACTAGAGCATCGCCGCCATAGTTTTCACCTCGAAATACGTGTGGGGATCGTCGCGCTTGCCGACAATGCCCCGGGAACCCTTAAAGCGACGCGATTTATATCGGAGGGTTGATATTCGGAGAAGACAGAAATAAAATCAAAATTGCATTTGTATCATTTAATTTCAATCATGATGATACAACATAGGAATGGGCGTTCATGAAGCGACCGACAATTCACGATCTCGCTACTGCGGCAGGCGTGTCAGTGGCGACTGTAAATAGAATTTTAGGTGGCACCGTTTCCGTGCGGCCGAAAACAGTCCAACGGGTCCAAAGCGCTGCTGAAGAAATTGGCTTTTACGGTATCGGAGCGATAGACGATCGGGCTCGCAAAATTTCGCCGCATTACCGATTGGGTTTCCTGCTCCAGCAGGCGACTCGTGACCTCTACCAGCTATTCGGAAAGAAGATCGTTGCCGCCTGTCGCGAGCGTCGGGACGAGGTTATCGAACCTGTCGTCGACTTCGCGGATATTTTGACGCCGGAGACTATCTCGAGCCGTCTCATCGCGCTCGGCGATTCTTGCGACGCTGTCGCGGTGGTCGCGGCGGATCACCCAATCATTGGCCAGGCCATCCGTTCATTGAAGGAGATGGGGAAACCGGTTGTCTCTTACATCACGGATCAGTCCGCGCCGGAAAGGGCAGCTTATGTGGGCACCGACAACTGGAAGCTGGGGCGCACTGCGGCCTTCCTGATTACGCAAACCACCCAAGGTCCTGGTCGTATTGCGGTTTTCATAGGCAATCATCGCTATCAATGCCAGGATGTCGCGGACGCCAGCTTCCGCTCCTATTTGCGCGAGCACGCTTCACGACTGATGGCAGAGGAAAGCCGTCCCACTCATGAGGAATCGAGTGAGGCCTACCGAATGGTGGCCGAGCTTCTAAAGTCAACCGACGATCTTGTCGGCATTCTGATCGTCGGCGGCGGAATAACCGGTGTGCTTCGTGCGCTAAGGGAAGTGTCTCCCGAGAGGCGATCGGGGATCAAGGTGGTATGCCGTGACATCGGACCCGAGACGCGTAAGGGATTGTCTGAGGGACTGATTACTGCAGCTCTCTGTCATCCGCTTGAGGCGACCTCCGCCCTTCTCGTGCAGACGATGATCGATGTCATTGGACCACAAGCACCGCTCGCTACCCTTCAACGGTCTATACCTTTTGAAATTGTCACTCCGGAGAATATCTGACGTAGATGTCAGCTAAGGGGCCGCCCTCGGGCGCTTATGCGACCCGATGATATGTCCGCTTTCAGGTCTCGAACTCGGCCCGCTCGAGTGGGCGGGCAACGTTTTGCATGACCGCCAATGTCGCACTTTCATGTGTTCTCGCGCGGCATATTGCGCCTTTCCTGCCAAGCAATAAATATGCCCGAAGCTATAATCACACCGGCTCCGATCGCTACCGATGCGTCTGGGTGTTCGGAGAAAAGCGCGATGCCAAATCCGGTCGCCCAAAGGATTTGACTATACTGCGTTGGCGCGACAACCGCCGCGGGTGCGAAGCGGTACGCGGCGATGGTACATAATTGGCCGGTGACGGAGATCAGACCGACTGCAGCCATCAATCCAAGGGATGGAAGTTCCACGGGTACATAGACTGCGGGAAGGATTGCACCCATCACAACGAGCGATGTCAGCATGGGATAGAGGACCATCACTGCCGGACGCTCCTCACCCCCGATCTTGCGCACGATGATCTTTGCCAGTGCACTCGCGAAGGCCCCCAAAACAGCCGTGAGGTGCCCCAAAGACAATGATGTTGCGCCTGGCCGCAGAACAATCATGACGCCGATCAGTCCAACGGCAATGGCGATCCAGCGCGATGTCCTGACTGTTTCACCGAGCAGTGGTACGGACAGCGCCGTGATCAGCAATGGTATCATAAAAAGTAGTGCATAGACCTCGGCAAGGGGCAACCTAACAAAGGCGTAGAACGAGCCCGACATCACAATCAAAGACAGTACGGAATGTGAAAGGACTAACCATGGATGACGCGGTCGAAAATTGCCGACGACGCGGTCGGCCAGCACCAGCACCGTCATCGGCGCAAACGCGAACATCAAAGCAAAAAAGAGGATTTGAAAAACAGAATGGGTGTTCCCGAGCACTTTGATGATCGCGTCATGGGTGGAGAACAATGCGAAAGAGAGCAAACCGAAACCCAGGCCGCGAATTGCAGAACTCTGGCCGTTTGCCATGTCGTTTTTCTCCTTCGGACTCTTTCCTCCGCGCGGCGTCCACGCCGCCGTTGAAGGGCAGTAACCGGCACCGGCTACGCCGCGCTGGCGGTTGGAGAAGTTCTGCGCTGATGGGCGTGAAGGATGCGGCGGCGCATTGAATGTTCCATGATCCGTCGTGGCGGCCTAGAAGGTGAGCTCTTCACCTGGTTCGACCACATGAACTTTCGTTCTGGGCGCTTCGCGCTCTGCAAATTTAACGAACTGCGTCGCGTCCTGTGCCAATAGCGGAAATGTCTTGTAATGCATTGGCAATACGGCTTTGGCTCTCAGAAGCTTCAGGGCCTTGGCGGCTTGCCGGGCATCCATGGTAAACCTGTCGCCAATCGGCAGCAGCGCGATATCGATGTCGAACAGTTCGCCCCAAATTGCCATGTTGGCGTGCAGGCCGGTATCGCCGGCGTGGTAGAGCACCTTTCCGTCCTCGAGGGTCAGGACGTAGCTTGCAGGGACGCCTGTCGCGCTGGTGTGACAAGCGTCCGTCATCGTCACGATAACGCCATCGAGATCGACTGAGCCGCCGATATTCATGGCCAATACCCGTTTGGCGCCTCTCTCTTGAAAGGCACTCGTCGTTTCCGGCTGCCCGACCAGAACCGCGCCAGTATGCGCGCTGACCGCCACGGCATCGCCGGTATGGTCTTCATGATCATGGGTGAACAAGGCGAAGTCGGCTGCAGGCAACTCGTCCAGCCTAAGGGGCGCAAGCGGATTGCCGGTGAGCCAGGGATCGATGAGGAACACTTTGCCCTTGCCGGTCGTAATCTGCCAACCTGAATGGCCGAGCCATCGAAGACGATTCGTCAAATTTACCTCCGTCGCGTATCGCGCCGACCGTGCGCCACACGAATGTGCCGTCGGCAGAGCGTGTGGTTAAATGCAGCCGTGATCAGCCGACCCTGGAGATGAATCGCGTTTCCAAATACGACTCGATCGCTTCGGAACCGCCTTCCGTCCCGTATCCGGAATCCTTGATGCCGCCGAACGGAACTTCAGGCAGTCCGAAGCCGAGATGATTGATGGTCGTCATTCCACAATCGACCTCCAGGCCTAGTCTCGTCGCACTCTTCTCAGAGCCGGTGAAAGCATATGCCGCCAGGCCATAGGGCAGGCGATTGGCCTCAGCGATCGCCTCGTCCAGATCGGCAAATCGATTGATCACCGCCACCGGACCAAAAGGCTCGTCATTCATGATGTTTGCCGAAATCGGTACATCGGCCAGAATGGTCGGCTGGAAGAAGTAACCGATGTTGCCGATCCGCCGTCCTCCGGCGATCAATTTTGCGCCATGATCCACGGCGTCGCTAACCATGGCCTCGAGAGCAAGCATGCGACGCTCATTGGCGAGCGGTCCCATCGCCGTCTCGGCATCAAGGCCATTGCCCACCCTGATTGCCCCGACTGCCTCGGTGAAGCCATCGAGAAAACGCTTAGCCACGGCTTCCTGGACCAGGAAACGGGTTGGCGATATGCACACTTGCCCGGCGTTGCGAAATTTGTGCGCCGACATCAGCGATACCGCCCGATCGAGATCCGCATCGTCGGCAATGATGACCGGAGCGTGGCCGCCGAGCTCCATCGTTGCCCGCTTCATATGCTGTCCGGCCAGAGAGGCGAGACGTTTTCCGACTGCCGTTGAACCAGTGAAGGTGACTTTGCGTATCACGGGGCTGGCGATCAGATATTCGGAGACCACGCTGGGCACGCCATATACGAGATTGACGACGCCAGCAGGAACACCCGCGTCAAGGAAGCAGCAGAAAAGCTCCGCGGGCGAGGCTGGCGTTTCCTCAGGCGCCTTGGCAACAATGGAGCATCCGGCGGCCAGCGCAGCCGAGAGCTTGCGGACGAGTTGATTGATCGGGAAGTTCCACGGCGTGAAGGCTGCGACAGGCCCAGCCGGAAGCTTCACAGTCATCTGGATGACATTTGGCGATCGGGCAGGAATCACCTGGCCGTATGTTCGCTTTCCCTCCTCGGCGAACCAGTCGATGATGTCGGCAGCAGCAGACACCTCGATTGTCGACTGGGCCAGGGGCTTGCCCTGTTCGCGCGTCATCAGCCACGCAATGTAAGGGACCCGTTCCCGGAGCAAGTCAGCCGCCCTGCGCATGATCTTGGAACGGTCGAACGCAGATATTTGGCGCCAGACATCGAACCCCTTGCCGGCAGCTTTCAGGGCTGCATCCAGGTCTGGCTGCTCGGCCCAAGCGACAGTCCCGATTTCCTCTTCCGTGGCAGGATCAACGACAGGGATCGTTTTGCCATCCGTCGCAGGAATCCAGTTTCCATCGATCAGCAGCAAGACGTCTTTGTATTCGTAGACCATGGCTGTTCATCTGCTTCCTTGGTGTCGCCAAATTCGATGATCGCACTGCGGCAGCGCTTGGTGATCGGAACAGCGAAACGTTCAAACGCAATCCGAAATCCGAGCTGCGATCCTTGCAATTGCGAGCGGGTCGTCAGGTCTGTGGATTGCGTTCCGGCGCGTGTTTTCCGGATAGCTGGCGGTTCGCATTTTCCGGAATTCCTTTTGCCCGACGCTCCAGCCAGCTGTCCCGCTCCCAGGTCCGCTTAAGGTCGTCACGGACCCGAACGCGCAGTTTGCCGAGCCCTTCAGTTTCCAATTCCACGAGATCGCCATCCTGGAAGCTCGACAATCCGTCGTGGCTTGTTCCGGTTGCCAGGACGTCGCCCGGTTCCAACGTATGCACCGAACTGACCCAGGCAATGCAGCGCGCAATCCGATGAGCCATGGCGCCGGTGTTGAAATCCTGCTTCAGGGCTCCGTTGATCCATAGCCGAACTCGCAGATCGTACGGATCGCGCACTTCATCCGCCGTCACCAGATAGGGACCGATCGGGGCAAAGGTTTCGCGCGCCTTGACCTGGAACAGCGAGGAGGCGCCGCGCGCCGAGCCATCAATGAAATTCATGTAGCCGAACACGTGGTCCATCGCGTCCGCCTCGCTAACGTTTGTGGCGCGCTTGCCGATGACGACGGCCATTTCCGCCTCGCCTTCGAAGGCGATGGCAGGATAGTCGGGCAGGATCATCGTGTCGTCTGGACCGATGATGGACCCGGCGGCTTTCGTGAACGAGTCGATCGGCGCGCGCTCTGGCCCGATCTTGCCGTCGAAATAGTTGAGCGCCATGCATACGATATTGGCAGGTCGCGGCAGTGGCGGCCGCAGCCGCACGCTTCCGACGGGGATGCCGCCGCCGTTCGTTGTCGCGCCTTCTAGTCGCGCGCGAAAATGGTCGAACCGGGCAATCAGGCCCGCCATCAAGTCTTGAGGCGCTGTCTTCGGCATTTCGTCGGCAATGGAGGAAATATCAAAGACAGCCCCATCCTTCAGGATACCCAACCTGAAGTCATCGAAATACACCAGTTTCATGCGAATAATCCCTTCAGTATGCGGCTACCGGACACGACAAAGCGCGTCAGGCTGCGAATGCGATGTGAACGTATTTCTTCACCTGTGCGGTTGAGGAACACGTGGTTCCACGCGCCTGTCACGCGACCCGGGTCAGCTTGCCTTCAGCAATCCGGCTTGCCAGCACGTTGCGCTGGATCTTGCCGGCCGGTGTCGTCGGCAGCTCATCGATGACAAAGATCTGCTGCGGGATTTTGAACTTGGCCAGGCGCCTGCGCATACCGGCCAGTACCTCGTCCCAGACCACCGGGCCGTTGGCCACGACGACTGCAACCGGAATCTCCTGCAATCTCTCGTCGGGCAAGCCGAGCACGCAGAGATTTTTCTGGCCGGACTCGCCGCGCAGCACATCCTCCACTTCGGCGGGCGCAAAGTTCTCGCCGCCGACGCGAATGATTTCCTTCAGGCGCGCCACGTAGCGCAATTCACCGTCCGGTGAGATGGAGCCGAGGTCGCCGGTGCGGAACCATCCGTCCTGCGTGAATGCCTGACGGTTGGCCTCGGGCTGGGCGAAGTAGCCTGGTGTGATGGTTGGTCCGCGGAGCTGAAGTTCTCCCAAGCAGTCGTTGGCCAGCGGCACGCCGCTTTCGGCGTCGACGATCCGAATCTCGTTGCCTGGCTGCGGTCGGCCATTCGCGGACATTCGCTTGATCAGCGGATCGTCCGGGAACCACATAGTGAACATCCCCGACGTTTCGGTCATGCCGTACAGGTTGGAGATTCCAGAGATTCCGATCTCATCATGAAGCTGTCGCATCTGGGCTCCGGCGTGATCATAGCCCACCTTGACCGTTGCGAGTTTGGTGCGGACCTTCTCGACGCCAAGGGCGAGCACATCGCGGAAGAAAACGCCGTGGGACACGTCGGCCCGGTGCCGCTCGGCCAGATCGAGCAGGCGTTCGGGGTCCCAGCTTGACATCGAGTGCAGGGTGCACCCTGCAATCAGACACGTGGTGATCGCATGCATGCTGCCGCTGCAATGGAAGAAGGGGGCAGGGCTGATGAAATGACTGGACGGTGTCAGGCGCTGACAGAATGCAGCATACTGCGCTGTTCGCAGATAGCTCTCGGCTGTGATCATCACACCCTTGGGTTTCGAAGTCGTCCCTGATGTGTAGAGGATGCTGAAGACGCCATCGGGCAGTTCCGAGGAATTTTCGTTCGCAATCTGGTATCGGAGACGCGCCTTCCAATCTCCCGCCAAACCATCGCCGGGGCCTTCGACAATCACCGATGCAAGCTGCGCGTCGATGGATGCGGCTTCCTCGAGATAGTTGCGTCCACGGTATTTGGGAACAACGGCAATCACCTTGGCGCCACTATCGTCAAGCAGCCCACTAACTTCGGCCGCGGTAAGCCGCGTGCTAATGGGTACGGCGATTGCGTTCAACTCCTGGACTGCAAGGAAACTGGCGATCCAGGCGAAGGAATTCGGCATCCATATCGCAACCCGATCTCCAGCCGAGACATGCGGACCGAGACAATTCCGCGCTTCGGCGACCAGGCGTGCGAGAGCCAGGAAACTCAGTTCATGATCGTCCATCGTAACCGCACATTTCTGCGCGAAATGACGAACATTGTGGTGCAGCACATCCGGTAGTGTCAGGCCCATCGTTGCGCCCTCATCGATAGTTCGGGAGATTGAGATCGGCGTAGGCGGGATCGACAACGAAGGGGTAGGGGACCTCACGGCCGCCGCGCAGGGGTAATACGCCGATAGCCCACCCGTTTGTGTTCACGGTATCGTTCTGATCCGTCAGGAAGAGCCGGCACGTCACAAAACCCAGCCCGCCAAGAACCTGCTTTTCGGCAATCTTGGCTTCTGCGTAGATCGTGTCGCCCGCGACATTCATCTTGTCGTAGCGGAACTTTATCTTCCACAGCCATCCATTTGGCCCAAGACCATCCTTCATCACCTGCGCCAGAATGTGCTGCTTCCACGAACCGTTCACGAGCACGTCGGGCAGCTTGTCGTGGTCGATGGCAAATCGCTGGTCGTAGTGGATGCGATGCCAGTTCTCGATTGCGGAAGACCAGCGCATGATGTGCGTCGTGGTCATCGGCCCCTTCTTGACCCGCAGCAAGGTCTGATCGACCTCGACGTCGTCGAAATAGAGAGAGCCGCCCATTACCGCCACACCATTGTATGCCTGCTGATCATCAGCAATTCGCCTGCCTCTGTTGTGAATCGTGTTTCGATCGTGACGAGCAGAAAATCTCCGCTCGCTCCTTTCTTGGGTGTCACGCTGGAGTAGCGCGGGGTGGCCACAGCCTTTTCTCCCTTCCGTAAGCAGCGATACGTTTCAACCTCGATGCCGCCGTTCAGGATGCGGTTGAACGGCACCTTGATATGTTCCAGGCCATAGTAGGCGTCAGCACCGTCACCCGCGCCATCGGCGTCAGGGCGCTCAATGATCACTTCCAATGGATCCGGCGTTCCCGAAGCCCGACGAAATGCATGCAGCGGATAGAACGGCGGAGCGACAATTTCGCCGTATTTCGAGGCCCTTGCCGCCTCTTCGTTGTAATATATCGGGTCGTCGTCCATGATCGCCTGGACGAACCGGCGCAGCGTGTCCTGTTCGAGGGGGAGCGCGGCCGTTGTCGGAGGCGCTGTTAGCCCAACATATCTCGAATAGTCATACTCCGAAGACATCACTCGCTGCCCTTTCGTTTCCTCTAATATTCCACACTCAAGCGTCCGCCCAAAAATCGGCCAGCCCGATGTTGCCAAGGATTGCGGGCTTGGGTCATCAAAAATATCCGACTAGAACTGGGTCCTCCACCAAGGACGTTAGAAGCCGGCCATCCGTCTGACCTCAGGCGTCCAATGGGCGCGTCTTGCAACGTTCCGGTCGGCGGTTCACGTTTTGCGGAAATTATTTCTGCATATTTTTTTGAGAAGCACAATAGGCTTGGCGCACGTCCTTCCAGGTGCTGCCATTTATTTGCGCAAAGGGGCTTGTGCTTTAATTCAAAATATGCGGAAATTATTTCCGTTGAGCGTTATGAGGAGAATCCCGGCAGCTCGACAGGGGACTTTTGGAAGCCGGTCGGCCCGATTGGGGTGCCGGGCAGGAGGAAGAACACAACACTATGATTTTCGGCGTTTCCAGATCTTGTCGGGAGCCTTCGAGGCTAGCGTTTGTTGCGATGATGTGTGGTCAATTTCGCGACAACGGGTTCGATCGTGCGAGAATCTTGCCATGAGCGGACTCTCTGCCGCCAGCGCAACTGACAAGGGCCAAGGGCTGAACGGGGCCGCAAGAGACTTGGGATCGACACAGGTCCGAGCTTTCGACCGGCGAAAGCTGGGGCGCTGGCTGCTGAAGGCAGCTGCGGGTCTATGCCTGCTCTTTATCCTGACGCCGCTTATCTTCGTGACGTGGTTCTCTTTTTACCGCCAGGAAATCCCCTCCTTCCCGCCAGACGGATATTCACTGCGCTGGTATGCCGAGATTGCCAACAACCAGCAGTTCCTAGACGGCTTCTGGTTCAGTTTGCAGGTCGGCGTCGTTGCCACGGCGATCGGAATGGTGGTGGGCATACCGGCAGCCTTGTGCATCTCGCGCTTTCGCTTCTTCGGGCGTGAGTTCCTCAACAGCCTGCTGCTGTTTCCGCTGATGGTCCCTGGCGTCGTGCTCGGTACGGCCTTCTATGTTTTCGAAGTCGAGATCGAGATCAAAACCAACGGCAACATGCCGGTCCTCGGGTCGCTGACGGGCCTTGTCGCCGGTCACACGCTTTTGGTGATCCCATGGGTGGTGCGCCTGATCGTTGCGACGCTTGCCAATTTCGACCTCCGGTTGGAGGAAGCGGCGCAGAATCTCGGGGCCAATCGCTGGACGACGTTCCGCCGCGTGACCTTGCCCTCGATGCTGCCGGGCATCGTAGCCTCGGCCATGTTCGGCTTCGTTGCATCGTTCAGCAACCTCGAAATGAGCCTGTTTCTGGTCGGGCCTGGTAGCACGACCTTGCCGATCACGATCCTGCAGTACCTTGAATGGAAGATCGACCCCACGATCGCCGCGGTCTCGGTGCTGCAGATCCTTCTGGTCGGCGTTGCAATGCTGATCACCGACCGCTTCGTCAAGATCAGCCGGGTAGTTTGAGGTTAACGATGGCACAGCTCGACTTGAACGGCCTTTCCAAACGCTATGGCGAGTTCCACGCGGCCCGCGACATCACCCTTTCGGTTGCCGAGGGCGAGTTCGTGGCTCTCCTCGGGCCTTCCGGCTGCGGCAAGACGACGACGCTGCGGATGATCGCCGGCTTCGTCGAGCCGACCTCGGGGGCAATCCGTCTCGGTGGGCGCGACATTACCGGGCTGCCGCCGTGGAAGCGCGATACCGGATTGGTGTTCCAGAGCTACGCGTTGTTCCCGCATCTGACGGTCGCCCAGAATGTCGCCTTCGGGCTTGAGATGCGCAAGGTGAGCCCGGCCGAGATCGCGCCCAGAGTCGAAGAGGCGCTGCGGCTGGTGCGCCTTGCCGGCTTCGGCGAGCGGCTGCCGCGCCAACTCTCAGGCGGGCAGCAACAGCGGGTGGCGTTGGCCCGGGCCCTCGTGTTTCGGCCCGACGTCCTCCTCCTCGACGAGCCGCTTTCTAATCTTGACGCGAAGCTGCGTCACGAGGTGCGGGTCGAGATCCGCGAACTGCAGCGTGCCCTGGGCATCACCACCGTCATGGTCACGCACGATCAGGAAGAGGCGCTGACGATGGCGGATCGCCTTGTAGTGATGAGCGAAGGACGGGTGCGCCAGGTCGGCACCCAGCGCGATCTTTACGAGCGGCCCGCCGATCGCTTCGTTGCCGGCTTCGTCGGTCGCAGCACTTTTCTGGAGGGGATGATCGAGGCGCCGGGGCGGTTCCGGACGTCCGGCGGTCTCGAGATCCGTTGCGCCAACGGGGCCTCGGGTGTCACCGGCCTGGCTGTGATCGCCCTGCGGCCGGAGCGCATCACCGTTGCGCCGAATGCACCTGTCAATGCGGAAAACTGCCTGCCCGGGACGACGGAGTTCGTCTCCTACCTGGGCGGCCTCCTCGACGTTCATGTTCGCCTCGCGTCAGAGGAGCGGGTGATCGTCCAGATTCCCAATCGTGCGGAAAACAATCTCCCGCAGATCGGCGACGAGGTCTTCGTCAGCTGGCCGGCGGCCTCTGCCAACGTCTTCACGGCAGGCGATGACTAGAGGCGTCGCGGGCGGCCCCGCTCAACACCTTGGATTATTGAAGCAACCAATAAACAAACGGAGTGGAACAGTGGAGAAGACATTTTTGAGCTTTAACCCGTCCCGTCGCCAGGTCTTGCAGGGAGTGGCCGCCGCGGGCATCGCCGCCGGCCTGCCTTTCGCGGCACGGGCCGATTCCAAGGGCCGGATTGTGGTGGGGACCTCGGGGGGCGACTACCAGCATCTCGTCGACCAGTTCATCGTGGACGGGGTTCTCAAGCCCGCGGGATGGGATGTGGTCGACGCCGTGGCAAACGACCTCGACCGCCGCAACAAGATGATCGCCGAAGCCCGGCTGCCGCGTGGCACCACCGACGTGCAGGGCCTGTCGGCGCTTGCCTGGTTCCAGATGGGCCAGGCCGGTGTCCTCGCAGAGATCGACTACAGCCGCCTGAAGAACGCGGCAAATCTTCTGCCGTCGATGAAATATCCCTATGGTGTCGGTTCCGGCTATACGGCCGCTGTCGGTCTTTACAACCCGAAACTTATCGAGGCGCCGAAGAGCTACAAGGAGATCCTCGATCCCAAGCACGGCGACAAGCTCGGTCTCATCGACATCCAGTACCAGTATGTGATGACGGCGGCATCGCTGGCGATGGGGGGCACGGTGCATGACGTCGAACCAGGCAAGGCACTGCTGCTCGAATTGCGCAAGGCGGGTGTGCGCATCTACCCGACCAACGAGGCCTTTGCGCAGGGGCTGAAGACCGAGGAGTGCTCGCTTGGCATCATGTGGAAAGCGCGCGCCGTGCAGTGGAAGGATGCCGGGATCAATGTGGCCGGGGCGGTGCCGAGCGAGGGTGCTCTCAAGTTTGTCCTGGGCTGGTCAGTGCCGAAAAACGCGCCCAACGCGGACGGTGCCTATGCCTTCCTCGACGCAATGCTCGAAAAGCCGGCGCAGGAGGGCTTTGCCACCAAGCTGGGCTATCCACCGACTGTGACCAACGCCGAAATTGCCCCTGAACTCAACGAGCGCATGGGCTTTTCGAAGGAGCAACTCGCAGCACTCGTCGATCTCGACTACGCCTATCTGAGCGAGAACGACATCGCCCTGCGTGACTGGTGGAACAAGAGCTTCAAGGGCTGATCCGAACCGGCCCCTCCCTTCCATCCGACGGGAGGGGCTCCGGCCAGACAGGAACAGGGGAAACGGCATGGCCGTAGCGACGACGATCACGGCAAGTGGGACGGACGAAGGGCGCAATGTCACGCGCCTGTCCGCGAGCGCCCTTATGGGGCCGGCGACGGCCATCGTCGCGCTCGGGCTTCTGATCCCGATCCTCATCCTGTTTCGCTACAGCCTAAACCAGTACTCGGCGCGCGGTCTGATGATCGACGCGGTCACCGCCGAGAACTACGTCAAATTCTTCGTCGACCCGTACTATCGGACCGTTCTCTACACCACCGTGCGGGTCGCGTTCATCTGTACGGTCGCCTGTCTGGTTCTCGGCTTCCCACTCGCCTATGTGCTGGCGCGCACCCGGTCGCGCTTCAAGAACCTTATGATCATGCTGATCGTACTGCCGATGTTCGTCAACAATGCAGTCAGGGCGGCTGGCTGGATGACGCTTTTTGGCAGCAAGGGCATGATCAACACCGGACTGATGTCATTTGGCATCATCACCCAGCCGATCGAGATGATGTATACCGAGACCGCAGTTATCATCGGCCTCGTCGCCATCAACCTGCCGGTCATGGTCCTGACCCTGCAAAGCGTGATCGAAGGGATCGACCACTCGTTGGAAGAGGCTGCCCTGAGCCTCGGCGCCGGCCCTTGGATCATGTTTCGGCGGGTGCTTTGGCCGATGGCGCTTCCCGGCATCCTTGCCGGCACGATCCTCACCTTCATCCTGGCCGTGAACGCCTATGCGACGCCGGTGTTGCTGGGTGGGCCGAAGTTCATGATGATGGCGCCCTTGGTTTACGAGCAGTTCCAGCTCAACAACTGGCCGTTCGGCGCGGCCGTCGCTTTCGTCCTGATGGCGACGACGCTGATCCTGACCGCCATTACCAATTTCTGGATGCAGCGTCGCTATCGACGCTGATAGCCCTGCGGTGACCGCCGTCCGCCGACCGGGCCGCAAAGAATGATGAGGACATCATGTATGACCTGCCGAAATCAGTGAACATCGTCGAAGTCGGCCCGCGGGACGGCCTGCAGATCGAACCGAAAATCCTTTCGGTCGACGAAAGGGTGACGATGATCGACGATCTTCTGGCTTGCGGGTTTCATGACATCGAGGTCGGATCCTTCGTCAATCCGAAAGCGGTTCCGCAGATGGCGAACACCGACAAAGTGTTGGAAAAGCTGGGCCGGCGCCTGGATGTTGCCTATCGTGTGGTCCTGCTCAATCCGCGCGGGCTCAAGGATGCGCTGGCCACGGGGCGGGCGGATGTTTACGGCCAGATCTCCATCACCGCCAGCGAGACCTTCGTCAAGCGCAATACCAACCGCAGCATCGACCAGACCTTCGAGGAATTTCCGCAATGGATCGAATTGTTCCGGGAGGCAGGCATTGACGCGACGATGATCGCCGTTATGGCCGCCTTCGGCTGCAACTTCGAGGGCTACGTGCCGCTGGAGAAGGTGATCGGCCTTATCGACCGGGCGAGCCGAATCCTCGATGACAATGGTACCAAGCTGAAGCATGTGACGCTGGCCGACACGATGGGCTGGGCCAATCCGCTGCAGGTCAAGCGGACGATCTCGGCGGTGCGGGAGCGCTGGCCGCATATCGCCATCAAGCTTCACTTGCACGACACGCGCGGCGCTGCGATGGCGAATGCGGTGGCGGCGATGGAACTTGGCGTGGCGGAATTCGATTCCTCCGTCGGCGGGTTGGGTGGCTGCCCCTTCGCCGGCCACAAGGGCGCCGCCGGCAATATTTGCACGGAAGACCTGGTCTATGTGTGTGAGGAGATGGGTATCTCGACGGGCATCGATCTGGACCGACTCCGCGAGGTGTCACTTCGCGTCGAACAGCTCGTCGGGCATCCCCTTCCTGGCAAGATCATACGGGGCGGTACGCTGGCAGCGTATAAGAGCAATCAGAGGAGCAGGGCCGATGTCCTGGCGCCGACTTTATGATCCATCGTGGCCAGCTTGCTTCGCAACGTTGGAAGGCTATGAGAGAATGGAGGCTGGTTATCACCGAAAGGTGGCCTCCAATCCCTGGCGCGATCTAAGAGGACCCGAATGAGAAAAAGAGCGCAGACATTGCCGATAGCCGATTTCGAAGAAGATTCGGGCGATAGGCAGTTTGTGACGGCGCTTTCGAGAGGACTCGCGCTGCTTCGCTTCCTGGGTAACGGGGAGGTGCTGGGTACAACAGATCTGGCTCGACTTTCAGGTCTTTCGAACGCCACGGTTTCGCGGCTTTGCTACACCTTGGGAAATCTGAACTACGTCGAATATTTGCCCGAGGTCGGCAAATATCGGCTGGGCGACGCCTGTCTTGCGTTGGGTTACCTTTACATGGCCAACGACCTGGTAAGCCACGTTGCACGTCCACTCATGAAAGAGCTTGCGGGATTTTCGCATGTTCCGGTGTGCATTGCGCGTCGCTACGAAGACAAGATGCTCTACACCGCGAGGGAGAGCGTGGAGGACCAGTTCTCATTGAAGTTTGAAGTTGGCTCGCGTGTTCCGATCGAGCGCACTGCGATGGGCCATGCCTATCTGGCCGGCCTCGATGATGCCGAACGGCAGGAGGTGTTGGACTTGCTGAAGTCCAAGATTCCCGACCTGGATAGTTTTCGCAGACAGATCGACGACAACGTTGCCTTGTTTCGCGAGAAGGGATTTTGCATCGCCGACAGGATGTGGCTGTCGCATATTCGAGCGGTCGCCGTGCCTCTGCGAATGCGCGATACTGGCAACGTCGTCGCTTTCAACTGCGGTGGAATTGCCGACTATCTCGATCCTGGCTTCCTGATGAATGAAGTTGGACCTCGGCTTGCGGACCTTGTTCGCAAGGTCGAGAGCATTCTGGAAGCGCAATCGCCATCACCCAAGACCGAGGAGTGATATCAAGATACATCAGCGCCGTTTCAGGGTTGGGATAAAACCCTGTGGCTGATGGATCGACGGTCCGATGAGACAGGCAGGGTCCAAGCTGTTGTTGGCTGGATCAGGCCAATCCACAAATCGATCAATTGTCCCGTCAATCCCTGGCATTGCTTGAGCTGAACGGCGCACCGGCGCTCATATCCCCGATCCAATACGCAGCTCGCGCCTGCTTGAGGGCGCGCGAAGATTTGCGGGCTTCCGAGCCTGAACGGCTGGCGCAACTGGCGCTGCCGGAAGAGATTATCTGCACAGAGGCACAAAAAACATGACGAACAATCAGCAGGAAAGACCCAACATGAATGAGGGAAGAGTGGCGTTGATCACCGGGGCATCATCCGGTATCGGCCGGGCGACCGCGATCGCCTTTCTCGAAGCCGGGTACAATGTCATCGTCACCGCGCGTCGCGCCGACCGGCTGGCCGAGACAATTGCTGCGGCCGGCGCAACCGGGGAGAGGGCACTGTCGCACCCGGCCGACGTGACGGACGCTGCGGCGGTGGAAGCTTTGTTCGACCACGCTGTCCAGCGGTTCGGTCGCGTCGACGTCGTCTTCAACAATGCCGGAATCTCGGCTCCTGCTGTCGACATCGACCAACTTCCGCTGGAGGCCTGGACAGCAATCGTCAACACCAACCTCACGGGGCCGTTCCTGTGTGCTCGCCAGGCTTTCCGAGTCATGAAACAACAATCTCCCAAGGGCGGGCGGATCATCAACAATGGCTCCATCTCGGCTCATACGCCGCGGCCTATGTCGGCACCTTATTCAGCCACCAAGCACGCGATCACCGGCCTTACCAAAGCATGCGCCCTCGACGGGCGCCCTCATAACATCGCTTGTGGCCAAATCGACATCGGCAATGCCGCAAGCGAGATGACATCCAGAATGACAACTGGCGCGCGACAGGCAGACGGTCGCCTCATCCCTGAACCTGTGATGGATGTAGCCAATGTTGTCGCCGCCGTGTTGCACATGGCCTCATTGCCATTGTCGGCAAACATCCTGACCATGACCGTGATGGCTACCAACATGCCATTCGTAGGGCGTGGCTGATCCTTGTTGTCGGATTTGCCGGTCGCCGGAGTATACCCGAAACCGCGCCGTTTCCGGAACTGAGCGATTCGGAGCCTTGGTGGATCCTCGGAGGGGCATCAATTTCCCAACCGCGTTCGATGCCGCACCGCCACTCGCGGCGGCTGTGAACGGGCCGGCCAGGGCCCAAGCGCATGGGCCGTATCACCGAGCAAATCGCAGAAAACGTCGGACCAACGCATTCGCCCTAATTTTCGCGCGAAAGGGTCTTGCGCTTTGGTTCGAAATATGCGGAAATAATTTCCGCTAAGCCCAACGATTGATTGGCGGGCAATTTTGGTTTTGCTGAGGGTGAGATGAGCTATCGAATAGGCGTAGATGTTGGCGGCACGTTCACAGACTTCGCGCTGTTCAACGATCTGGATCACGGAATTGAGTTTCTGAAACTTTTGACAACGCCGGCAGATCCATCGCTGGCTGTTCTCGACGGCATTGAACAAATAACGGCGGTGATGGGGATTTCGGTCGCCGATGTTTCGGATGTGCGTCACGCGACAACAATTGCCACGAACACAATCATCCAGAGAAACGGACCAAAGACGGCTTTGATCACAACCCAAGGCTTTCGCGATGTTCAGATCATTGGACGTCAGCGGCGCGCCGAGATCTACGACACGAGCGTTGATCGGCCGGTTCCGGTGGTTCGGCGCAAATACACCTGGGAAGTGCCGGAACGGATGCTGTTTGATGGTACGGTGCACAAGGTGCTGGACGAGGATGCCGTCCGGCGCGTTGCTGCCGAAATGCTGAGCGCAGACATCGAGTCGGTGGGCATCTGCTTCCTCCACAGCTACGCCAATCCTGCCCATGAGCAGCGCGTTGCGGAGATCCTGGGTGAGGTCGCACCGTCGATCGCGGTTACGCTTTCATCCGAAATCTCGCCGGTTCTTCGCGAGTATGAGCGCGGCAGCACGACGACTCTGAATGCCTATGTGGTCCCGCCCGTTCAGCGTTACGTCAAGCGGTTGGTCGATGGTCTGCGAGAGCGCGGATACAAGGGCGAGCTGCTGATCATGCAATCGAACGGCGGCATCGCGACCCCCGAGATCGTCAAGAAATTCCCGATACGAATCGTTGAATCAGGCCCCGCAGCGGGTGTGCTGACCGCCGCGCGCTACACCAAGGCTGCGGGCAATGACATCATCTCCTTCGACATGGGCGGAACCACCGCCAAAGTGTGCATGATCGAGGATGGCAAGCCCTTCCTTGCCGGCCAGTTCGAGGTCGACATGGTCAACCTAAAGCCCAACAGCGGTCTGCCCATCGATATCCCGGCGATCGATCTGGTCGAGATCGGATCCGGAGGCGGCAGCATCGCTCGGATCGAGATGGGCTCGATCAAGGTCGGGCCTGAAAGTGCCAGCAGTGTTCCTGGGCCGATCTGCTATGGCCGCGGTGGGACGCGCCCAACAGTGACCGACGCGGACGTAATCCTGGGCTACATCAACCCGGACTACTTCCTCGGCGGCAAGATGTCGCTTGATCGCGACGCGGCAAGCAAGGGCATTCAGACGCACGTCGGCGACGTCCTCGGAATCGATACAGCTGCCGCGGCATGGGGGATTTTCGAGGTCGTTACTGCTCAGATGGCAGAGGCTGCACGCGTCGTCTCGGTCGGCCGCGGCAAGGATCCGCGGGACTTCTCCTTCATCCCGTTTGGCGGAGCCGGCCCTGTTCACGGCGGGCGCATCGCCCGCATGCTGGGCTGCACGCGCATCGTCTTTCCGAGTGGTGCGGGCGTGCAGTCGGCTGTCGGCCTTCTGATGGGCGATGTCCGCTTCGACCTTGCCCGAACGCTGATCGTCGAGACGAATGACGCCAACGTGGATCAGGTCACGGACACGTTCGAGCTTCTGGTGGAGGAAGCGCGCCGCCAGATTGCAGCCGGATCTTTCGACGGTCGTGACGTTCATTTCACCTTCAGCGCCGACATGCGCTTCGTCGGTCAGGGTTATGAAATCAACGTCGAGCTTCCCTCCGACGATGCGGCTGCATCCGAAGTTCGTGATGCCTTCTTCAAGGTTTACGGCAAGACCTATGGAGAGCGCACATTCTCGCGTGACGACAGCGTCGAGTTTGTCAAACTGCACCTGAGCGCGCGTGTGGAACTGCCCAAGTTAACGTTCCCGGAGACGCCCGCACTGGGGGGCAGTGCCGACAAGGCGTTGAAAAACCACCGCAGCGTCTACTTCCCGGAGACGAACGGCTTTGCCGAGTGCCCGGTGTACGACCGGTACCTGCTCAAGTCAGGGGAACGCTTCAAGGGCCCTGCACTCGTCGAGGAACATGAATCCACGATCGTCATCCTGCCGAACAGCCTCGCGCAGGTCGATGGATCCGGCAACATCATCGTTGACCTTCACTAAAAGCAGACGCGGAGTTTGAGGGAAATCAAATGGGCAAACCGGCAAAGATCGACCCGGAAACTTTCTCCTACGAGGGAAATCAAATGGGCACACCGGAAAGAATCGACCCGGTAACCTTCTCCGTCGTCTGGGGAGGACTGCTTACCATCGCTGCTGAGATGGGCGTCACGCTGAGCCGTACGGCCTACTCCGTTGCGGTTCGGGAGGGCACGGACTTCTCGACGGCTGTCTTCGATCCCGACGGCAACCTTATCGCACAGGGCGATTACAGCCCTGGCCACCTGGGCTCCATGGCCTTCGCGGTTCGCAGAATGCTTGCAAACTTTCCTCTTGAGTCGCTTCGCGAAGGTGACGCGATCATCTGCAACGATCCGGCGATCGGGTCTGGGCATCTGCCGGACATCTACATGGTTTCTCCCGCCTTCCTGGACAACCAGCTTCTGGGGTATGCCGTGAATATCGCGCACCAGATCGACATCGGTGGGGCGGCCAGCGGATCGCAAAGCGTTGCGGGGCTGTTCGACAACTACCAGGAAGGGTTGCGCATCATGCCGACCCGCCTTTACACGGCGGGCGAGCCAAATGCCGACATCTTCAGGATGATCGAAGCAAACGTCCGGGTCTCCGATGTGCTCGGCGACATCCGCGCGCAATACGCCTCGAACATGGGTGCGTCGCGGCGGTTGCGTGAACTCGGTCAACGCTACGGGGCGCCGACGCTGCGTGGTTGCATGTCCGAAATCCTGTCGCGCAGCAAGGAAGCGATGCGCAATGCATTGCGCGAACTCAAACCAGGGACCTACTCCTACGAAGATTGCATGGACGATGTCGGGCCGGGCACGGACCCGGTTGTTTTCAAGGTGACGGTAACGGTCTCCGGAGACAGCATCAACGTCGACTGGACCGGGAGCGGCCCACAGCGCGACGCCGGCATGAACAGCTATCTCACTTACACGACCGCTTACTCCATTGCGGCGGTCAAGAGCGTGACCCTGCCGAACCTGCCGCAAAATCAGGGGATCATCGGCGCTATTACGGTCACGGCTCCGGAAGGCTGTTTTCTCAATCCGCGCCGGCCGGCACCCTGCGGCGGCCGTGCCGTGAACTCGCCGCGCATCTATGAGGTGGTGATGGCAGCCCTTTCGCAGGCGGTTCCTGGCCGAAGCCTGGCGGCTGGCTCGCATATGTTCAACCCGATCCTTGGTGGTCTCGATCCGAAGACGGGCCAGCCTTTCGTCTGCTGGGAGCTGACCATGGGTGGTGTCGGTGCGCGGTCGAACAAGGATGGCCTCGAGGCCACCTCCTTTCCCGCGAACGCAAGCAACGTGCCCATCGAGGTGCAGGAGAGCCGCAGGCCGGTGTTGTTCGAACATTTCGGCCTGATCCCCGACTCGGCTGGCGCCGGCACGTTCCGTGGCGGCTTCGGTGTGCGGCGCGATTTGCAGCTGACAGTCGGCAATGTGAAGATGTTCAACCTCGGCGATCGCGTGAAATTCGCGCCCTTTGGCCTGTTCGGAGGCCATAGCGGAACGAAAGGCGTCACGCTGCTCAATGCCGGCCAAAGCGGCGAGCGCGAGCTCAATTCGAAAGGCACCTATACGCTGGACGAAGGGGACGTGCTCAGCTGGAGAACATCCGGTGCCGGCGGGTATGGCGATCCTCATGCCCGCGATCCCGAACGTGTCGTTTTCGACGTCGAGGAAGGTCTGGTGAGTGCCGCTGCCGCTCGTAACATTTACGGCGTTGTCGTTGATCCCGTTACCTTCGAGCATGATCCTGTGGCAACCGCAGCTCTCCGGAAGACTGGCAAGGGGAGCGGCGCGTGAGCGCAGCATCCCAACCAGTCTGCTTGGCCTAGTGCAATAGCGCGAGACCAGCTGATGCTGACCGGGGTACCCGATGGGTGCGTCAGGTCGCAGCTGTTTTGGCCACGATAAGAGACAAGCAGCCCCCGAAACCGAAGCACCCTGCCTCGTGAAGAGGGTGATGAAAGTTGCCGGCGGCTACCCAGGAAGGAGTCTCAAGATGCGCGAGAATACCGTGAGATCGAAGTTGTCCGGTGGCGGCATGGTCGTCAATGGCTGGCTGCAGATACCTTCGAGCTTCTCTGCAGAGATCATGGCGCATCAGGGCTTCGATTCTCTGGTCATCGACATGCAGCATGGCCTCATCGACTACCAGATCGCTGTCACGATGCTTCAAGCAATCTCGACGACGACCACAATTCCGCTGGTCCGCGTACCTTGGAACGAGCCGGCATCGATCATGAAAATGCTGGATGCCGGGGCCTATGGGATCATCTGTCCAATGATCAATTCGCGCCAGGAAGCAGAGCAACTCGTGCGCGCTTGCAAGTATGCCCCGAAAGGCAATCGCAGCTTCGGTCCGATAAGGGCCTCCCTGTATGCCGGTTCAGACTACGCCCAGCACGCCAACGATACGGTCATCGTGATGCCGATGATCGAAACGAAGGAGGCGCTGGAGAATATTGACGAAATCCTGAGCACGCCCGGCGTTGATGGAGCCTACGTTGGCCCGGCGGATCTGTCGCTTACATTGGGATGCACCCCCCAGGTCGATCAGACCGAGGAGCCGGTCGTCAAGGCGCTCGAAACCATCCTGGCGGCGTGCAAGCGGCACAAGGTGATCCCAGGTCTTCATAACGCGAGCAGCAGTTACGCACTGAAGATGGCGGCCAAGGGCTGGCAATTCGTGACCCTCGCGAGCGACAGCAGATACCTTGCTGCGCGCGCCTCGGAAGAACTAAGCGCGATGGAAAGCGAAAATAGACCCCTTCCTTTGAAGAGCTATTAGAAATGCTGGACAGCCCTAAAATTAAGAATCGAAGTTCAGAAGGATCCCATTCAATGAATGGGGCCGAGAGCTTGGTGCATACTCTGCTGGATGGCGGAGTGGATGTATGCTTTACGAATCCTGGTACCTCCGAGATGCATTTCGTTTCGGCGCTTGATCGCATCGACGGGATGCGCTGCGTCCTGGGGCTGTTTGAGGGCGTCGTAACAGGAGCAGCTGACGGCTACGCCCGCATGACCGGAAAACCGGCTGCGACATTGCTGCATCTCGGGCCGGGGCTCGCGAATGGGAATGCAAACCTGCACAATGCCGGGCGTGCGCGGACACCTGTCGTCAATATCGTCGGGGATCATACGAGCTACCATCGCCAGCACGACGCACCTCTCACTTCCGACGTCGAGGGAACCGCTCGGCCATTCTCCAAATGGGTGCGCACGTCGCGCGATGCGAATGCAGTGTCGCGAGATGGCGCCGATGCCATCGTTGCCGCCCGAAGCCCGACGGCTGGTGTGGCGACGCTGATCCTTCCCGCAGATACTGCCTGGGGCGAGGCTGTCGGACCGACTGAAGTGCCGCCGCCGCCCGCGCGTGCGATCGTCGATGACAAGGTAATCACGCTCGCAGCCGAAGCGCTGCGCGGTCCTGGACCGAAGCTGCTGTTTCTGGGTAACGCCGCACTGCTTGGGGACGGGCTGAAATATGCGGCCCGTATCGCTGAGGCAACTGGTGCGCACCTTCTCGCGGAAACCTTCAATCCGAGATTCGAGCGCGGGGCGGGACGGCTGGCTGTCGAACGTCTCCAGTATTCAATTAGTCACGCTCTCGACACACTGGGGGAACTGAGCACCATCGTGCTGGCGGGTGCGAAAGTGCCGGTAGCGTTTTTCGCCCATCCTGGAAAGCCGAGTGTGTTGCTGCCGCAAAGCTGCGAAGTTGCGACGCTTGCGACTCCGGACGAAGACATCGTTCAGGCGCTGGCGGCCCTCGCGGATCTCATCGGCGCCCGCACCGATAGAAAAGTCGAAGCCCTTGAACCCCCGGCTTTACCCCACGGAGCAATCACACTACCCGGCTTGGCGGCTGTAATCGGTGCGCTTATTCCAGACCAGGGCATCGTCGTCGATGAATCGGTGACCTCCGGCCGCGGGCTGTTCCCGGCAACAAGAAATTCCCGACCGCATGACTGGCTTCAGAACGTCGGCGGCTCTATCGGCTTTGGCATGCCAGCGGCCACCGGGGCGGCAATTGCGTGTCCTGATCGCAAGGTGCTTTGTCTCGAGGCGGATGGTTGCGGGATGTTCACCCTTCAGTCGCTCTGGTCGCAAGCGCGCGAGGGCCTCGACATTACCACCGTGATTTTCGCCAATCGCGAATACGCGATCCTCAAGCAGGAACTTGCGAATGTCGGTGTGCCAAGTCCGGGACCGAAAGCCCTGGACTTGCTCAACATCGGGCGTCCGGACCTCGATTGGGTTGGCCTTGCTCGTTCCATGGGCGTGGAGGCAGGTCGGGCGACGACACTTGAAGAGTTGGCCGACCAACTCGGTCGCGGACTGGCAACGCCTGGGCCTTACCTCGTGGAATTGGTCATGTGAGCGCCAACGGTCGGTTCAGCGATCGGGACAATTTGGGCGACGAAATCAGCGTGAGGTAGAGCACCAAATGCATATTCTCATAATCGGCGCGGCCGGCATGATCGGTCGCAAACTCACCGAGCGGCTCCTGAATGACGGCGGGCTGAACGGCAAGCCGATCGGCAAGATGACCCTCATCGATATCGTGGCTCCTCCGGCACCTGTCGGATTTGGCGGCAGCGTCGAAGCCGTCGCAGCGGACATTTCGGCGCCGGGCGAGAGCGACAGGGCCATCCGCGAGCGTCCCGATATTATCTTCCATCTCGCAGCCGTCGTGTCCGGCGAGGCCGAAGCCGATTTCGAAAAGGGCTATCGGATCAATCTCGGCGGCACACACAATCTGCTGGAATCGATACGCAAGGCTGATCGCGACTATCATCCAAAGCTGATCTTCGCTTCGTCCGGCGCGGTCTTCGGCGCTCCATTCGGCGCTACCATTGCGGATGATTTCCACCTGACGCCGCGGACATCCTACGGGACGCAGAAGGCGATCTGCGAACTGCTGCTCGCGGACTATACACGCAGGGGCTTTGTCGACGCTGTCGGCATCCGGCTGCCGACCATCTGCGTGCGGCCAGGCAAGCCAAATGCCGCAGCCTCCGGCTTTTTTTCCGGCATCATTCGTGAGCCTCTGGCCGGGCAGGAAGCGATCCTGCCCGTGCCCGAGACCGTCACGCACACTCATGCATCGCCGCGCTCGGCAGTGGGCTTCCTGATTCATGCCGCCAGCCTTAACCGCGAGCAACTCGGCTCGAACGTCAGTCTTACCGTGCCCGGCATCAACTGCACCGTCGGCGAGCAGATCGCGGCGCTCAAGCGGATTGCCGGCGCGAGGGTCGCTGCACGCATCCGGTACGAACCCGACGAACGCATCCAACGCATCGTCGGCGTCAAGCCGCGCGTCGAGGCCAAGCGAGCGCGGGAACTGGGCTTCACCGTGGAGAACAACTTCGACGAGATCATCCTCGCCCACATCGAGGACGAACTCGGCGGAAAATTCGAAGGTTGAATGGTTTCCTCGTCCCTCTGAACGGGGATCGGGAAACAAAACGGACTGACACAGGAATCCGGAAATGGCCGACAACAACAAGAGCAGACCTCATGCCAACGGTGCCACGGCGAGGCCAGGCGAAAGCGTTGCATCCGCAGTGCAGAGTGCCGAACGAAAGAAGGCCAACCTGCGTTCCAAGCTCTGGTTCGACAATCCCGACAACCCCGGCATGACGGCGCTCTATCTGGAGCGCTATTTGAACTTCGGCCTCACGCGGGAGGAATTGCAGTCGGGCAAGCCGATCATCGGCATCGCGCAGACCGGATCCGATCTGTCGCCGTGCAATCGTCATCATCTCGAACTCGCCAAGCGTGTCCGCGACGGCATTACGGCCGCGGGTGGGCTGTGCCTCGAATTTCCGGTTCACCCGATCCAGGAAACGGGCAAGCGCCCGACAGCGTCGCTGGACCGAAACCTCGCCTATCTCGGCCTCGTCGAAGTGCTCTACGGCTATCCGCTGGATGGCGTTGTGCTGACCACGGGATGCGACAAGACCACTCCGGCCTGCATCATGGCGGCAGCCACCGTGAATATTCCCGCCATCGTCCTTTCCGGCGGACCGATGCTGAACGGCTGGTGGAAAGGCGAGCGCACCGGCTCCGGCACCATCATCTGGAAAAGCCGCGAGCGGTTCGCTGCAGGCGAGATCGGCTATGACGAGTTCATGGATATCGTTGCCTCATCCGCTCCCTCGGTGGGCCACTGCAACACGATGGGCACTGCCACCACCATGAACTCACTTGCCGAGGCGCTCGGCATGAGCCTCCCGGGTTGCGCTGCAATTCCCGCACCCTATCGCGAGCGCGGGCAGATCGCCTACGAGACGGGGAGGCGGGCGGTCGAGATGGTGTGGGCGGACCTGAAGCCCAGCGACATCCTGTCTCGGAAGGCGTTCGAAAACGCCATCGTTGTCAACTCCGCTATCGGCGGATCAACCAATGCACCCATCCACATCAATGCCATCGCCCGCCATATCGGCGTCGAGCTGAGCATCGAGGACTGGGAAAAGGTCGGCCGCAAGGTACCGTTGATCGTGAATGTGAAGCCAGCGGGGGAATATCTCAGCGAAGAATACCATCGCGCCGGTGGGGTTCCTGCTGTGGTCAACGAACTGATGAAGGGAAAGCTGGTTCACGAGGACGCGCTGACCGTCAACGGGCGCACGATAGGCGAGAATTGCGCGAACGCCAGCGTCCTGGATCACAGGGTGATTTTCCCGGTGACCAAGCCGATGCGCAAGGAAGCCGGCTTCGCAGTGCTGAAGGGCAATTTGTTCGAAAATGCGGTGATGAAGACGAGCGGAATTTCGGACGAATTTCGGTCACGTTATCTCTCGAACTCGAAGGACCCCGAAGCGTTCGAAGGCCGCGCCATCGTCTTCGAGGGTCCGGAAGACTACCACCACCGTATCGACGATCCAGAGCTGAAGATCGACGAAAACTGCATCTTGTTCATGCGGGGAACGGGACCGATCGGCTATCCGGGTGCGGCGGAGGTGGTGAACATGCAGCCGCCGGCGCTACTCATAAAAAAGGGCATACTGTCGCTGCCTTGCATCGGCGATGGCCGCCAGTCGGGTACTTCGGGCTCGCCCTCCATCCTCAATGCCTCTCCGGAAGCGGCCGCGGGTGGCGGGCTCGCCCTGCTTGAGACGAACGACCGGGTACGCATCGACCTCAAGCAGGGGACGGCGAACATCTTGATCTCGGATGAAGAGTTCGCACTGAGGCGCTCCAAGCTCGTTGAGTCCGGTGGCTTCAAGATTGCTGCAAGCCAGACGCCATGGCAGGAGATCCAGCGCGAGATGGTGGATCAGCTCGGCAGCGGCATGATTTTGAAGCCGGCGGTCAAGTACCAGAGGGTTGCCCAGTCCGGGAACGTGCCGCGCAACAATCACTGAATTGGAGAGGTCAATTGTTCGTTCGCATCGTACATCATTGGTGCAAACCAGAGCACATCGAAAACGGTCGCAGGCACATAGATGGCGTAGGGACGGCGGCAGCGTGTGCGCCTGGATTCCTGTTTCGCTTCCGGATGGAAAATCCGGAGGAGCCGTTGTTGCTCACCACATTCACCGCTTGGGCTGACCGCGGCGCCTTCGGCTCATTTCAGAATTCACAATTGCCGTCGAGCCCTTCAGCTTCCGCCGATTTCTTCGAGCGGACCCAGGACCAGGTATTCGACGTCGCCGCCACCGCCGGGCGTGTCCCGACGGCGATGGAGATTCGGGAACACGAAGCCACTGGAACGACGGCGAGGCGTTAGCTGCAAGGACGCCTGGTCAACAAGAACACACACCGGAGGACGAGATCAACAGAGCACGCGGGTGGTGGGGGCATGCACCGTTGCCAATGCATTTCAGGACTTGGGGGCCACGAAATGGCTAAGTCTGTGGACTTTGCAAATGGAATTCACAGGGATGAGTTTGAAAGCTTCATTGCAAAGGAAGTCGAACGCGTGCTGGCTCAGTACAATGAGGTCATAAAAACGCATGGTTTGATTTCGGCTGGCAACGTTGCCATCCACAATGACCTCGCCGGCCTGGCCTCGGAATTTGTTCACGTGCTCGCAGTTGAGGCTGCGCGTCGTTTCGGAACCAGTGTCGATAGCGATCAGGGGCCTCTCCCGGGGCACAAATCGAGAGCGCGCGCGAGACCCATGTTGTCGAAGCGCGCGATGGCTTTAGCGATCTCGGATCTGCGGGTATCGAAAACTGGGCGGGCCGGGTGGTCGGATCGACCTATCTGGAAAAACCCTCCGCATACCGCGATCGACATTGCATTGGTAGCAACGTCGCAACGACGTTGTTGCACTGCGAAAGGGCTCCCGGAAGCATGTCTTCCCGATGGCTCAATTCGTCGATGGCAGACCTGTTCCAGGAATACGGGACGTGCTTTCCTTGATCACCTGTCCCAGGGTGGCATGGCTTTGGTTGATCCGCCCTTCGCCCCTTCTCGATGGTCGCGTTCCCGTCGAAATGCTCAGGCAGGCCTTGGTCGCGGATGTCATTTCAGCTGCACGAGGCTTCTCCACGCGCTGAAGCTGACCTGCCGAAAGTGCACTATTGCCGACAATTTGTTCGGCCGCGGAGCTGACTGCGATGTCAGTATTGATCGGCTCGCCATATGCCCTTCGATATTTTGTCGTAGCAGGCTATGGAATGGCAACTGGGCTGTCTAGGGCGGCGGCACCTACAACATCAATGAGAAGACGGATTTCAACGTCCAGCTGTCCTATGATGAGGGCAAGACCTTCGGGCTGGCGGCAAATGTCGCCTACACTGTTGTTCCGGGCCTCAAGGTTACGGCCGAGGTCGATTACCGCAACTTCGACATAGGCAACGACGCGATCGGAGGGATTCGTTCCTTCTGACAGATTGTACTCGGAGCCCGCGGCATATGCTGCGGGCACCGGATTCCTCACCCCGTTCTGCTCCTCGGCCTCAGCCGGCCGCCGGCCGCGACACCGATGCGTTGTCGTTGAGCAGTTTTCGTGCAATCGCCAGCGCCTCGTCCCGATTATTGGCCATCAACATCGGGTAACCCCAGAACTTCTCAAACATCATGGAAAAGGGCTTCATCGCAAGCCGCTTCGCGATGCTCGGCTCGATCATCACCATCGCCTTGACGAGTTTTAGCTCGCGCCGGTGCTTCTTCATCCAGAGCGATGTGCGTTTCTTTTCTTCTTGAGTGTGCTCGTGAGCAGGCGAATGGTCGCTCGGCTCGCTCATCAGAATGAAGGTTTCACCGCGACGCAACAGTTCTTCGAAGACAGTGAACACCGCGTCGGCGTCGGACGGACCCGTAGCAGCTACATTGCGCATCCACACCAGTGGAAATTCGGATGTGTCCAAGACCATGACGCAACTCCAATAGAAAAGACGAGCTCGATGGAAAATTGTGGCTCGAGCCCAGGCCATTTGCTGGACAGAGTAGATACCGAGGGCTGCGGCGTCATTGCGCAAGTTAGCCACAATATGTATCAATCCGGCCACGTTCGCGTACCCGAAAGAGGCTTTGCATGCATCTCGACGTCGGCATCGATTTGGCTGCGCATGTCGATACTGTTCCCCGTGATCTCATCGCGGTCAGCTTTGCCGGCAACATGGAGAGATGGGAGCGATCCCGACGGCATAGCCATCAGAAGGCACAACTGCTCTACACGGTCCGCGGGATCATCAATTGCGAAGTCGACGACGGCATCTGGATTGTGCCACCGCGGTGCGCGGTATGGATTCCCGGGGGGTTGCCGCATACCGCCTTCGGCGTGGGCGATATCGAGTGCTTCTGCATCTTTGTCGAGCCCAGGGCGACCGCGAACCTTCCGCTTGAATGCTGCACGATCGCCGTATCGAGTCTTCTGCGACAATTGCTGGTCCGGGTAGTGGACCTCCCGGAACTCTATGAGGTTGAGGGTCATGACGGCCGCCTCGTCTCCGTCGTCCTCGACGAGCTCGCAGCTGCACCGATCGAGAATCTCCGACTTCCGATCCCCGAGGATCCGCGACTGAAGAAGCTCGCGGAGCTATTGCTGGCTAACCCAGCGGATCGCGCGACGCTTGGCGTATGGGCCGCGCGCGTCGCGCTTAGTGAACGTAGCCTCAGCCGCATGTTGATGGAGGAGATCGGCATGAGTTTTGGCCGCTGGCGTCGGCAACTGCATGTGATCCTTGCCCTCCAGCGCCTGACGGCCGGCGAGAGCGTGCAAACTGTTGCTCACGATCTGGGCTACGAAAGCGCGAGGCAGCTTTGTCGTGATGTTTCGTAAGGTGCTCGGCAAGCCTCCGGGTCGCTACCTGCTCGAGCAGCAGAAGCAGGTCTGAACCAGTCTGCGAGTAGCCATAGGGTTTCAACCTCGTGGCACGTAGGGATGACCATAATTTTAGATCAATGCCGGGCGCTTCGACCGGTGATCCTGAACTGTTTGGCGGGATTGAAACATCTGCTGGCCGTATGGCGCAGTGACGCCAAAGCCCATTTGGGTCTACCATCTCCCGCAAGTTTGACGCGAGCCGATGGGTTTGGCGATTTCCGCGCTGCTCTCCGATGCATCACAGATTGGGGCAGCGTATTTCTTCTCCTGTCCGTTGCGGCTCCGGCGTGGACTGAAACTCCGAAATGCCTCGGCGCAATGGAAGGATGAACAGTGATAATTAACCTATCGGGAAAGAAGGCCGTGGTCAGCGCATCGACCGCCGGTATCGGTTTGGCGATAGCGAAGGGGTTGGCGGCGAGTGAAGCCGAAGTTGTTCTCAACGGCAGAACCCGGGAGAGCGTTGACCGGGCGCTGAATGATATCCGACGGAGCTACGCGAATGCGAAGGTGACGGGCTTTGCTGGAGATCTAGCAATACCGCAGACGTGCGAGAAAATGCTGGCCGAACATCCAAACTGCGATATCCTTGTGAACTGCCTTGGCATCTACGCTCTTCAAGATTTCTTCGACATCGACGACACGGAATGGGAGCGCTTCTTCCAGTCGAATGTCATGTCCGGCGTGCGGTTGGCGCGTGGGTATTTGCCGAGAATGGTGGCAAAGGATTGGGGAAGAGTGGTCTTCATCTCGTCCGAGTCGGCCTTGAACATTCCGCCGGAAATGATCCACTACGGCTTCACCAAAACCGCGCAGCTAGCCATTTCGCGCGGCCTTGCCAAACGGATGGCCGGCACTGGCGTGACCGTCAATTCCGTCCTGCCGGGACCTACCTTGTCGGACGGGGTCGCATCGATGCTCAAGGAGACAGCATCCGCGCAAGGCAAATCCCTTGAGGAGGTCGCAACCGAGTTTGTGTGGCAGCATCGTCCGAGCTCCGTGATCCAGCGCGCAGCGACCGTCGAGGAAGTCGCAAACATGGTCGTGTATGTTTGTTCGACGCAGGCATCTGCGACAACAGGCGCGGCGCTTCGTGTCGACGGCGGCGTCGTCGATACCATTTGATCATCTCGCGACGGCTTGGCGGTCTTACTGTACGGGCCTCCGAGCTCATCGCACGCCCAATGGGCGAAGATGGAACCGCATTGTCTGGGTAAGCCGGTAGACCCCGGACGAAGTGGAGGCGACAACCGGCGCTTCATTGAGGCGGTTCTATGGATCGCGCGCGCGGGAAGCCCGTGGCGTGACCTGCCGGCCTTTTTCTCTCGATGAATCTCAACAGGCCTTAGAAGACGATGCGAACAACCGGGCCTGTTCCCGGACAGAAACGCGTGCGTGGTGGGAATATCATACGTTTTCCGAGACATGCAGATCGAAAGGTAGCACTACCGGGACAGATGCCTCCTGACGAGATTGAGTTGCCGCTAGCGCCATCGCGGCAACGACCGTCTGCGACAGGTTTTGTATCGGATGAGAGATTACCAGCTTGAGCACGCCATCGATTAATCCCGTTCGCGTCTCTGCCGTCAGGTCGTGACCGACGGTGATGATGCGCTGGAAATCCGGCTGTTCCCGCAAAGCCTGCATGACGCCGCGAATGCCACCGCCAGCGACGTAGAGGCCGACGAGATCAGGGTTCCTCGCAAACAGCTCGCGAGTGATTTCTGCCGAGTAGCGCGAATCCTCAAGGCTGGCGAGTGGCTCGATCAACGAGAAATCTGATGCGTGCTCGCGGAAATACGAGCGAAAGCCCATCTCGTTCTGCTCCTGGCAGCGATAGCGATGGCTGCCGACCAGGATGCCGACCTTGCCGGGCTTGTTGCACAATCCCGAAATAGCCCAAGCGGCAGTCCTGCCGACCTTGAAATTGTCGAGGCCGACATAGCCAATCCGGTTTTGCGCGGACAGTTCCGAGATCAGGGCAAAGACCGGGACACCGCGTTCAGCGAAGCCGTCGACCGCCCGTGAGACATGCGGATGGTCGGCGGTAACCACCGCGAGCGCATCGACGCTTTTGGCCAACTGGTTCATCTGCTCGGCGATCGCGGCAGGATCAAGGTTGTCGACAAAGACGACGCGCGGCGTTCCCTGGATGAGTGGGTTGGCTCTGGTCTCCTCAGCCAACGCGTGGCCGAGATCCTGATAAAACAGCCGCCAAGGCTGCTGTAGCAGGAAGCCGAGGGTCTTGGCAGGGCGCTCCGGCCCGATTCGTTTGCGGATCAGGCCGGCTGCATGAAAGCCAATCTCTTCGGCAGCACTAAGTACGCGCTCGGCCTTGTCACGGCGCACAGGATCGCGGCCGTTGAGCACGCGATCGACGGTCGAGATGCTGACCCCGGCCTGCCGTGCCAGATCGGCAATGGTTGGACGCCGCGTAGAGAATTTGCCAGAATCTTTCAAATCGCAAGCCAGTGAATTTGAAGCATTTGAAAGAAAGCATTTCAGATAGCTGATATTGCAAGCGGCAATCGTGTATGCTCCTGGCATCAGATCCGATCGAAGCCTTTGACATAGGCGCATCCTCGAACGGCCAGCGAGAGGTAGCCCGGTAACCGCCACGATCCGGCCGGCAATCCGGGATCGGAACCGGCAATGCTGTCGCCAAGGACATTAGGCTGGCCAAGATGATGATCGAGAGGGACATAGCGCCCGACGTGAACCTGCTCACGGACCCAAATTTTGGTTTGAAGACCCTCCTCAAATGGCTGATCGATTGCACGTGGCTCCGCGAGCCCAAGAAAGGACGATATGGCAGACAAGAACTTCATCCTGACGCTCACTTGCGAGGACAGGCCTGGCATCGTGGCGGAGGTCACCCGCGAGCTGGCGTTGATCGGTGCGAACATCGCCGAGTCCGCCCAGTTCTGGGATCGTCAGACCAATCGTTTCTTCCTGAGAATAGCGTTCACGGTGACTGACCGCGTCGGCAACGAGGACATCAAGCGTGTGTTGCGCCCGGCCTCGGATCGCTTCGCCATGACTATGTCGATATCTGATATCGACAGGCGTCCTAAGGTGATCCTTATGGTATCGAAATTCGACCACGCAATGCTGCACCTGCTCTACCAGATCCGGGTCGGTTGGCTCGACGCCGAGGTCGTTGGGATAGTCTCAAATCATGAAAATGCGCGTCGTACAGCGGAGATCGAAAACATCCCGTTTCATCTGTGGAAAGTGACCAAGGAGAACAAACCGGACCAAGAGGCAAAACTGCTCCAGCTGACAAATGAGACCGGTGCAGAGTTGGTGGTATTGGCTCGATACATGCAGGTCTTTTCAAATGAGCTTTCAGGCCGCCTCTTTGGCAGGGCGATCAACATTCACCACTCATTCTTACCCAGCTTTAAAGGTGCCAGACCCTACCACCAAGCGCATGACCGCGGCGTGAAATTGATCGGCGCGACCGCCCACTATGTGACCCCGGATCTCGACGAAGGACCGATCATCGAGCAGGAAACCGAGCGGGTCACGCACTCTATGACGGCCGACGACTTTGTGGCGGCAGGTCGTGACATCGAGTCGCGCGTGCTCGCCCGCGCCGTGAAGATGCATCTGGAGCGCCGCGTAATGCTGAGCGGGCACAAGACCGTCGTATTTGCCTAGTGCGCGACGTGCCGAAATCGCGGTCCGAGCCGCTGGTCATAGCGAACGGAAACCAACCCGACCACCAAATGCGATAGACGTGGATTGGAACCGATGACGCCTTTCGAACATCTGCCTGCCCGGTCAGCGCTGCCGCCTGATAGGTCATCTGATTTCGTGGCTATAAGAATCGGTATTGCCCGAGGGATGTCAAACTCCCTGGCAAACTTCATGATCTGGCGCGGCTGGCATTTGAGAATCCTGACCTGCTGGCGTTTAGGAATGGCCGAAAACTTGCGTCGGCCGCAGGCATGAGCGCTTCGGCAGTGTCGCGCCTTGCCAAAGCCTTCGGATTTGCGCGTACGGCCGACCTGCGCACTGTGTTTGTCGCGCATATCGTTTCGCGCCGAGGGCAGGCAAGCTGACACAAAATTCGTGGCCCTCGTTGGAAATGGAATGGATGATAATGGTGTAAGCAACGGTTTTTGCGTAATCATATATCTGACAGACCGGCTGCGTAATGCAGCTCAAGCTTTCCGGCCCCTAGAGAAAGGGACCCATCGATTGATTCAGTCTTTGGCCAAGCCAAGGGGATCAGGTCCGGCTTGACCTGGCTTCCCCGCAGCGCCGCTCCATAGAGTCTGCGACTTTTGGAATGGAGGAGACTTGGCTCTAGGCTAGTCGAGCTCAGATCACCGGAGGGTTTCATCTCCAACCCGACCTTTTTCGATATCGCCAGCCGGGCCGGCGTCGGCACCGCTACAGTTGAACGCGTGCTGAACGGCAGGGGAGGGGTTCGGCCCGAAACAGTCGAAAAGGTGGTCGCCGCGGCGCGAGCTCTCGACTACCAGCGCCGGCTGCCCGAAGCCCACCGCGGCATCTTGCGCATTGAGGTGCTGCTGGTCCGACCTGAGACCACCTTCTTTGCCCGTCTGTCGGCAGCATTCGAACGGATTGCGGCATCGCTCGACAAATCCATCATGGTTCAGCGGACGTTTTTGCCGGAAGACCGGCCCGAGGCTATCGCGCAGCGGATCCTCGAGCCCGGTATTCGGCGATCTGGTCTCATCCTGGCGGTCCCGGACCATCCGTCCATTGGCGAAGCGCTGGCGCAGGTCGAATCGCGCGGAATGCCTGCAGTGCAGATTGTCACGCGCATAGCGGGCTCCAGGGCAGAGTATATCGGCATCGATAATTATGCTGCGGGACGCATGGCGGCGCATCTTCTGAGCCACATGCAGAGACGCGGCGGCACTGTCGTGGGTGTCTGCCACAGCCACATTTACCAGGTTCATCGCGACCGTATTCGCGGCTTCTCCGATTATCTTGGAGAACACCCGCGGGGAGATTTTCTGTTCGCTGAAGTGCTGTTCGGTGGCGATGAAGACACGCGCAGCGCGATGATGCTCCGGGAAACCTTGCAGCAGCGTCCGGATCTTGTCGGCCTTTACAATGCGGGCGGCGCCAATGGCGCTCTCAACGACGTGTTGCGCCGCCATGCCCGTGATCGCGACATCTTTTTTGTCGGGCACGAGCTCACCGAAAAGAGCTCTCAAGCCCTTCGCGACGGAACTATGGACGTGGTGTTTGACCAGGCGCCGGAGGCACAGGCTCGGCGCTCTATCGACCTTGTTCTGTCCAGGCTTGGGATTCACGACCTTCCGATCGAGAACCCGCCGATTCGATTCATAACCTTCACCGCCGAGAACATTTGATCTGATCTGATCAAAGAACTGACGGCCTTCCTTTCGGAGCGATGTTACTCTGAATGAACAAGGGCATTTAGTTCTGGCCGTGGGAAGGATATGGCCGAGATTGTAAACAGGGATGCCCGGTGACAGAGGTGATTTCCTACCTGCGAGGCCCCGCCATGGACGATCTCAAATACGGCACGCGCAACAAGAGGGGCGACTGGGCTCCGAGCGAACCGGCAGGCACCGCGCCGCTGTTCGCCTTTCCGCCGCGTCCGCTGGCGCTGCTGAAATGGCTGCCGCACTATTTCCTGCCCTACAATCTGCTGTTCGCGCTCTCGGCGGTCGCGTGGTGGCACTACGTGCTGCCCGACGTCGAGGTCATGAAGACGCTGAGCGTCGGATGGATCCTCAGGCTCTTCCTCGTCAACTGCGCGGCGCTGCTTGTCTTCTTCGGCGTCTTCGAGCTCCGGCTCTACATTTTGAGAGCCCAGGGCAATCGCTTCAAATACAACGGCAAATGGCCCTCGGAGCAGAAGAGCAAGGCTTTCTTCTTCGAGAACCAGAACCTCGACAACATGCTGCGTACCTTCGGCACCGGCATGCCGATCTGGACGGCGATCGAGGTCGCGATCCTCTACGCCTATGCCAATGGCTACGTGCCGTGGCTGACAGTCGCCGAGCACCCCGTCTACCTGTTTTGCCTGGCGCTGGTGGTGCCAATCATCCACGAGACGCATTTCTTCCTGCTGCACCGGGCAATCCACTGGCCGCCGCTCTACAAATGGGTGCATTCGGTACACCACAATTCGGTGAACCCGTCGCCGTGGTCGTCACTGTCGATGCATCCGGTCGAGCAGCTCGGCTATCTCGGCGTTGCACTCTGGCACCTGGTCATCCCGTCCAACCCCATCCTTGCGCTCTACCAGCTCCACTACGCCGGCTTCGGCGCCATTCCCGGTCATGTCGGCTTCGACAAGGTCGAACTCGGCGAGGACACCAGCATCGATAGCCACGCCTACATCCATTACCTCCATCACAAATATTTCGAGGTGAACTACGGCGACGGCCTCATCCCGTTCGACCGATGGTTGGGCACTTTCCACGACGGCAGCAAGGAAGGCGAGGCCCGCATGCAGGCCCGCTACGAGAAGATGAAGGCGCGCGCAAACGCACCCGCCACAGGGAAGGGCTGAGTCGCCTCTGGTGGTTAAACCGCTCCCGTATCGTATAGGGCTCCAGGAAGGCCAAAGATCTTCGTTGGAGGATGGACTGCAGCCTCGATGATCGAGCAGGAGGGCGCACGCCGCTTCGACCAATGCCGAAGCTTCCGGCGCCTTCGACTGCCGTGTCGGTGAGGCTCGCCCCCTGGACTAACCAGAAAACGTCGAAGACAGTGACGTCTCGTCGGAGTGGCCCACTAAATTGCCTTGGCAACGGCAATTCGCCGGTTTTGATCAAATCTAATCAAGATCTAAGTTGCCGCTGCCCGGCCGCCCGTTCATCATTGCGCGGGTAATGCCCATAGCGCGCCACAGAGGAGATGCACGGAAATGCATCGGCGACGCGCCCGAAGCGACCTGGAGGAGACTCGCAGTCAATCCGCGGCGTGCGCGGAGGATATTGATACCCCTCCTGATTCAACGCCGGTCCAGGGAGGCTTGGGCGGTGACCGTCGGCTCCATTAGCGTCGGCACAACCCAACAGGGGAGGAAGTTCAATATGTCATTTAATAAGCAAGCGCGCCGGCCTGGCGCTTTCAAGCCTCGCACGGCAGCCGTAACCGCTCTGTCGGCGGCATTCATCGCAATCGCATTGCCGGCCGCTGCCAGCGAGTATCGCTTCAATTACGTTATGCATTCCAACACCGGGCAGCCGTTCTGGGGCGCGGTCAATCGCGGCATGCAGGACGCCTGCAAGCAGCTGAACGTCGACTGCCAGATGCTCTTCCTCGACAAGGACGGCGACATCGCCCAAGAAAAAACCAACCTCGACGCCTCAATCGCCCAGCACGTCGACGGCATTGTCACGACCATCATCAACGACGACGTCATGGACGAGTCGGTCGCTGATGCGATCAAGCAGGGCATTCCGGTTATCGCCGCCAACGTCGACGACAGCAAACACGGCGCAGGCAATGCGCGGCTCTCGTTCATCGGCCAGGACCTCGAACAGGCCGGCTACGACCTCGCCGCCGAGATGGCGAAGTCCTTTCCGGATGACGATGTCCAAGTCGTGGTAAACGGCGTCGATCTAGCCCAAGCCTGGGCCGCCCAGCGTACTCATGGTATTGAGCGCTTTCTCCAGGACTACAAGAAGATCCATAAGGGCAATGTGACTTGGGAAGTGATCGAGGCGACCTACGACACGCCGACCGAGCAGAGCCGAATTTCGGCATATGCTCAGTCCAATCCGAACCTTACGGCGGTCATCGATGTTGCCAATGCCTTCCCGGCGGCTCTGGCCATGCAGGACCTTGGTTACGCGGCAGGAAAGGTGAAAGTAGGTGGCTTCGACCTGGTTCCGCCGGTCATGGACGCCATCAAGTCCGGTTATCAGCAGGTGGCCGTTGACCAGCAGCCCTATCTGCAGGGCTATCTGCCGATCGTCCAGCTTTTCATGATGAAAAAATACAATCTCGGTCCGTGGGATGTGAACACAGGCAAAGCGATGGTGACCAAGGACAATATCGACGCCATTGAGGCCCTCTCCAAGGAAGGCATCCGGTGAACACCGCGCCGGGCGTCCCCGGACGCAGGAAAGACGCTGGCGGCCAGGCCGCCAGCATTCTTCATGCATCGCAGCTTTCATCGGGTTTGAAGCCCACTTCTCGGAAGTCGCTTTGGTCAAAGGCGATCTCAAAGCCCGAGTTTAGCGCCTTTTTGATGCTGGTCGCGGTGTTCGCAGCCTTTCAGCTCTACACCGGGTTTTTCCTGTCCTATGCGAACACTCGGCTTTTGCTGACGATCCTTCCCGAGCTGGGCATCGTGGTGCTTGGCGTAACGATCTTGATGATTGCAGGCGAATTCGATCTGTCGGTCGGCTCCGTTTTCGCCCTGGTGCCGATGACCCTGCATGCGCTGACGGCGCGGTATGGCGTTGATCCGTATTTGGCCCTCGTCCTGGTCCTCGGGCTGGCGCTGCTGGTCGGCTATATCAACGGGGCGGTGACGCTGTCACTAGGCATCCCCTCTTTCATCACCACGCTTGGCATGCTGTTCGTTGCCCGTTCCATGTCGATTGTGGCGGTTGGTGGAAACCCCCTTGCGTTGGCAGATTATCCATTCGGCGACGTGCTCGTCGTTAATTTCGGATACATTCGCGCTTCGCTCATCTGGTACGTAGGGCTGGCGGTGGTTCTTGGCGTCTGGCTCCATGCCAGCGATTTCGGCAACTGGATTTTCGCGACCGGTGGCCAAGCCCAAGCGGCGAAGGATCTCGGCATCAACACGCGCCGCGTGAAGATCACCGCTTTCATGCTCTGCTCGCTGCTTGCTGGACTGGCCGGCATCATTCAGATGCTCCGCACCAAGGCTCCGCTGCCTTCGATGGGCACAGGCCTCGAGCTTGAAGTCATCGCTGGTGCGGTGATTGGCGGCACAGCCCTCACTGGCGGCGTTGGCTCGATTATCGGGGCGATCATTGGCGCGATCCTGATCCGATCGATCGACAACGGGCTGGTCATGTCGCGCGTCAATGCCGAGTGGTTCCGAACCGCCCTGGGTGTCCTGATTGTTGTGTCGGTGGTGCTCAACGTCAAAGCAGGGCAATTCTTCAGCAGGAGGCGGTAATGAGCGTCAACGTACTTTCGACGGCCGCCGCGGCTGTCGCCGCTCGCGGCACTCCACTCATCGCCGCGCGCGGCATTTCCAAATGGTACGGTGCCGTCAATGCCCTTAAGCCAACCGACTTTCACGTCGGGCGAAACGAGATTGTTGGCCTGGTTGGAGACAACGGTGCCGGCAAGTCGACCCTTATCAAGATCTTAGCGGGCGCACACAAGCCTACCGAGGGTCATATTGAGGTCGACGGTAAGCCCGTTGTCTTGAACTCGACCCGGGATGCCATGCGACTCGGGATCGAGACCATCTATCAATACAACGCGATGATTCCGCAGATGAGCATTGCGCGGAACATCTTTATCGGCCGTGAGCCAATCCGTTTCAGCCTTGGCCCATTGCGGATCATGGATTTCGACCGGATGAGCCGGGAGGCGATGAAATCCGTTGAAACGCTGGATCTTGGCCTGCGTGACGCTGATACCCCGGTGAGCGACCTCTCAGGTGGCCAGCGGCAGGCTGTGGTTATCGCCCGAGCGATGCACTTCAAGTCCAAGGTGCTGATCCTGGACGAGCCGACCAACCACCTGTCAGTCAAGGAGACCAACAAGGTTCTGGACCAGACCGCCCGCCTTAAGGAGCAAAATATCTCGGCCGTGTTCATTTCGCACAACATGCATCACGTGCATGCCATGTCGGACCGCATCGTCGCGATGGCGCGCGGCCATAAGATTGCTGAGATGGCCAAAGACGAGGTCACGGTCGAAGACCTGCATCGGATCCTCGGCGAGAGCTGAGCAGTTAGGGTACGGCGGAAGCGCCGCACCCTCAGATATTTCTCGCATATTCGGGAGAAGAGTGGTGAAGCGTCCATCGGTCTACGATCTGCTGCAGCAAAAGGGCACGCGCAAGTTCCTCGAAATGCATATCGACGACGAACTCGAGGCAGCGGCCGCGGAAGAGGCTGGCATCGACATCTTCACCTGTGAGGTCGGCGACATGCTGTCCCGGATCAGGGCTGCAGCACCGGGGGTATTCATCCAGGCGGGTTCGGTTCAGGGGTCGATCTGCGGTCCTTCCGACGGAATCCGAGAGGGTTTTAAGGCCTTGGAGATGGGGGCGGACGCGGTCTATTTCGCTGGCAGCCTGCCAATCGTCGAAGCCATGGCCAAGGAAGGAATCCCTGTGACGGGCCACATCGGGTTGGTGCCCCGTTGGTCGACATGGACAAATTATCGGGCGATCGGCAAGACGCCGGAGGAGGCGGCAGCCGTTTACCACAAGATGAAGGCGCTTGAGAGCGCCGGGGCCTGGGCTGTGGAGGTCGAGGTCGTGCCGGTCAAGCTTGCCGATTTCCTGACGCGCAACACCCATATGATCACCGAGGGCATGGGCTGTGGCGACGTCTGCGATACCCAATACCTCTTTTCGTCGGATGTCCTAGGCACCAACAAAGGCCACTATCCTCGTCACTCAAAAAAATACGCGGACATTCCGGCCGCACTCGAAGCGGTCCAGCGACTGCGCGTGGATGCGTTCAGGGCGTTCGCGGATGACGTGGCTCAACTTCGGTATCCTGAGCGCAAGCACGAAGTGGATATCGACGATACGAGCTTCGCGCAGTTCCAGGAGCTAATAGGCGAGTAAGCTGTGCCTCAGCTTTCACAGAGGCTTATGCCGCCCGAATGCCCCGTTAGGGCTACCAGTCAACCGGTAGAGCAGGGGAGACCTCGATGGCGTGCCGATCTGAAGGTAGCGATTGGCAGACGTGACATTGTATATCCTCCGGCCCACCATACTCAAAAATATCAAAAGGAACATCAAAGGCTTATTCGAAGGCCTGACGGGCGAATTCATTTTTCTCGGCTAAGCTCCCGGCCTTCGAAAGAAAACATTTTGGGCCTTTGCGCTACAAATCTCCTTCTCATCGGAGACACACGTCGCCACCTAATACAGGAATTCTGGTGTCAAAAGGTCGCTCAGCGATTCTTGCACGAACCACCCGCTAACTGATTGTTTTTGTCGAAAAGTCGACGTCGCTCCGGGCCTACCATTATCGTTATTTTTCAATAACTTGGAGGTGTTTAATGGCTCGGTTAGCCAAACCAAAACTGGCTAACCTCCGTGGATCCCATTGAATTCATTGATTTATGATGGGCCCCGATGGAGCAACCGATCCACTCGCTGGCAAGTCACCAAATTGTGAAATCGAGCGAATGTCGGCATCGGTGGTTTCTGTAATCGAGCATTTTTCATCAATCACTATTTCATGCTGTCCTGCCACGGGGCTCTGGCTTCTGTATCTGTTGCGGGGGCATCGGTGATTATCGCCACAGCCCACAAAGCGGCGAGAATTTGATGGTGTCGGGCGCCACCTTTGGCTGTGCGTGCCTGCAGGTTTGCGCCTGTCGGGCCAAGGGTTGGTATTGGGCCGATGTTCGCGCGCCTTTGCCTCGCGGTATCGTTCGTGTCACGGAATCCACCAATGTCGCCGCCGCAAAGCATCGTAGCCATACCAAACGTCACGGTAGATGCTTGATAGCGCAATGACGGTACATCAGATTGCTCTATGGCAACCGAACTACCATTACAGAAGATGGATCAGGTATTTATTCTTCGCAGTGTCGCTGTTGCTTTGCACTGCGGCCACGGCAGAGCAGGCCTCTCGGCAACGGGCAGAAAGCTGCCCGACTAACCAATTGATAGATGCCAAAGAAATCTGGGGGAAATTCGCCTCCAATGACGAGGCGACAGAATTTGCCAGACGTAAATTCCTGGCCCTTGGCGCGGAAGGGTTCACAAAGTGGCTATCGTGTCAGAGTTTTGATGTACGCGTTAGTCCAGGCCTCGGCGCGACAACGAATATTCATGCAACTTTCATACCGCGCCGCGGAGATGAAGGTCTTTGGGTTCCTAGCGGGTTTACTACTGGCTTATGCCGCCAGCGTATCACTACATCGAAGTACATATCGAAAATGGACGATTGATAGACATTACTACGACCGCCATCAGCGAATAGAGGGTAAAAATGCCGATCCCGAAGATCAGTAAGTTGTACCTCTCGGTCACTCAGATATCGGGGTTACCGGTAGATTTTTTTGGGCATTCGCAAATTATCGCACAGGGCTCTGCGTGTCATTTTTATGAAACAGAGGTACAGCCGTCGAATGGATTTTTTAGCGACTCGCGTGTGTACATGGACGGGATTAGGGAATTTGGATCATCAACCAACCCGATGATCTTGCACGATGCGGCCGTCGACAAACGCCCCTGGGCAAGTGCTCCAACCTGGCCAATGCGGCTGGATCGAATGCGCCGCCGTCCGGTGGCGCTGTCAGCAACAGAATTCCGTCAGCCTCGCAGAGCAGCGGAGAAATCTGCGTCGCCGTTGCCGGTACTCTTGCTCAATCGATAGCGTCATGGCGTTTAATCACCAGCGCTGATGCACGTAGGGCTTGATGTCCTGGTCGTAGATATCCCGGATCTTGCCCATGATGTCGGCGGACAAGGGCGCAAGATTTGCGGCTTCGGCATTGGAGCGGGCCTGCGCCGGATTGCGCGCGCCTGGGATGACCACCGTGACCGCGTCGAACATCAGGATCCAGCGCAGGGCAAATTTTGCCATCGTCGTGTCGCCCGAAACAAGCGGCCGGATGCGCTCGACCGCCGCCAGCCCGACTTCATAGGGCACGCCGGAGAAGGTCTCGCCAACGTCGAAGGCCTCGCCTTTGCGGTTGAATTTGCGGTGGTCATTGTCCTCGAATGTGGTGTCGGCCTTGAATTTGCCTGACAGCAGCCCGCTCGCCAGCGGCACGCGGGCGATGATCGCCACATCGTTCTTCTTGGCCAGGTCGAAGAACAATTCCGAGGGCCGCTGCCGGAAGGCGTTGAAGATGATCTGCACGCTGACGACGCCGGGATATTCCATCGCCTTCAGCGCCTCTTCGACGCGCTCGACGCTGACGCCGTAGTTGCGGATCTTGCCTTGCTCGACGAGACGGTCGAGCCGCTCGAACACTTCCGGGTGGTAGTAGAGGTCGGTCGGCGGGCAATGCAGCTGCACCAGATCGAGCGTATCGGCCTCGAGATATTTCAGGCTGCGATCGATCCAGTCGGTCAGGTTCTTCTGGCTGAAACCCTCGACAGTCTGCGCCGGCAGACGTTTTCCGGCCTTGGTGGCGATGAACGGCCGCTCGCCGCCGCGCTCCTTCATCACCCTTGCAATAAGTTTTTCGGAATGGCCGTCACCATAGACGTCGGCGGTATCGATGAAGGTGACGCCGGCATCGAGTGCAGCATACAGGGCGGCCACGGCATCGTCGTCATTGACCTCGCCCCAGGCAGCGCCGATCGCCCATGAGCCAAAGCCGATCTCGCTGACGTCGCGGCCGGTGCGGCCGAATTTCCGTGACTGCATGTCCTGTTCCTCGCTCCGGCCCGTGTGCCGATTCGCATCCTGCCCGCGGCACTTAATCAAAATCATGACGCGATTGACATCCGCGGCCGTTGGATTTACCAGATAACAGGGTTGTATGACAACCCGGTAAGACTGCAATGATTTGGAGTCGGGAGGATCTCAAGTTGAAAACCGTTCTGAAAACAGGCGTGTCGGCAGCATTCTGCCTTGGCGCGCTTGCGCATCCCACGTTCGCCGATGACGCGGACAACATCGTCAAGATCGGCGTCGTCGCGGCGGAATCAGGCTCGTTCGTCTCCGCCGGTCACACCTTGCCGGCGGGCGTCGGGCTTGCCGTGAAGCAGATCAACGACGCCGGCGGCATCAAGGTCGGCGGCAAGGTCTACAAGCTGGAAATGGTCAAACGCGACGATCGCACCGACATTGCGACCGCCATTGCGGCGACCCAAGAACTGGTGCGTGATGTGAAGGTCAAGGCGATCTTCGGATCGGAGACCCATGATTTCACGCTAGCGATGGCCAAGATCACGCAGCCGGCGAAGGTGATCCATTTCGCTGGCAATTCGACGCTGGCGAAAATCCTCAACCCGGACTCGGTCAAGTCGAGCGGTGAGGATCACTATCTCTTCCAGTCCGAGCCGCAGGAATTCCAGCGGTCCGGATCGACGGCGCGCGGCGTGCTCACGCTGCTCGAGCCGCTGCTCGGCTACAAGCCGAAGAAGTCGGTCATGATCGTCGGCAATGACGCGACCGGCCAGTTCCTGTCGTCCTACTATTTCAAGGCGCTCAAGGCGGAAGGGCAGGACGTTCCCGACATCATATTCTACCCACCGGACACGACCGATTTCTCGCCTTTCCTGACCCGCGCCAAGAGCCTTAATCCGGATATCATCCACTTTTGGTACAATGGGGATTCAACGCTGACCGCGTTGCCGCAGGCGCTCGAACTGGGTGCTGCCAAGAGCTACTTCCTGTTCGGTGTCGACCCCGGCATCTGGAAGGAGAAGGCGCTTTCGGCCGATGTGCCGGTGGCAATGAGCTGCGTGCCCATCTGCTGGGGCGAGTCGTCCAACCCGAAAGCCAAGGCCTATTTCGACGCCTATTTCGCGGCCGGCGCTCCGCACGGCGTGACCTCGTCGGTGTCGCTGCTCTACCACGACTATGTCCACTTCCTGGCCGAGGCGTGGGAGAAGGCCGGCAGCTTCGACCCGGACAAGACGGTCGAAGCATTGCTGTCGATCCACCACCAAGGCGTGGTCTCGGATGATTTGACGTTCAACCCGACGCATCAGGTCACCCACGCCACCGAGGTCTGCGCCGCGGCCCCCGGCGGCGACATTTCCTGCTCCATGCAGCAGCCGCCGGCGGACGCGCCGAAGAGCTGAGCTCCTGGACCCACGTTTGTGTTGGCGGCGCCGGTCGCGTCGCCAACACCCCGTCCAGCACAAGGCCGGATCGCCGGCCGCCACGTCAACAGCGGATGCATGCCGTGGACATTTTCATACAGCAGATCCTCAACGGGCTTTCGATCGCCAGCGTCATCACGCTGATCGCCGTTGGCGTGACGCTGATCTTCGGGCTGACCGGCATCATCAACTTCGCCCATGGCGAATTCCTGATGATCGGCGGCATCGTCACCTGGCTGGCCGTCAGCGCCGGCCTCGGCTTCCCACTGGCGGCCGTGCTGGCGATACTGGCGGTCGGGCTCATGGGCTTTGTGCTCGAGCGCGGCATTTTCCGCTTCACGCTGGAGCGGCCGACCAATGGCTTCATCGTCTCGCTCGGCCTCATCGTCGTTCTGCAGCATGTCGTCGTGCTATTCTGGAACCCCAACCAGAAGAGCATCCCGCGCCCGCTGACCACTGTCTGGGAAGTCGGCGGCGTGCGGATCGCTTCCGTTCGCGTCATGGTCATCCTGATCACCATCGCCGTCGTGGCGCTGAGCTTCAGGATGATCACGGCAAGCCGCTACGGCCGGGCGCTGCGGGCAAGCGTCGAGGACCGTGATACCGCGGCTTTGATGGGCATTCCGGTGCGCCGTTACATCACCGGCGTTTTCGTGCTCGGCAGCGCGCTGGCCGGGCTTGGCGGTGCGCTGCTCATCGCGCTGTTTCCGATCACGCCTTTCACCGGCGGCACCATGGTCATGAAGGGTTTTGCCGTCGCGCTGATCGGCGGGCTCGGCAACATCTACGGCGCCGTCGCCGCCGGTCTTATCCTCGGCATCGTCGAAGGCTTCAGCGCCGGCTACGGCTTCTCGCAATGGACCGATGCCTACTCCTTCGTCCTCATGATCCTTGTGCTTCTCTTCCGTCCGCACGGCCTTTTCGGCGGCACCAGCGGACCCAGGATGGCCTCATGATTGCAAGCAGACAGCCAAACGGCTCCGCAATTTCCGCCTTGCGGTCCCTGCTGCCGGTGCTGACGGTCCTTGTGCTGATCGCCCTGGTGCCGCTGCTTTCGCCCAGCAATCGCTTCCTGTCACTGGCGATCTCGGCCGGCATCAACGTCATTGCGCTCTACGGGCTTTCGGCGCTGTTCGGCCAAACCGGCATCCTGTCGATGGGCCATGCGGCACTTGTCGGCGTCGGTGCCTATACGGCGGGGATCCTGGCGCGTGACTTTGGCATCGGCTTCTGGCTGGCCCTGCCGGCGGCAGCGCTGGCGAGCGCCCTGTTCGCGATGATCGTCGGCATTCCGTCGCTACGGGTCGGCGGCCATCATTTCGTCATCATGACTTTCGCCTTCGGTCAGCTGCTGGCCATCGTGCTCACCAATGGCGGCGACTATACAGGCGCCGCGACCGGCCTCGACCTGGTTGGTCCGGTCACCCTGTTCGGCGCCGATATGAGCGACCTGACGCGCTACTACCTGATGGTGGTGGCTTTCGTGGCAGCGGCGGCGGTGGCAAGCTGGGCGATCATCAATTCGCCCTATGGCCGCACGCTGCGCGCCATCAGGGAGAACGAGAAACTTGCCGCCTCGCTCGGCATCAATGTCGGCCGGCACAAGATCGGCGCCTTTGTCGTCAGCGGCATCTTCGCCGGGATCTCCGGCGTGCTGCTCGCCCATTTCCTCGGCCACATCTCGCCGACCCAGTTCGCCTCATTCCCCAGCATCTACCTGGCGCTGATGGTGATGATCGGCGGTGCCCGGCTGATCGCAGGTCCGCTCGCAGGCGGCATTCTTGTCGCCTTCCTGCCCGAGGTGCTCAATCTCGATCCGGTGCAGTCGCGCATCGTCTACGGCGTCTGCCTGATCGCCGTCATCCTGCTTCTTCCGGAGGGGTTGATCGCTGGCGTCGGGCAGGCCTTTCGCAGGCTGTTGGCAAGCGAGCGGCCGAAGCAGGAACGGGAAGAGCTCGACACGGCCAGCACCACGCCTTCGGAGGCGCGGCGATGAGCCCGATCCTCGAAATCCGCGGGTTGAGCAAACGGTTCGGTGGCGTCACCGCATTGTCAGGCGTCGATCTCGCCATCGAGGAAGGCGAAATCCTCGGTGTTGTCGGCCCGAACGGTTCGGGGAAGACGACCCTTTTCAACGTCGTTACCGGCGTCCACAAGCCCGGCGGCGGCAGCGTGTCGTTTCGGGGGCGAGACATCACCGGTCTGGCGCCGCATGCCATATCGCGGACAGGCATCAGCTACACGTTCCAGCAGGCAATGGTCTTTGCCGGCCTCGGCGTGCTGGAGAATGTGCAGATCGCCGGCGAGCATGTGCGAGCCGGAGCAAACGCCAACACCCCTTGGCCGACGCCGCAGGCGCTGCTCGATTTCGTCGGCCTGACGGCGCTCGCGGGCGAGAAGGCCGGCGTGCTGCCGTTCGGCAGCCTGCGCCTGCTCGGCCTTGCGCTAGCACTGGCGACCCAGCCGGCGCTGCTGCTGCTCGACGAGCCCGCCGCCGGTCTCAACGGTCGGGAAACAGCCGCCCTTGTCGGGCTGGTCCGCCAGCTTCCCAGCCATGGCATCACCGTGTGCGTCATCGACCACGACATGAAGCTGATGCAGATGCTGTGCCGGCGCCTCGCCGTGCTCGACTTTGGCTCCAAGATCGCCGACGGGCCGACTGGTGCGGTGCTCGCCGATCCCAAGGTCCTGGAAGTTTATCTGGGAGGCGACCTGTGAGCCTGCTCGCCGTTTCAGAGATCGTCACCGGCTATGGCCCGACGATCGTCAACCGAAACGTCTCGCTGACCCTGGCCAAAGGCGAGATCGTCACCATCCTCGGCCCCAACGGCGCCGGCAAGTCGACGCTACTCAAGGCGATCGCCGGGCTGGTCCGGCCGCGTGCCGGAAGCGTCATTTTCGATGGCGCGGACGTGACCGGGCTTTCCGCCGATATCATGGCCAGGCGTGGCGTCGTGCTGGTGCCGGAGGGGAGAAAAATCTTCGTCGACATGACGGTCGAGGAAAATCTTCGTCTCGGCGCCTACTCGCGCCGCGACGATGACGCCGTCGAGGCCGATTTCGCGACCATGCTGGCATTCTTCCCGATCCTCGCCACCAAGCGGTGCGACAAGGGCGGCTCGCTGAGCGGCGGCCAGCAGCAGATGCTGGCGATCGCGCGCGGCCTGATGGCGCGACCGCGCGTGCTTTTGCTCGACGAACCGTCGCTCGGCCTGTCGCCACTGCTGGTCAAGGAGATCAAGGCCATCATTCTCGGCATCGGCGAGCGCTTCGGTGCCTCGGTGCTGCTGGTCGAGCAGAATGCCGGTCTCGCGCTGTCGGTCGCCTCGCGCGGCTATCTCATGCAGAACGGCCGCATCGTCGTCTCAGGCGCAATCGCCGAATTACGCGACATGTCGCTGATGCGGGAACTCTACCTCGGCGGTGTGGCGGGAGCCACAGCATGAGCAAGCTCTCAGTCGTGGCTTGCCCTGTCGCGCAACTCCTCGAAGCGGGCATAGCTTTTGGTCAGGTGGCTGCGCATGGCGCGCCGCGCCGCGTTGACATCCCTGGCCTCTATTGCCGCGAGAATGGCCCGATGCTCGCGCTGCATGCGGGCCAGGTATTTTTCCCGTTCGGGAACCGTCATGCGATCGAGCCTGGTCCATTGGCGCGGGATCATGGCGCTGCCGAATGTGTCGAACAGCCGGGTGAAATTGGCGTTGCGCGTCGCCGCGAGGATGGCACGATGGAAGCCGAAATCCTCTTCCGAACCCGATCCGCCGGCACGCACCGCCGCCTCCAGCGCATCCAGCCGCGCGCTCATCTGCTCGAGCGCCGTGTCGCTGCGCCGTTCGGCGGCGAGGCCGGTCGCTTCCACCTCGATGCCCATGCGCAGTTCCAGCACGCGCAGCACCTCGTCGATCGATTCGAGATCGTCCGGCAGGATCGAAAAGGTCCTGGGCAGCGGATCCTTGGCGACGAAAGCGCCGAGGCCCTGGCGCGTGGTGATCAGCCCGCGGGCGCGCAGTGCCGCCAGCGCCTCGCGCACCACGGTGCGGCTGACGCCGGTGGCAGCGACGATCTCCTGCTCGGTCGGCAGCCTTTGGCCCGGCGCCAGGTCGCCGGATTCGATCTGCGCGATCAGCGTGTTGACGAGCCCGGTCCGCAGATTGGGCGCTTGCGGTATGGCGTCGAAAAGCATGGTCTCATTTTCCGCCATTGCGGCAGGCAGCCCCCGATCCGATTCGCTGGCAAAGGATTGCATCGACGGATGCTCACTGCAAGGTGACGAAATGCGGACCTGCAGGCGCAGGACCTTGGTTGGAGGACTGCATGAAGGAACGCGTAGGTTTCATCGGGTTGGGCAGCATGGGCGCCGGCATGGCCGCCAATCTGCTCGAAAAGGGCTGGCCGCTGACGGTCTGGGTGCATCGCAGCCGCGATGCCGCCGACCGGCTGCTGGCCGCCGGTGCCATCGAGGCGGCGAGCCCATGCAAGCTCGCCGCCGCCTCCGACATCATCATCCTTTGCGTTACCGGCTCGCGTGAGGTCGAAATGCTGATCAAGGGGCCCGATGGGTTGGCCGCCGCTGCGGACGAACAAGCTGCCGCTGGCAAACAGCTGCTGATCATCGATTGCTCGACCTCCAACCCGTCATCGACGACGGCACTGGCGGCCGAACTCGCCACTCAGGGCCTGACGCTGATCGATGCGCCGCTGGCGCGTACCCCCAAGGAAGCCACCGAAGGTAAGCTTGACGTCATGGTTGGCGGTCCGGCCGAGGCCGTCGCCCGGGCGCGGCCGGTGCTCGAAGCCTTCGCCGCGCGCATCGTGCATACCGGGCCGACCGGCAGCGGCCACACCATGAAACTGCTTAACAATTTTGTCTCGATGGGCTATTCAGCGATCTATTCGGAAGCGCTGACGCTCGGCGCGAAAGCCGGGCTGAAGCCGCAGGTCTTCAACAGCGTCATCTCGGGCAGCCGCATGGATTGCGGCTTCTACCAGGCCTTCTTCGACTTCGTCCTGAACCGCAACGAGAATGCTCAGCGGTTTGCCATCGTCAATGCGCTGAAGGACATGACCTATCTCGCTTCATTCGCGCAAGCCGCCGGCGTCGCCAACCCGATCGGCGCGGCGGTGCGCAACGGCTTCGCCATCGCTGTCGCCACCGGCCATGGCGAGAAATTCGTGCCGGCGCTGTCCGATATTGTTGCGGGCCTCAACGGCGTCTCGCTTGTTGAGCGGCCAACGACGTGACGGGGGCCGGGCCGATAGGGCCGGGCGCCACTGTTATCCAGCGGCTTGCTTGCGGATAGCCTTCCTCAGTCTTGTGTGCCGCAGCGCTGGGGCTGCCTCTGCAACGGGGTCACCGTCGTGCAGCCCGACGCGCAGGGCAGCACCCGCCAGGTGGTCGCGCATGGCCGTTTGCGCCGCCTCCACATCGCCGGCGCGGATGGCGGCGAAGATGCGCTCGTGCTCGCCGAGCGTAATGCGGGCCATGTCGTCGGACTTCTGCTGGTTGCCGGCGGCCAGGATGCTTTCGCGCACGCGTTCGGAGACGAAAACCAGGAACTGGCCCATGTAGCTGTTGCGCGTCGCCTCGGCGACAGTGCGGTGGAACTCGAGGTCACTGCGCAGCCAGGCAACGCTGCCGTAAGGTGCCGCACGCATTCCGGCCAGTGCTTCGCCCATCGCCGCGAGATCCGCATCGGTACGCCGCCTGGCGGCGAGTGCCGCGGCCTGCACTTCGAGGATGCCGCGCAGTTCGAACAGGCTGCGGAAGGAATCGGCCCGCTGCAGCGCCTCGTAGTCGATGGTCAGCACCGTCGGGTTGTTGCTCTCCACCACGAAGGCGCCGCGTCCCTGCTGCGACCAGATGCGGCCTTCCGAGCGCAGCCGTGCGATCGCCTCGCGCACCACGTTGCGGCTGACCCCGAATGTGGTCGCGAGGGCCTGCTCGGTCGGCAGCTGGTCGCCGGGCTTCAGGCGTCCCTGCGCGATCTCGCGCGAGATCGAGCTCGCGACCAGAGTCGAGAGATGCGGACCACGATTGACCTTGTCGAGCTTCAGCGCCATCGCTCACCTATAGTCGAGGGAGGATTTGGACGCCAGGATGCGCCCGTTGCTCAAGATGCGGCGTTGGTCGAACGCGTCCTTGATGCCTGCCGCAAGGTCGAGCGCCACGGGATCGATGCGTTCGAGGAACGCCTTCTGCTTGACCCGGCCGATGCCGTGCTCGGCGCTGATCGACCCGCCATAGCGGTCGACAATGGCAAAGATCTGCGCTTCCGTCTCTTCGAACAGGTGCTCGATCGCTTCCGGTGCCATGCCTTCCGGCGGCACCACGTTGAGATGGATATTGCCGTCGCCGACATGGCCGTAGGTGACGGCGAGCGCGTCCGGGCGGGTCCGCTCCAGCGCCGCCAGCGCGTCAGCGACGAAATCAGCGAGCCTGGAAATCGGCACCGAGACGTCGGTGCGCAGATAGCGGCCGCCGCGTCCCTGGCGCTCGACCATGATCTCTCGGTAGAGCCAAAGTCGTTCAGCCTGGGCCCTCGTCGATGCCACGACGCCGTCCTCGACCAGATTCTCGACGCCGCCGAGAAAACCCAAAAGCATGGAGGAAAGGTCGATCAGCCCGCCGGCGGAAACCTCGATCAGCACATAGACCGGGTATGCCTTGGTCAGCGGATCGGGAAAATCCGCGCGCTCGCGCATGGTGATCTCGATGCCGCGGCGCAGGATCAATTCGAAGGCGGTGAGCAGGTCGCTGCAGTCGCGCCGCGCCCGCGCATAGAGCGCCATGGCGTCCTCGACAGAGCGCAGCCCGACCAACGCCGTCTCGATTTGCGTCGGCTTGGGAAACAGCTTCAGCGCCGCCGCGGTGACGATGCCGAGCGTGCCCTCTGAGCCGATGAAGACCTGCTTCAAATCATAGCCGCGATTGTCCTTGCGCAGCACCTTCAGCCCGTTCCACACGCGGCCGTCGGCCAGAACCACCTCCAGCCCAAGCACGAGGTCGCGGGTCATGCCGTAGCGCAGCACGTTGAAACCGCCGGCATTGGTGGCGACGTTGCCGCCGATGCGGCAGCTTCCCTGCGCCCCGAAGGTGATCGGGAGCAGGCAGTCGTTCTCGTCGGCGGCGCGCTTGGCGTCCTCGAGAATGCAGCCGGCCTCGACCACCATGGCGAAATCGATCGGGCTGACGGAGCGGATCTTGTTCAGGCGCTCCAGCGAGATCACCACTTCACCGCTTTCTGCGGCCACCGCCGCGCCGACGAGGCCGGTCAAACCGCCCTGCGGCACCACCGGAATACGCTCCTCGTGGCAGCGCCGCATCAGCGCCGACATCTCCTCGACCGAAGCTGGACGCGCTACCGCCAGCGGGCGGCCGAAATGGTCGCCCGACCAGTCGCGGCTATAGCGCGCCAGATCGTCCTCGGCGGTCAGCAGCCCGCCATTCGGCAGCACGCCGGCCAGCGTGGCGATCAGCGATGCGGAGGTGGGCTGCACGGCATTCATGATCTGGCTCAGCGATCCCTCGGAAAACGACTGGACAACCATCGTACTTGTCGTGTTATCATACAACCCTGATTAAGAACATCAAGCGAGGTTGTATGACCGCCAACCGTTTGATGCGGATAATCAGACACACAAATCGCTGTATTCGGAGGACTTTCCCCATGAGCGACGCCGCAGGCCGCTTCCGCTATATGCACACCATGATCAGGGTTCTCGACCTGGACAAGTCGATTGCCTTCTACACCGAGGTTCTCGGCATGACATTGCTGCGCCGGGACGACTATTCTGGCGGCAAGTTCACCAATGCCTTTGTCGGCTATGGGCCGGAGGACAAGGAGGCCGTTGTCGAACTGACGCTGAACTGGGGGCGCGAGGAGCCCTATGAGATCGGCACCGGCTTCGGCCATCTCGCACTTGGGGTCAACGACATCTACGCCGTCTGCGCCGAACTGGAGAACCGGGGCGCCAAGATCCCGCGCAAGCCCGGACCGATGCAGCACGGCACGACCCATATCGCTTTCGTCGAGGACCCGGACGGCTACAAGATCGAGCTGATCGGCCTCGACACGATGCAGTGACCTGATCAGGCGGGGCCGCATCGAGCTTTTGATGCGACCCCGTCCGGTCCGCGCTTGCTTGGGAGGCGGTGCGGAAAGCTCTGTCACTTGATGACCGCGATCTTGCTGCGGTCGATGGTGATGGCGACGGCGGCGATGAGCACCGCGCCGAACACCATGTTTTCAAGGAAGATGTTGACGCCGACGAAAGTCATGCCGATGCGCACGATCGAGATGATCAGCGCGCCGACCGCCGTGCGGGCAACCCCTCCCAGCCCGCCGGTGATGGCCGTGCCGCCGACGATGACGGCGGCAATCGCCGGCAGCAGCAGCTGATTAGCGAGAACCGGCGAACCGCTCGACAGTCTAGCTGCCAGCACCACGCCGGCGATGGCGGCCAGCATTCCGGACGCCGCGAAGGCGATGATCTTGGTGCGGTCGACATTGATGCCGGCGGCCCAGGCGGCCGGCTCGCCGGCGCCGACGGCGATCGCCTGGCGGCCGAAGCGCGTGTAGCGCAGCGCGAGAAAGCCGGCGATGCCGATCACCGCGGAGATCAGCACCACCACCGGAACCCCGGCGACTGTCGCATTGATCCAGGCGGTGTTTTCGCGCCCCGCTTCCTCGATGGTGATGGCGCGGCCGTCGGAAACCCAAAGCGCAATGCCGGTAACAACGCCGCCCGTGGCCAGCGTCGCCACGAAAGACGGCACGCGCAGCTTGACATGGACGATGCCGCTCAACATCCCGAAGGCGAGACCGGACAGGATCGCCACCGGAAACGCGGCCAGCCCGAGCGACGGCAGCGACTGCGCCAGGATCACGCTTGCCAGCGAAGCGACCGCCTGGATCGACAGGTCGATGCCACCGAGCAGGATGGCGAAGGTGACGCCGGTCGCCAGGATGAACAGCACGGCCGTGTTGGCGAACAAAAGCGCCACGGTTTCGCCGGTGAGAAAGCCGGGCGCGGCGATCTCGATGATCAAAAGCAGCGCGACAAGCAGGACCAGCGGAATGGCGCCTTGCGTCCACTTGCCTTCGAAGATGCGCCTCAGCGAAAAAGCTTCATTCATCGGCTCACACCATGGCTCGCAAAAGATCGACCTGGTTCGGCTTGTTTCCCGGGCTGGCATCAAAGCGCGCGGTGATCTCGCCGTCGCGCATCACCAGCACCTGATGCGACAGGCCGATCGTCTCCTCCAGAGTGTCGGAGATCAAAAGGATCGCCACGCCCCGCTCGCAGAGATCACGAACCAGTTCATAGACCTCTTCCTTGGCGCCGACATCAAGCCCCCTTGTCGGATGGTCGAGCACGAGGATGCGCGAGCCCGCCGTCATCCAGCGCGCCAGCACCACCTTCTGCTGGTTGCCGCCGCTGAGCTTGCGGCAGGCGGCGTCCGGGCCGGGCGCCTTGATGCGCAGCCGCTTGATCCAGTCGGCGGCGAGCCGGCGCTCTTTGCCATAGTCGATCGCGCCATGGCGCATGACGCTCGACAGGTCGGCCAGCGAGATGTTCTCGGCGATCGACAGGAACATGACGAGACCTTCGAGCCGCCGCTCGCGCGGCACATAGCCTATGCCCTTGCGCACGGCCGGCTCCGGTGAGCCGAAATGCACCGCGTCACCGGCGATCTTCATTTCGCCTGCGCTGTGCTGAAGGAACCCGCCGACCGTGCGGGTGACTTCCTCGCGGCCAGAACCGACGACACCGGCGATGCCGACGATCTCGCCGGCCCTGATCCTGAGGTCCACGCCATGGTAGGCGCCGGCGACGCCGAGCCCCCTGGTTTCGACCATCGTCTCTTTGCGCGGCGCCTGCTGGCGGGCCTCGCGATAGTATTCGGCCTGCAGCCCCCGCCCGACCATGATCTCGTGCAGCTGCGGCGCGGTGACATCGGCCGTGCGGTGTTCGGCGACCACCGCGCCGTCTTTCATGGTGTAGACGCGGTCGGAGATCGCCAGCACCTCGTCGAGACGGTGCGAGACGAAAACGAAGCTGGCGCGGGATTTGAGCGAACGGACGCGCGCGAACAGCACCTCGATGTCGGCGGCATTGAGCACCGAAGTCGGTTCGTCAAGCAGGATCAGCAGCGGCCGCTCGACCATTTCCTCCAGCGTCAGCGCCTTGGCCAGTTCGACCATCTGGCGCGCGGCGAAAGTGAGTTCGGAGGTGCGTGCGGTGACATCGATGTCGATGCCGATCTTGCCGAGCTGGCGGCGTGCCGCTGCATTCAAGCCGCGCCAGTTGACGATGCCGAAGCGCGTAAAACGGTCTTCCTGACCGAGATAGATGTTTTCGGCCACGGTCAGGTTGAGGACCAGCGACTGTTCCTGGAACACCATGCCGATGCCATGCCGTGCCGCGTCGCGCGGATTGCGCATGCGAAGCTGCTCGCCGTCGAGGGTCAGGCTGCCGCCGTCCGGCCGGTAGCTGCCGGCCAGCACCCGCATCAGCGTCGACTTGCCGGCGCCGTTCTCGCCGATCAGCCCGACCACTTCGTTCGGCCGGACCTCGATGCTGACGTCGCGCAGAGCGTGGACGCCGGGAAAATTCTTGATGATGCCGGATGCGCTGAGCATGGCGTTCACTTCACTATCCTGAGGCGGACGCGATCGAGCGACAGCGCCACTGCCGCGATGATCATCAGGCCCTGCACCGTCTGCTGGATGTATGGCGAGATGCCGAGCAGGATCATGCCGTTGGCGAGCACGGTGACGATGAGCACGCCGATCAGCGTGTTGACGACACCGCCTTCGCCGCCGGTCAGCGCCGTACCGCCGACGACGACCGCGGTGACCGCGGCAAACAACCTGCCGTCACCGATGACGGCATGCGACTGGCCGAGCTGGGCCGCGGCAAGGACGCCAGCGATGCCGAAGAAGAAACCGGCCAGTGCGAAAGCGGTGATGCGCACACGCACCACATTGACGCCGGAGAGCTTGGCGACATCCTCGTCGCCGCCGATGGCCAGGATGTGGCGCCCGAGCCTGGTGTGGTACTGAATGATGGCGGCGAGCAGGAACGCCCCGGTGGCGACCCACACCGCCAGCGGCAGGCCAAGGAAGCGGGTCAATGCTAGGTCGCGGATCGTGGCGTCGTTGAGCCGGATCGCCGAGCCGCCGAGCATATAGACCGACAGGCCAAGGCCGATGAACCACATGCCGAGCGTCGCCATGAAGGAAGGGATGCGCAGCATGGTCTGCACGAGGCCGCTGACAAAACCCATCGCGGTACCGGCGATCACCGCGGCCAGCACCCCCCACCAGCCATAGTCGTTGCCATTGCTGTCATTGGCGGCGAGCAGCACCACCACCATCGCTGCCACCGACAGCGTGCCCTCGACGGAAAGGTCGATGCTGCCCATCAGGATGATGAAGGTCAGGCCCATCGCCAGCGTCAGCGGCACGGCGGCGGAGTTGGCGAGGCGCACCAGATTGCGCAATTCGATGAAATTGGGATTGGCAATGGCGATCAGCACGCACAGCACGATCAGCACCGCCAGCGGCGCCAGGCTGCGCCAGCGCCTGCCACCGAACATGCCGGCGATGCGGCCGGGGAGAAATGTCATAAGCGTCGTCCGCTCAATGTCTGTAACGGACTTCAGGGGTTCTGTATTGATTGTCAAGAAACCGCTTCCCGTCTGCGTCATGACAGTCGCCGATGCGGATGCAATGCACGACGCCTGCAAAGGGGAGCGGGCCGCCAGGGAGTTAGCAGGCCCGCTCGGGTGGTCAGGTACGGATGGCTCCGGTCACCCGACCCCACAGATCGTTCCAGTCGATCTCGGGCTTCGCATCGACGTTGGTCTTGTAATACTCCTCGACATTGTCGTGCGAAATCAGCACCGCCTTGCCGTAGAACTCACGATGCTCAGGCGGCTCCTTGACCGGATCGAACTTGCCGATCTTGGCGTTGTAGCCGATGGCCAGTCCCATGCCGCCCTGCCAGAACGGATCCGAGGTAACGGTGCAGGCGAACTCGCCCGAGCGCACCGCGTCGACCGCCGTCTTGATGCCGTCGACGCCGACGATCGGCACCTTGCCGGCAAGGTTTTCGGCGCGCAGCGCCTCGAGCGCGCCGGAGCCCATATCGTCATTGGCGGCCCAGATGCCCTTGATGTCATCGCCGAAGCGGGTGAGCAGATTGCCCATCAGGTCGAAGGCTTCGGTCGATTTCCAGTTGGCGACCTGGAAGTCGAGCAGCTTGATGTCGGGATTGGCGGCAAGCGCTTCGTCGAGGCCCTTCTTGCGCTCGATCGCCGCGGTGGTCGAAATCAGGCCGCCGAGTGCTACGATGCCGCCCTTGCCGCCGATGGTCTTGAACAGGATCTCGGCGATGGTCTTGCCGCTCGAGATACCGTCGAACTCGATGTGGGAGACATAGTTCGGGTTGAAGTCCTTCGGGTGCAGATCCGGCGGCTTGTTCCATTGCGTCACGACATAGGCGCCCGCCTTGGCGCAGGCCTCGACGATCGGGCGCGCATCCGGCGTGTCGTTGGGGTCGGAATTGAGCACCATGTTGCCGCCGGTCTTGGCGAGCATGGCCTTGATGTCGGCGATGCCCTTCTCGCTGTTGCCTTCCGAAACCAGCGTGACATGCTCGAGCCCGGCCCATTTGGCATAGGCCTCGGCGCCGGTTTTCCACACCGCATGGTATGGGTTAGATAGCGAGCGGATTGATGTCACCAGCGTCGGCTTTTCCTGTGCGCGCAGGACCCTTGGCATGGCAAGTGCGGCCACTCCGGCCGTCGCGCCCAGCATCAGTGTCCGGCGACTGACTGTGCCGGAAAGTGTCAAACTCTTCCTGTCCTTCATTATCAAACCTCCCGATTGAAATCTGTTTCCCGCCCGGCTGCATGCGCGGGGACGCCTCCGAAAAGAGGAATTGTCAAGCTCCTCCACTTGTACGACAACCCTTCAACACGGCAACCATACCCGTTCTCTTGACGCGACACAAGAGACTTGAGATCGTCGGGGCATCAGGGCCGGGCATCAGGGCCGGGCATCAGGGCCGGGCAGCAACGGGAGGAAAAATGCCGGATTACGTCATAGTCGGTGGCGGCTCGGCCGGCTGCGTTCTTGCCGCAAGGCTGAGCGAGGATCCAGACCTATCGGTCGTCCTGCTGGAGGCCGGCCCGCCGGACACCGATCGCTACATCCACCTCCCGGTCGGCTTCTTCAAGATGACGTCCGGTCCGTTGATCTGGGGCTATCAAACCGCACCAGGCAAGATGATCGATGGGCGCACCATGGTCTATCCGCAGGCCCGGGTTCTCGGTGGCGGCTCCTCGATCAACGCCCAGGTGTTCACCCGCGGCTGCCCGCAAGACTACGACGGGTGGGCGGTCGAAGAGGGTTGCGTGGGCTGGAGCTATGCCGATGTACTGCCGTATTTCCGGCACTCCGAAGGCAACGACACTTTCGCCGGCCCGCATCACGGCACCGAAGGGCCGCTCGGCGTTTCCAGTGGCACGCCGCACCCGCTGACACGGGTCTTCGTCAGGGCGGCGCAGCAGGCCGGTCTTCCGTTCCGCGCCGACTTCAACGCCGGTCAGCAGGAAGGGGCGGGGTTTTACCAGACGACGACGCGCAACGGTCGCCGCAGCAGCACTGCCGTCGCATACCTCAAGCCCGCGATGAGCCGCAAGAACCTGAAGCTGCGCACTGACGCAATGGTCAGCCGCATCGTTGTCGAAAATGGGCACGCCATCGGCGTTGAGATCATTGTCAATGGCCGTGCGGAACTGCTGCGTGCCGAGCGCGAGGTGATCATCACCGCCGGCGCCATCGGCTCGCCCAAACTTCTGATGCTGTCCGGTATCGGCCCCGCTGCCCATCTTGGCGCGCATGGCATCAAGGTGATCCACGAATTGGAGGGCGTCGGCCAGAACCTGCATGACCACATGGATGTCGACGTCGTCGCCGAACTCAACGGGCCGCACGGTATCGATCGCTACAAGAAGAAGCGCTGGCAGGCCGTCGCCGGCCTCGAATATGCGCTGTTCGGCAAGGGGCCGGTGGCTTCGAACATTGTCGAAGCCGGCGCCTTCTGGTGGGGCGACCGCACCGAGAAAACCCCCGACATCCAGTTTCATTTCCTGCCCGGCGCCGGCGTCGAGGAAGGCATCGGCTCGGTCCCAGGCGGCAATGGTTGCACGCTGAATTCCTATCATGTGCGGCCTCGTTCGCGCGGCAGCGTCACGCTGCGATCGGCTGATCTGCGCGAGCCGCCGGTCATCGATCCGAACCCCTTCGCCGAGCGCTACGACCTCGACCGCGCCATCGACGGCATCGAGATCAGCCGCGAGATCCTGTCGCAACCGGCCTTCGCCAAATACATCAGCCGCGAGCATCTTCCGGGTGCAGCAACGAAGGGGCGCGCAGGACTGGAAGCCTTCGCGCGCGAGCACGGTCGCAGCGCCTACCACCCGGTCGGCACCTGCCGGATGGGCGGCGGTATGGACAGCGTCGTCGACCCCGAACTTCGCGTGCACGGCTTGCAGGGTCTGCGCGTTTGCGACAGTTCGGTAATGCCAAGCATCGTGTCGTCGAACACCAATGCCGCCGTCATCATGATCGCCGAGAAGGCTGCCGACCTGATCGCCGGGCGGAAGCTGCCGGCGTAAGTCGATCACTCCTCGGGGAACATGGAGCGCGGCGGAAAGTCGGAGCGGCTGTAGTCGACAACGATGAACTTGCCGCCCTGGTAACGCTCCACCACCGGGTTGTCCGTCACCTTGCCACGGACGTGCTCGGCCTGACTGTCGGAACTGTCGAGCGGCGCCCAGCCGAGCTTCTTGCGGGCATCGTTTCGCCAGAAGCCGCGGCTGTTGTCGGACTGACCCCAGATGACGGAGCAATCGACATGCTCTGCCGCGGCACAACGCTCGATCAGGCGCACGAAATCGTCGTGCGATATCCAGGTCGACAGGATCCGTTCGTCCGGCACCTCAGGCAGCACCGAGCCGATGCGGATCAGCACGCTTTCCACCGCGTGCTTGTCGAAGTAGAGCCGCGCCAGCATCTCGCCATAGGCCTTCGACAGACCGTAATAGCCGTCCGGACGCAGCAGGCAATCCTGGTCGAGGATCTCCGTCCGCTCGTAGAGGCCAACCGCATGCACGGAGGAAGGAAATGCGACCCGCGCTTTCTCTTTGCGCGCGGCTTCGTAAATGTGAAAGCTACCGCGCAGATTGGGGCCGAGCACCGTCTCGAAGGATTGTTCGGTGGAGACGCCACCGAAATGCAGGATCAAGCCGCATCCCTTGGCGAGTTCATTCACCGCGCCTTGGTTCTCAAGATCGACGACATCGAATGTCGCGCCTTGCGGAAGCGCGATCGGCAAGGGCACGACATCGGTCAGGCGCAGCGTCCAGCCGAGAGCGGCGAGCCTGCTTGCCAGCAGGCGCCCGATCGTACCTGATGCTCCGGTCAACAGCACCGGTCTGTCGGAAAGAGCCAATCCTTATCCTTTCGCGCTCAAGAGATCATCGTGAGCCATGCTCCGTTCCAGCCGGGCCATGGCAATCGCTGGCAATCAGCGTCGTGGATTTCATCATATCACCCTATAAATAAGCGGTTGCGAAGAACGGCGGTTCGTTTATTGCTTGGTGGTGATGAAACGTTCCTTTGGCCTTCCCCCTCAGATCAGCCGCACGGCGCAAGTCGCGGATTGGTTTGCCCGCGAGATACACGCCGGCCATCTGATCAGCGGCGAGAAACTGCCGACCGAGCAGGAACTGATTTCGCAGTTCGGGGTCAGCCGCACGGTCATACGCGAAGCGATGGCCTCGCTGCGCTCTGAAGGGCTGGTGGTCAGCCGTCAGGGGTCTGGTGTGTTCGTCGCCGACCAACAGGCCAACACCACGTTCCGCATTGTGTCCGACGAGCTTCACTCGCTGATGGAAGTCCAGAACGTGCTGCAGCTGCGGCTCGCCGTGGAACTGGAAGCGGCGGGCATCGCCGCCGAGAAGCGCAGCGACGACGACCTTGCCCGCATGCGCGATTGCCTTGACGCCATCGATCAATCGATCGCGGCGGGCGACAGCGCGATCGAGCCGGACTTTGCCTTTCACCGGGCGATCGCATCGGCGACCGGCAATCCCTATTTCGAGCGGTTCATGCATTTTCTCGGACCCGTCGTCATCCCGCGGCAGTCGATCCGTCCGCGATCGGAAACGCCGGAGCAGCGGCGGCTTTATCTCGAGCAAGTGCAGATGGAGCACCGGCGCATCTACCAGGCCATCGAGCGGCAAAACGTCGAGGCCGCCCGCTTTACCTTGCGCGAACATCTCGAGGCCGGCCGGGAGCGTTATCGCCGCATGGTCGACGCCAGATCGTAGCACGGCCTCAAACCCGATCGCCGATCGATCCCAATGTCACGCCAGCTCTCCGACCGGCAGTCGGCAGGACTGCATGAGCGCCGAAAGCTGCCGCTCCTCATCCGCGGTCAGGTCGAGAAGCGGCGACCTGACCGGGCCACAGTCGATCCCGGCAATGCGCGCGCCCGCCTTGACGATCGAGACGGCATAGCCGGCGCGACGGTTGCGGATGGCGAGGTAGGGCAGGAAGAAGCTGCGGATGAGATCGCCGACTTCAGACATGCGCCCAGCACGCAAGGCGTCGAAGAAGCGCAGCGCCATCTCGGGCGCGAAATTGTAGATCGCCGACGAATAGGTGGTCATGCCGATGGCGGCGGCGGCACTGGCATGGACCTCGGCCGTCGGCATGCCGCCGATGAAGATCAGGCGGTCGGCCATGCGGTAGCGCAATGCGGTCAAAAGCTCGATGTCGCCGACGCCGTCCTTGAGGCCGATCAGGTTCGGGCACTCGTCGGCGAGCTGGTCGAGGGTCTCAGGCGTCAGGATCGCGTTGTCCCTGTTGTAGGCGATCACGCCGATGCCGACCGAACGGCAGATCGCCTTCAGGTGGCGGCGCAGGCCATCCTGCTCGGACTTGACCAGATAGGGTGGCAGCACCAGCAGCCCATCGGCACCATTGGCCTCGGCTGCCCTGGCAAACTCGACCGCCATATGGGTGCCGTAGCCGACACCGGCGAGCAGCGGCAGATGGTCGGGAACTTCGTCCGATGCCGCCCGCACGACGCGCTTGTAGTCATCGAGCGTCAGCGAGAAAAATTCGCCGGTGCCGCCGGCCGCGAACAGTCCGGCCGCACCTGCCGCACCTTGTTTTGCGACATGGGCGCGATAGCCCGCTTCGTTGAAGGCGCCGGCATCGTCAAAAAAGGTGAGGGGAAAGGACAGCAACCCGCGGCCGAGGGATCTGGTCAGTTCAGTAGGTGAGAATGTCAAAACGAATACTCCGTGTATGGGGCCGGCAAATTGGGTTGGAGGGTCGGGCCGGCAAGGTTTTTGCGGCCGTCATAGGATGCCTGGCCGGATTTCGGCTGCCGCGGCGTCGATCGCCTTGCTGCCCAGTCCCGACTTGACGATGCGGATCAGTTCTTCCTCGCTCGTCTCGGATGTCGAGGCGTCCAGCGCGACCTCGCCCGAATGCAGGAAGTTGATGCGGTCGCAGACTTCAAAAATCTGGTTGTAGTTGTGAACGATCAGGATGACCGAGACCTGGCGCTGCTGGCGCAGGTTCTGGATCAGCCCCAGAACATGCGCGCTCTCGCGCACGCCGAGTGCTGCAAGCGGTTCGTCCAGGACCAGGATCTTCGGCGACGAATAGATCGAGCGGGCAACGGCGATGCATTGGCGCTGTCCGCCCGACAGAAGGTCGACGGTGCTGTTGACGCTGAGGATCGAGATGCCGAGCGTGTCGAGGTAGAGCTGCGCCTGTTCGCGCATCTTCTTGTTGTCGAGCAGGTTCAGCCCAAGGATGCGCTTGTGGTATTCGCGGCCCAGGAACATGTTGTGGAAGACGCTGAGATCGCCGACCAGCGCCAGGTCCTGGTAGACGGTTTCGATGCCTTGGGCGCGCGCGTCGCGCGGCGACGCGAAACGCACTTCCTTGCCTTGCGAGACGATCGTTCCGGTATCCGGCTGATGGAAGCCGGACAGGATCTTGATCAGCGTCGACTTGCCGGCGCCATTGTCGCCGACCAGCGCCAGAACCTCGCCCTGGCGCAATTTGATCGAGACGTCGACCAGCGCGGTGACGGCGCCGAAGCTTTTCGAAATGTGCGACATTTCGAGGATGACCGGCGCGTCGGGCGCCAGCGGCGGAATGGCCTGCGCGTTCATAGGCGCCTCCTCGTGCGCAGCCGGTCGACCTGGATGCTGAGCACCATGGCGGCTATGATTGCGGCACCCAGATAGATGTCGGAAACGGTGGCCTGGGCGCCGATCATCACCAGGCCGTTGTTGAGCGAGGCGACCACGAAGGCGCCGATCAAGGCGCCGATGACGGTGCCGGAGCCACCCATCAGCGACGTTCCGCCGATGACCGCCGCCGCGATGGCCTGCAAGGTGAGAAACGGGCTGCCGGCTTGCGGGTCGGCGGAGGTGAATTGGGCGGTGTTGATGATGCCGGCAAAGGCCGCGCAGCCGCCGGCGATCATGAAATTGTAGATCTTCATCCGGTCGGTGCGCACGCCGATCTCGCGGGCGCCGATGATGTTGCTGCCGGTGGCGATCGTGTGCAAACCGAAGGTGGTCCGGTTGAGCACCAGCGCCAGCACCAGCACGATCAGCACCGTCCACAGGAACGGCGTGAAGGCGGTCACGCCGTGCAACGACAACAGACCATCCGAAGGCTGGTAGAGGCTCTGGCCGAAGATCGCGTTGAACGGCTGTTCGACCGGCGCCACGATCGGCTGGCTGTTGTAGATCGAAACGACGATGCCTTGCAGGAAGAACAGCATGCCAACCGTGGTGATCAGCGACGGCACCTTGAAGCGTACGGTGATGATGCCGTTGATGGCGCCAACCAGCACGCCGATCAAAACGCCAATGAGCGCACCGACGGCAAGCGGCACGCCCCATGTGACCGACAACAGCGCCATGACATAGGGCGCGATCGAAAAGATGGCGCTCAGCGACAGGTCGATCTCGCCGGTGATCATCAGCATCACTTCGGCGGCGGCGATCAGGCCGAGGCGGCCGGTGTCGCGCAGCACCACGCTCATGAATTGCGGCGACAGGAATCCGCCGTCGCTGCCGACCTGGAAATAGATCACCAGAATGATGGCGACGACGGCGATGCTGGCTTCGCGATAGCGCGACAGCAGGATGAGCAGTCTCTCCGTCAGCGTATGCGGGATCCTGACGCCAACTGCGTTCTTCCTTGCCGGGCTGAGTTCAATTGACGGCACTTTTGTCTTCCTGATTTCGAATTCTGGGCGAAAGGCGGGTCAAACAGGCGAGCCGACTTCCAGGCACGGCCGTAGGCGGACCCCAGCTGGGTGATAGCCACGACGACGCAGCAAGGGGAGGGGATAGTGTGTTGGAGGCGTCAGGTCGGCTCGACGTCGCTACGACCCTCGAAGCGGGACTTGCCGACATAGGCGTCGACATTGTCCTTGGTCACATAGGCCTGGCTGGTATCGCTGTTGGCCGGGCCGACGAGACCGCCGGAGAGCTTGTAGAGATACATCTGCTGGACCGGCAGGAAGCCCTGCAGATAGGCCTGCTGGTCGGTGGTAAAGTTGACGTCGCCGGCCTTGATGAAGTCCAGCGTCTGCGGGAACAGGTCGAAGCCGGCCACGGCGCCACCGGCTTTCACCAGGCCGTATTTGTTGGACACAAAACCACAGGCATAGGTGTCGGAACCGCCGGTGCCGAACAGGCCATTGACGGTCTTGTGGCTGAGATAATAGCTCTCGACGCGCGAGATTTCCGTTGCCGGATCCGGCCCGGTGTTGACGACATCGTAGGTGACGCCGCTGCCGCTGTCCTTGATCGCCTGGATGTAACCGTCGAGGCGCGGCTGGGTGTTGAGCGAGCCGGGCACGCCGATCGACAGCATGACGTGGCCGCCCTTGGGGATGAGCTTCAGCCACTTCAGCGCCGAGTTATAGCCGGACTGGTAGAGCGGCTGGCCGACATAGGACAGCCGCTTGTTGGGGCTGCCGACGGGAACGTCGGCGTTGAAGGCGACGACCGGAATGCCGGCCTGGGCAGCCATGTCGGTAGCGGCATCGAAAGCCGTCGGATCGACCAGGCAGACGGCGATGCCGTCGGATTTCTGCGCGATCGCGGTCTGCATGGCGCTGACCATTTCAGAGACGACGTTCTTCTGCGAACCCGTCCACTGATAGCTGCAGCCGAAGGCGGCGCAGGCGTCCTGGATGCCGTAGACCGTCGGCGTGAAGAACTGGTCCAGCGTCACATGGCAGACGAAGTGGAACTTGTAGGGCTTCTTCGGCAGGCCGGCCGATGAATCCGCCGCCCTGGCGGCACTGATGCCGCCGCCAAGGCCACCCAGTCCGCTGGCAAGGCCGGCGGCACCGAGACCGAGTTTCCCGGCCAGTGCGAAAGCGCTGCGCCGGCTGATGGCGGCGTTCACCATCTGATTTTTCGTTTCGTCGTCCACTTGGTTCCTCCCTCTTCGTTTTGCGGGTTGCCGCTTTTGTCGTCTGGTTACATTGTTATATGACAACTTTTGTGTCAATGCTTTTTCGACGCCGATTTGCGACGGGCCTTTTTGGGTTCGAACACGGTGCGGAAAGGTTGCCGCTTGACCGGCAGGTGGACGATACGGATCACAGGAAGCGAAAATGGCAGAAATCGAATTCAGGGCTGTCGCGAAAAACGGCCTGAAAGTGAGCACGATCGGGCTCGGCGGCACCGGGCTGGGCAATATGTACCGCGCCGTCGACACGGAAGCGGCGGTCAAGACGGTTCATGCCGCCTTTGAAAACGGCATCCGCTATTTCGACACCGCGCCGGTCTACGGCTTCGGTGTCAGCGAGACCAGGCTCGGGCTGGCAATCAGATCCTTGCCCCGCGCGGACATCGTCATCTCGTCGAAGATCGGCTACGACCTCGTGCCGATCCCGCCTGAGGACCTTCAACCGGCGCTGTGGGATCAGCCCGGTTCGTTCCGCGCCGAGTTCGACTATTCGCGCGATGCGGTGATGCGTTCGCTCGAAGGCACGCTCAAGCGCCTCGACACCGACTATGTCGACATGGTTTCGATCCACGACCCGGACGAGGCCATTCATTTCGGCCCCGGCGAAGACCCCTACGCCAGAAGCCGCTTCCGGGAAGCCATGGACGGCGCCTATCCGGCGCTCGACGAACTGCGTTCGCAAGGCGTCATCAAGGCGGTCGGTGTCGGCATCAACCAGTGGCAGATGCTATCTGATTTCGTCGTAGCCGGTGCGTTCGATTATTTCCTGCTAGCCGGCCGCTACACGCTGCTCGAGCAGGAACCGCTGGCGAGTTTGCTGCCGCTGTGCGAGCAGCGCGGCACCAAGATCATCATCGGCGGTCCCTACAATTCAGGCATCCTGGCAACGGGAGCGGTCAAGGGCGCGACCTTCAACACCAGGCTGGCGCCGGAACCCGTGCTCGAGCGTGTTCGCAGCATCGAGGCGCTGTGCGCCCGCCATCATGTGTCGTTGCCGGCGGCCGCCCTGCAGTTCCCGCTCGGCCATCCCATGGTGTCGAGCGTCATCCCCGGCGCTCGGTCCGCCGAGGAGCTGAAGCAGAACCTGGGCTATCTGCGCGAGACTATTCCCCCGGCTCTCTGGACCGATCTCAGGAGAGAGGGGCTCATCGAGCTCGGCGCACCCGTTCCTAGAGCGAGATAAGCGAGCTAAAAGACGTCGCCTTCCAACCTCCGAGGCAGCATGTCAGTTCGCAGATTCCCGATACTGGAAGAACTGCAAAAACAGTTCCCGCTCGGTGGTGATGTCGAGCTTTTCGTAGATGCGCCGGCGATGGTTCTTGACGGTGCCGACGGTGATGCCGAGACGCTCGGCGATGTTCGCCGTCGGGTGACCCGCCAGGATCAGCTGGACAAGTTCCCGCTCGCGCAGCGACAGCTCTGGCCACAGGCTCGCCGGGATGGTTGGCTCCTGCTGCGGCGAGGCGCCGGGGCCTGTCGGCGCCGACGTGCGCGAGAACTCGGCCCCGCGCGCCTTGATGTCGAGTGCGTGCAACGCCTCGAACACCGGCAGCCGCTCATCCAGCAAGGCGATCTCGCTGTCCTTGAACGACATCGTCGAGCGGTCGAGGAAGATACCGAGGCACCAGTCGCCGCCATCCGCCAGCATGATGCCGACCTCGTCGCAGATTTCCGACTGTGCCAGGAAGCCGGCTATGTATTGGCCGCGCTTTGCCTCGTCGTCGGCAAGCCGCTTCAGCGGCATGATGCCCAGCCTTCGCTCGCGCCGCCACGAGGCATAGAACGGATCGAAGACATAATAGCTGGCGAGGTAGCGCTGGACCATCTCGTCCGAGAAGCGCCGGTGCTTGACGAATTCCGGCGTCTGCGTCGCCGAATAGCGCGTCACGGTGACGAGGTCGTGCTCGATGTCCGCGCCGATCAGGTCGATCAGGCAGTCGACATGCCTGTCCGTGCCGGTGGCGGCGATCGCTTTGGCGAGCGGCGCCCAGATAGTGCCCATGCGCATGCCCTTTTCTCAGCGATATCAGCCCAGCCGTCATTGTGTCTTTAGGCATATGGCGCGATGCCGCCCGTCGAATCTAGCCTAGCGTCAACTTAGACCAGATCCCGAGGCGACCGTGACCCAACCCAACCTCACCGGCCCCATTGTTGGCAACCCGCCAATCATTGGCAATCCGATCGTCATCGGTATCGACGCCGGCGGCACCATGACCGATACGATCCTTGTCGATCAGGAGGGCCACTTCAAGATCGGCAAGTCGGCAACCACTCCGAAGAACGAAGCCGAGGGTTTTCTGGCCTCGGCCGAGGACGCGGCAGACGCCTGGGGCATATCGCTGGAATCGCTGTTTTCCGGCGTCAATGTCGTGCTCTATTCCGGCACCGGCATGCTCAACACGCTGTTGTCGCGCACTGGCCGCCGGCTCGGGCTAATCACCACCAAGGGCCTGGAAGACATGATCCTGATGGGCCGCGGCCTGCAGGCCTGGGCCGACTATTCCTACGCTGACCGGCTGCATGCGGTCACCCACCACCATCCCGATCCGCTGGTGCCGCGGCGTCGCACCCATGGCGTCACCGAGCGCATCGACCAGTTCGGCGACATCGTGCTGCCGCTCTACGAACATGAGGTCTCAGCCGCCGCGAAGAAACTGATCGCCGACAAGGTCGAGGCGATCTGCATCATGACCATCTTCTCGCACGTCAATCCTGTGCACGAGAAACGCATCGCCGAGATCTGCCGCGATGAGATCGAAAAGGCGGGTGCCGAGATCACCGTCTACACAAGCCACGAGATCCGCCCGGTCATCCGCGAGCAGTCGCGGCTGAACTCGGTGCTGATCGAAGCCTACGCCACCTCGCGCGGCCGCAAGCAGCTTAGGGGTATCGAGGACGTCTCGAAGAAATACGGCTTCAAATATGGCGTCCAGACCTTGCTCTCATTCGGCGGCCTGACCTCGATCAACCACCCGCGCCTGCATGAAACCATGATCTCCGGCCCGATCGGCGGCATCCTCGGTGCTGCCTATGTCGGCAAGCTGATCGGCAATGATTCGCTGATCTGCTCGGACATGGGCGGCACGTCCTTCGATATGGGCGTCATCACGCGCGGCCAGACGCGGATCGAGAACGAGCCGCTGATGGACCGTTTCAAGCTCAACGTGCCGACGCTGCATCTCGACACGATTGGCGCCGGCGCCGGCATGATCCTCAAGGTCGACCCGCTGACCAAGAAGGTCAGTCTCGGGCCGGAAAGCGCTGGCTCCGACCCCGGCCCGATCTGTTTCGATCGCGGCGGCACCGAGCCGACCATCGCCGATTGCGACGCCATCCTCGGCCGTCTCAACCCGCACTACTTCCTCGGCGGCAAGGTCGTGCTGCAGGTCGAGAAGGCCCGCCGCGCCTTCCAGGAGAAATGCTCCGACATATTGGGCGTCGGGCTGGAGGAAGCCGCCGAAGGCATGATCGACATGCTGGAGTCCGATGCCAACAACGCGCTGCGCCGCGTCATCTCGGGCCAAGGCATTCACCCCTCGGAGTTCACGCTGCTGTCCTACGGCGGCTCGGGTCCGTTGCATCTGGCCGGCTGCTCCAGGGGCATCGGCTTCAAGGATATCATCACCTTCCAGTTTGCCGCTGCCTTCTCCGCCTTTGGCTGCACCACCGCCGATTTCATGCGCCGGCATTCGGTGTCGACGCAGCACGACATCCCGTCTCGTGCCGACGAGGCGACGCTTGCCGGCTTCGGCGCCAAGGTCACCACGGTCTGGAACGATCTGACCAAGGCAGCGGTCGACGAAATGATCGCCGACGGCCACGCTCGCGAAAAGATCAGGACCGTGCCGTTCCTGATGATGCGCTACACCGGCCAGCTTGAGGATGTCGAGGTCATGGCGCCGCTCGCAGAGGTCAACTCAGCCGACGACATGCGCAAGGTCCTCGATGAGTTCGAGGCGGTCTACGCCAAGGTCAATCACCGCGTTTCGCGCTATGGCGAAGCAGGCTTCACCATCACCGAACTCGGGCTGATCGCCACCGCCGACAAGGTCAAGCCGGTGTTGCTCAAGCGGTCGCTCGGTGCCTCCAATCCGGCATCCGCTCACAAGGGCGTGCGCGAGGCCTATATTGGCGGGCGCTGGCACAAGGCCAATCTCTACGAGATGGATCTCTTGCAGCCCGGCCATGAAGTGATCGGCCCGGCCATCATCGAACATCCCGCCACCACGCTTGTCGTTCATCCGCAGGACCGCGTCCATGTCGATGAATGGACGCTGCTGCACTACACCCACGCTTGAGAGGGCGACCGCCATGTTGGACAAACCTGCCTCGGCCCTGCGCCTTCGCGAAAGACTGCTCGATTCAGAGCGGTTGATGGAAGAGACCGGCTGCTATGACGGCATCACGGAACTCATGCTGCGCAACCAGGATCCGCTGAAATTCGAGACGCTGCACACCAAGCTGCGTGCCTATTGCGTCTCGGCCCGTGAAATGGCGCGCCGCATCTCGGCCTCGCCCGGCGTGCGCGAGGTCGGCGAAATGGTGGTCGCCATCTATACGCCCGAGGGCGATGCCATCGCGCTCTCCAACGGCATCATGGTGCACGTCCATACGATGAGCCGCTTCATCAAATGGATGATCAAGAACAATTACGAGGAAAACCCGCGTATCCGCGAAGGCGATATCTTCGCCAACAATGATGCCTTCATCGGCACCGTGCAGGTGCCCGACGTTATGGACGTGGTGCCGATCTTCTATGACGGCACGCTGGTCGGCTGGGCGGGTGCTGTCTGCCACGAGCTGGAAGCGGGTGGCATCACCCCTGGCGGTGACGTCTGCCTGGCGCAGGAGCGCTTCACCGAAGGCCTGTTCGTCTGCGCCGAAAAGATCGGCGAGAATGACGAGATCCGCCGCGACTATGTGATCCGCTGCGAACGCAATCTGCGCATGCCAATCTACTGGGTGCTGGACGAGAAGGCCAAGGTCGCTTCCTGCATCGACATGCGTGAAAGCGTCAAGCAGCTGATCTCCGAGATCGGCCTCGACTACTGGATGAAGGTGTCGAAAGAGTTCATCGAGGAAGGGCGTCGCGCCCAGCTCGCCCGCACCCGCCAGCTCACAGTCCCGGGCATCTATCGCGGCCACACCTTTTACGGCCACGTCACCGCCGGCAAGCCCGGCTTCCAGCTGCTCGGCGATCCGGACTGGCTCTACAACATCCCGATCGAGATGGAGATCTCCACCGACGGCAAGATCACCATGGACTTCGAGGGCACCCAGCCCTGGGGCTACCATTCGATGAACTGCACGCCGGCCGGCATGGATGGCGGCATGTTCGTCACCTTGACCCAGCACATGAATTTCGAAGGGCTGGTCAATGACGGCGCCTGGATGGCGACCGAATTGAAACTGCCGCACGGCACCTGGACCAACCCCGACAACGAGATGGTGGCGACCGCCACCTCATGGGCGCTGCTGCTGCCGGCCTATGGCGTCTTCCAGCGGCTTTTGTCACGCGGCTTCGTAGCGCGCGGTTACGTGGAGGAAGCTTTCGTCGGCCAGGTCAACAGCCCGATGATCGAGATGGGCGGCGAGAGCCAGTACGGCACGCCGTTCGGCATGGCGCATTTCGAATGCGCTGCCGCCGGCTCCGGCGCGCTCGCCATCAAGGACGGTCTCGACACCGCCTATGTCGGCTGGAACCCGGAATCCGACATGGGCAACATCGAGGTCTGGGAACAGTCGATGCCGATGGTCTATATCGGCCGTTCGATCGCGCCCAACTCAGGCGGCGCCGGCAAATATCGCGGCGGCTGCTCCTTCGTCTCGACCTGGCTGATCAACAAGACCTCACATCTGCGGCTGCACACCTCGGAGCATTCCTCCAGGGTGTTCGACAATGGCGGCATGTGCGGTGGCTATCCGGCGCCGACCTGCCAGAAGCACCGCGCTGTGCGCAATTCCAACATCCACGAACTGGCCGCCAAGGGCGAACCGCTGGCGCATGCGCCTGGTATCGATCCGCATGTCTCCGACTACGAGAAGAACATCGGCGGCGACCATGCTGTGGTCGAGGGCCCTTACATCACCTCGCCGCACAAATCCGGCGATATCTTCAGCCATTGCTACAATGGCGGCGGCGGCTATGGCGACGTGCTGGAGCGCGATCCGATCAAGACGGCCTGGGATGTCGAGAACGGTTTTCTCACCCGGCAAGCGGCGGACCAGGTGTTCGGCATCGTGCTGAAGGACGATGAAGACGGCTATCCCATTGCCGATATCGACGCGACGGTCGAGCGTCGCGCCGCCATGCGCAAGCAGCGTCTGGCCAAGGCGATCCCGGTGGTGGATTGGATCGCCAAGGAGCGCGGCCGTGTCGAGAAGGCCGACTTCGCCCCTGAGGTGAAGAAAATGTACGCCAGCGCGATCAAGCTGTCGTCGCGCTTCACTAGGGATTTCAGTGAGTTCTGGAACGTCGACGCCAGATCGATCTTCATGCCGGGAGCAAAGCCATGACCTCGTACAGCAAGGAAGTCATCCGCGATCTGGCTGCTGGCCAGCTGCCCTGGCCGCAGACAAGGCGCATCATGAGCGCCTACAAGGACGATGACCGCTTCTTCAAGATGGTCGCCGTCTATCAGGATCGTGTCGTCTGGAAGGACCCGATCCTGCTGCCGGTCTCGGATCACCTGTTCATCTGCCAGAGCGGTGACGAGCGGATAACCCGGTGCGAATGCGGCCACTCCTTCGGCGACTATCGCAAGAACTGGAAGCTCAACGCCGCTATTCATGTCCGCAACACCGAGCAATCGCTGCGCGAGATCTATCCGAACAGCGACCTTCCGGATCCCGAATGGATGGAAATCCGCGAATTCATCTGCCCTGAGTGCGGCACGCTGCACGAGGTGGAAGCGGCGGCACCTGGTTATCCCATAGTGCACGATTTCGAACCCGACCTCGAAGGCTTCTATCGCGAATGGCTCGGCAAACCACTCCAGGGGACATGATGTCGTGAGCCGCGTCGCAGGCAAGGTTGCACTCATCACCGGAGCCGGCTTGGGCCTCGGTCGGGCGGCCGCGTTGCTGCTCGCGGCTCAGGGCGCCAGGGTGGTCGTTACCGATATTGATGATGCCTTGGCCCGGCAGACCGCCGAACTGATCGTTCAAAATGGTGGTGAAAGCCTCCATCTCCGTCACGACGTTTCAAATCCTGACGACTGGCCGCCGGTGATGGAAGCGGTCAAGCAAAGGTTCGGTCGGCTAGACGTGCTGGTCAACAATGCCGGCATCGCCATCGCCAGGAACATCGAGGATACCTCGTTGCAGGAATGGCGGCGCACCATGGCCGTCAATCTCGACGGCGTCTTCTTTGGCTGCCAGCAAGGCATCGCCCTGATGAAGAAAACGGGTGGCGGCTCAATCATCAACCTGTCGTCCATCGACGGCATCATCGGCGAGGCCGAACTTGCCGCCTATTGTGCTTCCAAGGGCGGCGTGCGCACGCTGACCAAGGCGGTCGCCGTGCACTGCGCCGAAAGGCGCTACGGTATCCGCTGCAACTCCATCCACCCGGGCTACATCTGGACGCCGCAGACCGAAAACTATCTGCGCGACCTCGGCACGCTGGAACAGGAGAAAGCCAGCGCGCTCGCCCGTCATCCCTTGGGCTTCCTCGGCGAGCCCAACGACATCGCCTACATGGTCCTCTACCTCGCCTCGGATGAATCGAAATTCGTCACCGGCTCCGAAATGGTCGTCGATGGAGGCTACCTTGCGGTGTGATCGACAAATCCTGCCGGCCTATGTTGCCTTTGCCAAACTGAATGGAGAATGCACGCGATGAAGACCCTTTCCGGCCGCAGCGCGATCGTTACAGGCGGGTTCTCCGGGATGGGTTTTGCCATTGCCACTGCGTTGGCCGAGGCCGGAGCGAATGTCGCCGTCGGCTCCTACATCGCGCCGGCCGGCACGGAGAAAGCCGATGCCGCCTACTATCCCGGCGCCGACGAGATCGCGCGTGTGCGTTCAGCCCTTGCCGCCCACGGCACCAGGGTCCACGCCGCCCATCTCGACGTGCGCGACAGCGACGTCACCAATCGGTTCGCGGCTGACGCCGAAGCCGCCATCGGCCCCGCCGACATTCTGGTCAACGCCGCCGGCACCACCGCCGAGCAGCCGGTCTGCGGCCATTCCGACGCGCTGTGGGACAAGATCGTCGACACCAACCTCACCGGCGCCTTCCGCGCCACCCGTGCCGTGCTGCCCGGCATGATCGGGCGCGGCTGGGGCCGCATCGTCAACATCGGCTCGACGGCGGCTTCCGTCGGCTGGAAGGACAATCCGGCCTATTGCGCTTCCAAGGCCGGACTTCTCGGCCTGACCCGCTGCGTGGCGCTGGAAGGGGCCGCACGCGGGGTCACCTGCGTGATGATCAGTCCGACCTGGGTCGAGACCGAACTGATGCGCCGCAATGTGGCGCAGGTCGTCGAGCGCGAGGGCAAGGGGCGCACAGCAGAGGAAGCGATGGCCGACATCGCCAGGGGCAATCCGCAGCAGCGCATGCTGCAGCCGCAGGAGATCGCGGCTCTGGCCGTCTTCCTATGCTCGGACCTGGCCAAGGGCATCACCATGGAAAACATACAAATCACCGGCGGAGCACTGTGGTAGCGTTCTTGCGGGATGGTTCCGGCCTTCATCGGAGGAGGCCGGCATGACACAAGGAAAGTCCAACCGACAGGGGAACTGATATGAAAAGGACCATTGTCTTGAAAGGCGCCGGCATCGGGCTGGCGCTTCTGCTTGCAGCCAACGCTCAAGGGGGAGCCGCCGAAATCGGCGCCAAGGATGAGCCGATCAAGCTCGCCATGCTCGAATGGACCGGCGCGCATGTCTCCACGCATATCGCCGGCCAGCTCCTGGAGAAGCTCGGCTACAAAGTGGAATACGTCACGGCCGGCAACTTCCCGCAATTCTCCGGCCTTGCCGACGGCACGCTGAGCGCCTCGGTCGAAATCTGGCTGAACAATGTCGGCGACATCTATCCGAAGGTGCTGGCCGAGAAGAAGATCGAGGACATCGGCAAGCTCGACCTCGAGACGCGCGAGGGCTGGATTTATCCGAAATTCATGGAGAGAATCTGCCCGGGCCTGCCCGACTGGTCGGCGTTGACCAAGCCCGAATGCGTGCAGGCGCTGTCGACGCCCGAGACGGCGCCCAACGGCCGCTTCCTCGACTATCCGGCCGACTGGGGGTCGCGTGCCGCGACCATCCTGGCCGACAACAACATGCCCTACACCGCCGTTCCGGCGGGGTCGGAAGGCGCGCTGGTCGCCGAGCTCCGATCCGCCGAGGCCGCGAAGTCGCCGCTGGTCATGATGTTCTGGGGGCCGCATTACGCGCTGGCGGAAAACGACGTCGGCTGGATCAAGATGCCGCCCTGCAAGGACCAGAGCAACGAACATTGCATCACGCCGCCCGATGTCGACAAGATCGTCTGGTCCGGCTTCGGCGCCAAATGGCCGGCTGCCCTTGCCTTTCTCAAGGCGTTCAAGATGGACGCCACCGAACAGCAGAAGATGATGCTAGCCGTCGACAAGGACGGCAAGGACCTCGACACCGTCGTCAAGGAATGGGTCGACAAGAACGAAACCGTCTGGAAGTCCTGGGTCGACGCGGCCAAGGGGTAAACGCCTCGATGTCGCGCCGCTCGAGCGGTGGTCGATTTGCCAACCCGGCTTCGCATCGATGCGTGGCCGGGTTCTGGCCGCACGAGGGCTTCACGCAATGAACGCCGCCGCCCCATCAATCAAGCTGGCCTGCCGCAATGTTTGGAAGGTCTATGGGCGGCGCCCCGCCTACTATTTCGACTCGCGCGGCTACATCATCGAGCCGGACGCGCTGGCCGAGCGGCTGCGCTCGGAAGCGCATCTGCCGGCCGTGGTCGACGCCACTTTCGAGGTCGCGGCCGGCGAGATCTTCGTCATCATGGGGCTCTCCGGCTCCGGCAAGTCGACGCTCGTGCGCTGCCTGTCGCGGCTGGTCGAGCCGAGCGCCGGCGAAATCCTGCTCGACGGCCAGGACCTGCTCAAGGCCACCGGCAAGGAGCTTATCGAACTGCGCCGCCACGCCATGGGCATGGTGTTCCAGAATTTCGGCCTGCTGCCGCATCTCAGCATTCTGGGCAATGTGGCGTTCCCGCTGAAGATCCAAGGCAAGCCGGTGAAGGAGCGCGAAGCCCGTGCTCGCGAGATGATTGCGCTGGTCGGTCTCGAAGGCCGCGAGGCCTCGTTTCCACATCAGCTTTCAGGCGGCCAGCAGCAGCGTGTCGGCATCGCCCGCTCGCTCGCCGTCGGCCCGGAACTGTGGTTCCTAGACGAGCCGTTCTCCGCACTCGATCCGCTCATCCGCCGGCAGATGCAGGACGAATTCCTGCGCCTGCAACGGATGCTGAAGAAGACGATCGTCTTCATTACCCACGACATGGCTGAAGCCTTCCGGCTGGCCGACCGGCTCGCCATCATGCGGGCCGGCAAGATCGTCCAGATCGGCCGCCCGGCCGATATCGTCCTCAACCCGGCCGACGACTATGTCGCGCAGTTCACCGAGGACATGCCACTGCTGCGCGTCATCAAAGCCGGCGATCTCGCGACGTCGCTGAACGGGGCAGCCGTGCCCGAGGAGAGCGTCGCTGCCGATGCCAGCTTGGAGGACCTCATTCCACGGCTGGCCTCAGGCGTTCGCGCGTTCAACGTGCCGGGTGAGGGCGCCGGCCCGCCGGCGCTGCTGACCGCAAGTGCTGTCCTTGCCGTGCTGGAGCGGGAACAGACAAGGCGGACCCGGTCATGACGGCGCCGGCCGCATCGTTTCGATCCTCGCCGAGGGTCACAATCGAGCCGGCCCTTCTGCCCTGGTGCGCCTTGATCGCGCTGACCGCGCTGTGCCTCGTCCTCAAGACCGATTTCCCCTGGCTGGTGACGTTTCCCAAGGAATGGACCTTGCCGCTGGCGGCAGGGGTGAACGCGGTCACCGACGCTGTTGTGACCGTCGTCCAGCCGGCGTTCCGGGCCCTTTCCGCCGCGCTCGAAGCGCCGATGCGTGGCGCGCGTCTCGTCCTGGTCTGGCTGCCATGGCCGGCGGTGATGCTGGCGGTGGCGGCGCTGGCGCTGAAATCAAGCGGCATCAGGCTGGCGGCCTTTGCCTTGCTGGCTTTGACCTACATACTCCTGGCCGGCTATTGGCCGCAAAGCATGAGCACGCTGTCATTGGTGCTGCTCGCCGTGCCGATCTCCACCGTGCTCGGCTTCGCGCTTGGCGTGCTCGGCCATGCTAAGCCCGGCCTGCGTCCGATGCTGCTCGGCGCGCTTGACCTGATGCAGACCGTGCCGGCCTTTGCCTATCTCATCCCGCTGCTGCTGCTGTTCGGCTTCGGCCCGGTGGTCGGGTTGATCGCCAGCGCCATCTATGCGACGCCACCGATGGTGCGCAACACCTTGCTCGGCCTCGATCGCGTGCCTTCCGATATCAGCGAGGCCGGGTTGATGAGCGGCTGCACGCGCCGCCAGCAATTCTGGCATGTCGAAGTGCCGACCGCGCTGCCGCAGATTCTGGTCGGCTTCAACCAGACGACGATGGCCGCATTGTCGATGGTCATCGTCGCCGCCATCATCGGCGGCTTCGAGGACATCGGCTGGGAGGTGCTGTCATCGATGCGCAAGGCCGAGTTTGGCCAGAGCATCCTGTCGGGCCTGGTGATCGCGCTGCTCGCCATCCTCATCGACCGGCTGACGATCGGCTTTGCCAAGGCGCGTCCGACCGGGCCGACGGCGGTCATGACATGGATGACCGATCGCCGGCTGGCAATTGTCCTGGTCCTCGCGGCGGTGCTGGCGATTGCCATACGCCTCTTGTGGCCGGACGAAACCTTGCTGCCCGCCACTGGGCTGCGCATGCAGGTCGGCGGCATCAATCAATGGCTGCTGGGCCTCGTGCGCGACTATGCCTGGTTCTTCGACGGCCTACGCAACGGCGTTCTCTATTGCTTGCTGCTGCCGCTCAGGATCGGCATATCGGGGGCTGCGGTTCCCGCCATCTGGGGGTTCACGCTCTCGCCGACCGCGAACGCGACCTATGCTGTCGCCGTCCTGCTCGCCTGCGCCTTGCTGCTGCATCGCTTCAACTGGCGGCCGGCACTGGCGCTGCTGGTCGCCGGCACGCTGCTCTACACCGGCTTTCTAGGCTTTCCCTGGCCGGTTTTCATCCTCGGCATTGCCCTGCTCGCCTTTCAGGTCGCGGGCCTTCGGCTGGCGCTTTTTGCCGCCGCCGGGTTCCTGCTGATCCTCGTCAACGGGCTGTGGGGAGCGCTCGTCCAGTCCCTCTATCTCTGCACGCTGGCGGTGCTGCTTTGCCTTGTCATTGGCGGCGCGCTCGGCGTCTGGGCCGCCTACAGCGAGCGGGTTTCGCGCGTGATGAAGCCGGTTTGCGACGCGCTGCAGACCATGCCGCAATTCGTCTTCCTGATCCCGGCGCTGATGTTCTTCAAGGTCGGTGAGTTCACAGCACTGATCGCCATCATGCTCTATGCTATCGTGCCGCCGATTCGCTATGTCGAGCACGGCTTGCGCCATGTCCGGGCCGATGTCGTCGAGGCGGTCGAACAGATGGGCGCGACCCCGGTGCAGACGCTGTTCCAGGCCAAGCTGCCGCTAGCGCTGCCTGTCGTCATGCTGGGGCTCAACCAGACCATCACGGCGGCACTGTCGATGCTCGCCATCGCCGCCCTGGTCGGCACGCGCGATCTCGGACAAGCGGTCTATGTAGCGCTGGGCAAGGCCGATGCCGGCATGGGGCTGATCGCCGGCCTGTCGATCGCCTTCCTGGCCATTCTCGCCGATCGCTTGGTGCAAGCAGCGGTAGCGGGGCGGATAATGGATTTGTGATGCTGATCACTTGCCTGCCATGATCGCTTTCCCCCACGATCTGCCGGCATCCTGGCGAGAGATATGTGGCCAGGACGTCTGCGGTTTGTCGCCTTCGTGCCGTTACAGAGAAGAGTCCCGCAACCACTTGCTACTATAGACAATTTGAATTCACGCTTGCCTGATCGGGAGCGGCAATGGCCGTGGGGTATCGAGCGGGATCATTATGCGTCAAGATACAATGAATAAAATCGTCATATCTACCAGATACGTGCACCAATATGGAGGGCTGGGCTTCGCTAAACCCATGGCACGCAGGTGGTAGTTTCCCGCAGGACCATCTAAAGACAGAAGGGAACGATCCTACGCCTGTTTTCCGAGTTCCAATTTCTACCGTTCGTCGATCAGACTGCGATCAGCCATGCATAACGCCACTACAGCAAGGCTGGAAGTCCTATGGTCAATGCATGCGGTAAAGGGCGGCAACGACGTGCAAACAGGATGATTTGGACACCGACCACGGCTTCGACATGCCGGTCGTACAAATAGCGCAGCGCTGAAAAATCGCCGAGGGCGAAGCCAACCGATCGACCGCGTAATCTGGAAGGCATTGCGGCGGCCTTCGGCGACGCCGTTGGTGATCCTGCCGTTGTTCGGTCGCTCGGTCGCCGGATGGTATCTCGCAGACCACCGACAAGAAAGCGCGTGGTGCCATCTGGTCTACGGCCGCTCGTCGTAACCGCGCGCATTTCTTCAAGGCGTTCGTTGTTGCTATTTTGACAGATTCTAAGTTAGCCGCCGTCCAGCGGTGTCGAACAGGCAGACGCGATCGGTCTGTAGCTGCAGCCAGATGATCTCGTCGGGCTGCACGCTGATCCGCTCGTGAAACATCGTCACCACGGTCTGTCCGCCGACGGTCGCGGTCACCTGCGTTTCGGGGCCGAGGGGCTCGACCACCACGATGCGGGCCGGGATGCCGGAGCCTGCCGTAGCGATGGTGAAATATTCCGGCCTGATGCCGTAGATCGCTTCCGTACCGGACGGCCTTGAAACGCTGCCGGGCAGCGGCAGCACGATGCCATCATTGGTCTTGAAGACAGGCCGTCCGACGGCGCTGTCGAAGCGGCCTTTCAGCAGGTTCATCGATGGCGAGCCGATGAATTCGGCAACGAACATGCTCTGCGGGTCATCATAGAGATCGAGCGGCCGGCCGACCTGTTCGACATGGCCGCCATTCATCACCACAATCCGGTCGGCCATGGTCATGGCCTCGACCTGGTCATGCGTGACATAGATCGCAGGATCCGCGGAGTACCGTGCTTTGCCCAGGTTGTTCACTTAAAAGCTACGATACGTAGCGTACACTTGTCAACTACGATACGTAGCGTACACTTGTCAAGCCGATTCGCGGATTTTACGCGGGATCAGCGACGCCAAGTCTGCCCGCTTGCATTGGCCAGATGGACTGCAGGAAGGGAACGATGGAAAGGAATGTTCGATTGCGAGCGGTGAAGGTCGCCCACCCGCGCCCACGCGGCGCCGATGCGACGGCAGCGATTCTCCGCGCTGCGCTGGAACTGGGCGAAGAGGTAGGATTCGACGCGCTGACGATTGAAGGCATCGGGGAACGGACTGGCGTGGCGAAGACGACCATCTACCGCCGGTGGCCGAATGTCTCGGCAGTCGTGATGGATGCGTTTCTCGCCGAAGTTACAAAGGCGGCGCCAATCCAGGAAAAGGCCACAGCGCGCGAGAGTTTCGCAGCGTCCATGAAACTGCTCGCACGGGCTTACCGCGGCCAGCAGGGCAGGATCATGCGGCCGCTACTGGGGCGCGCCCAAACCGACGACAGGCTGCTGGAGGCCGTGAAGATGCGTTGGGTCGAGCCGCGGCGACAGATTGCCCGCGAGATCGTTCGGCTTGGCATAGCGAATGGTGAACTGAGACCCGGATTGGATCCAGATGTCGTGCTCGATGCTCTATATGGCCCGATCTATCACCGGCTCCTCGTTCCCTACGTTAACTCCGACATCTCCGACGCTTACATCGAGGCGGTCGTGGAGGCAGTATTTGGTGGTCTGGAGTTGAAACCGCGCTGAGCCGGCGATCCGATGTGGAGCGGCATCGCGCTTTGCCCGTCAGCGGTTGTTGTCGCGTCGTTGCGGCTCAGGATCTTGTGGGCGGCGTCCAATCGCAAGGAGAACTCCAATGAAGGAAATGCCTGCATCCCATGCCTACCGACTGGTCGAACCAGGCCCCATCGTCCTGGTCACGACCGCTCTAAACGGCAAACCGAACGTGATGACGATGGGCTTCCACATGATGGTCCAGCACGCACCGCCGCTGATTGGATGCGTCATCGGACCCTGGGACCACAGCTACCGAGCATTGCGCGAAAGCCGCGAATGCGTGATCGCTATCCCAACCGTCGATCTTGCCCGCACGGTCGTCGATATCGGCAACTGCTCGGGCGATAAGGTCGACAAATTTGAGAAATTCGGGCTATCATCCCGTCCCGCCCGGGACGTGGGGCCGCCACTTATCGGCGAATGTCTCGCCAATATCGAGTGCCGAATTGCTGACGACAGTATGGTCGAGACCTACAACCTCTTCCTTCTGGAGGCGCTCCGGATCTGGATCGATCCCGACCGGAAGGAGCGGCGGACATTGCACCACAGGGGAGACGGGTCGTTCACGGTAGACGGCGAAGTCGTCGATCTGCGCAAGCGGATGGTGAAATGGCGGCATCTTCCAGACTGAGTTTTGGGAGTCTGAGAGCCGAATTCGCATCACGCCACAAGATCAACCAGGCCCGAGCGAAGGTCGATGCAATTAGCCGAGGCTTCCGGCGAAGCGCTCCGCCAGGCGATCACGACGAAAGCCCTCGACGACAAAGTCGACGAAGACGCGGGTCTTGGCGGGGAGCAATGTTCGGGTGGGATAGTAGATCGAGATCGGTCCGCCGTCGGCGTACCATTGTGGCAACAATCGCACGAGCGCGCGCCTTTCGAGATGCGGAAGAGCATGTGGCACGGCGATAAGCGTCACGCCGAGACCGAGCAGTGCCGCCCGGCACATCGCCTCGGGATCGTCGAGTACGATCGTCTCCTTCAGTGTCGCAATAGTTTCCGCGCCGGCGGCGTCGCGCATGGTGCGCTCGCGGATTCGTCCCGTCCGCGTGGAGCGCATGACAATACCGTCGAAGAGGGCCAGCCCCGAAGGATCGCCAGGCCGCTTCCTGCCTTTCAGATAGGCTGGCGAAGCAACAACGATGATATGCAAGGGCGCAAGCGTGCGTGTCACCAAGCCCGGCGCCAAGTCGTTACCGCCACCGATGGCCGCGTCATATCCCTCTGCAATCAGATCGACTTGCCGGCTCTCAAACCTCCAGTCCGGGCGAATGTTGGGATAGCGCGCGAGGAAGCCTGGCAACAGGGGCAGGATGTAATCTGCGCCAAACGTCAACCCCATGCTGACCTTAAGCACACCAGCGGGCTCACCGCGATCGGTGGCAGCGTCCGCGATCGCCGCCTGCAGGCCTTGCATATGATCCTGCATTGCGAGCAGGAAGCGCTCACCGGCCTCGGTCAGAGTCAACTTCCGGGTCGTTCGCTGAAACAGCCGGACACCGAGATTGCGCTCCAATATCGCCACGTTACGGCTGACCGCGGCCGGGGTCAGGGAAAGCCTTCGCGCTGCAACCGAGAAGCTGCTGGCTTCCGCGCTGCGGGCGAAGGATTCGAGGTTGGCCAGTGTCTCCATGGGCTTTTTTCAAGTGATGCTTGTAAGAATTGCAAGTCATTGCGGACTAATTATAGGCCAATAAAAGGGCGATAGCTAGGTGACACACAACGCAGTGCCAACCGGAGACAACGCCCATGCCCACCCAGTCCAACGCTCCCAAGAACGGCCTCAACGCCCTGCTGACCCCGGAAGAGTCGGTGCTGGTGCTGATCGACCACCAGCCGTTCCAATTCGCCAATCTGCACAGCCACGAACCCACGATGATCGTGAACAACGTCATCGCGCTGGCCAAGACGGCCAAAATCTTCGGCGTGCCGACGATCCTGACTACCGTCCTTGAGGACCGCGGCGGCAAGCTCATCAAGGGCCTGCAGGATGTCTTCCCGGATCAGAAGCCGATCGACCGCACCTTCACCAACACCTGGGAAGATGCGCGCGTTGTCGATGCCGTGAAGAAGACGGGCCGCAAGAAGATCATTATGGCGGCGCTTTGGTCGGAGATCTGTCTCGCCATGCCGGCCATCCAGGCTGCGGGCGAAGGCTACGAGGTCTACGCGGTCACCGATGCGTCAGGCGGCGTGAGCGCGGAAGCGCACGACATGGCAGTGCGCCGCATGGTGATGGCAGGCGTCGTTCCAATCACGTGGATGGCGGTGGCCGGTGAATTGCAGCGCGACTGGGCCCGCGAAGAGACGGCGAGGATGGGGGCTGAGATGTTTCTTGAGCATGGCGGTGGCACCGGTATCGCGCTCGCCTGGGAGCTGCAGCTGCTCGGTCAGAAGGCGGGCGGCGGTGCCTGAGCGGCGTCGCACATGACAGAGCGCAGAACCCTCAACCGATCGGAGCATGTCATGACCAGCAGCAACGCAAGCGAAGCCGCAAAAGCGGTCGTTCGCCGCAACACCGAAGAAGTGCAGGGCGGCGGCAATTTCGCGGTGTTCGATGAATTGTTCGCCGAGGACTTCGTCGACCACACACCGCAACCGGGCCGCACGCCCGACAAGGCAGGCGCGAGAGAGCTGTACAAAGTCCTTCGCGCCGCGTTCCCCGACTTCCACGCCGAAATCCACTGGCAGCTTGCCGATGGCGACCGGGTGACGACCTACAAGACCTATCACGGAACGAATCTGGGAGCGTTTTTTGGGGTGACGCCGACGGGCCGAAAAATTCAATTCGAGACCGTCGACGTCATGAGCGTGCGCGATGGGCGGATCGCCGAACATTGGGGCGTCGCCAATCTCTTCTCGCTGATGCAGCAGCTCGGTACCGCACCAGTCAACTGAAATCGAGCGTGAAAGCACGTGCCGGTACGTTCAACCGCGTCCGTCTCCGACTCTGAAAGGAACATCAAATGACCATTGGTATCATTGGCTCGGGCGCGATTGGCACCGCCTTCGCAGGGACGCTGGGCCGGGCGGGTGTCGAGGCCACAATCTCCAACAGCCGCGGCCCGGATTCACTCAAGGATCTGGTCCGCGAGCTTGGGCCATCCATCAAGGCGGGCACCCGCGACGAAGCGGCACGCGCCGATATCGTCTTCGTGGCTGTTAACTGGACGAAGCTCCCGGCGGCGATGGCAGGCCTTCCAGACTGGACAGGGCGCATTGTAATCGATGCAAACAATCCGATCGAGGCACCGCTGTTCAAGCCCGCAGACCTCGGCGGCCGCGTGTCGAGCGAAGCGTTTGCAGATCTCGTGCCCGGAGCCCGCGTCGTGAAGGCCTTCAATCACCTCCGTGCAGAGCTACTGGCCACTGATCCACGTTCGGACGGCGGTCGGCGCGTGCTGTTCTATTCGGGCAACGACATCGCGGCCAAGGCAGAGGTCGCATCCCTGATCGAGCGGATCGGATTCGTGGGGATCGATCTTGGCTCGCTGGCGATCGGCGGCAAGCTCGCTCAGTTTCCTGGCGGCCCCCTTCCGAACCTGAATCTCGTCAAGGTCGGTTGATTGTTTGCCATTGGCACCAGAGCGGGATGCGATTTCTAGCGGGCCGACCGCCATACGGCTCGATTTTATACGTCCCGCTTAGGTCGGTTCCGGATGACAAACGAAGGTCCGCTCCTGAAAAGCGTCGGGATTGTCGGCCTCTGGAGTCTCTACGACTTTTGCACGGCATATAAACCGTCCGGCCGACCTCAGTCGTACTGGGCGACGCGTAACCCCTCGTGATGGATCGTGCGCGTGGGGGCCGCAAAGGGTCGCGCTCCTAACATTCAGTCAGGCCAAAGCTTGCACGTGCATCCCCGCTTTGTAGCAAACGCCAGGCCTGTTGCTCCTTCAGAATGCTGATGATTCGAATGTCAGAAGCTTTCGCCATGCCGCCAGCATGCGATCAGATGACCGTCGCCGACCTGCCTGACCGGCGGTTCTGATTTTCTGCAGTCGGGGAGAGCTCGGGGGCACCGATCGGCGAAAGAACATCCGCTGCTCGGGAAATCGGCTGCCGTAATGTCGAGCTGAGCCGAGATCTTCGGCGCGGTCTCATCCGAGGACGCCGCCAGCAGGAGTTTCGTTTCGTATAGGGATGATTGGGGCCGCGAAAAATCTGGTCGGATGAACCGGTCTCGTCGAGACGGCTGCGATAGAGCACGCTGATCCTGTCAGCCATGTAGCGTACGACCCTGAGGTCCTGGCTGATGAACAGATAGGTCGTGTCCTTGTCCCGCTGCAGGTCGTTGAGAAGGTTGAGAACGGTCGCCTGGATGGAAACGTCGAGCGCCGAGGTGGGCTCGTCCAGCACGACGATTTTCGGCACGCCGGCGAAGGCGCGCGCAATGGCCGCTCGCTGTCGCTGGCCGCCGGACAGCGACCGCGACTTTTGCTCAGCCGTGCTGCTGGCCAGACGAACCGAAGCAAGCAAATCACTGACGTGCTGCTTCACGTCGCGGCGGCGCAGACCGGCAAGCCGCCGCAAAGGGCGGCCCAAAATCCTGCCTATCTTTTGCCGTGGGTTGAGCGTGCGGTCCGGTGATTGGAAGACCATTGCACGTCGCGTCGTTCGCCAAGATTTCTCTTCTCGACGCGCGGTACGACCGTCTTGCCGAACAGCGCGACCGATCCGGTACTTGGGATCTGCAGGCCGGTGACGATCCTCGCCAATGTCGACTTGCCGGAACCGGACTCGCCGATCAGCCCGAATGTTTCGCCCAAGCCGATGCTGACGTCGATCTCGTGCAGCACTGGCTGGCTGCCGAAGGAATGGCTGATGCCTTTGCAGGCGATCGCGATCTGACGTTCTTTTGGCGAGCCGGCATTTTCATCCGAGATTGTCGCCGTCGGATCGGGTCCATCCGTCTCAGCCAGCCTTCCGTCCCGCTTGGTGTAGTTAAGTGCCGGGATCGAGGCGATGAGCGCCTTTCTGTAAGCATGGCTTGGGTTGTCGAAGACATCGCCGGCGGCGCCGCTTTCGACCACGGTTCCCGACTGCATCACCGCCACCCGGTCGCAGGATCGGCGGATCATGTTGATGTCGTGGCTGATCAGAAGAACGCTGGTTTTGTGGTCCCTGCGAAGATCCTGCAGGATGGCGATGATCTCGGACTGGACGCTGGCATCCAACGCCGTCGTCGGCTCGTCCAGCACCAGCAGCGGCGGGTCGAGCGCAATGGCGATGGCGATGTTGGCCTGCTGCCGCATGCCGCCGGACAGTTCGTGCGGATAGAGGCCCAGCACCCGCTCCGGATGGCTGACGCGGACACGCCTGAGCAGTTCGGCGGCGCGCTCGCGCGCCTCGTCGTGGCGAACCGGACGATGCCGCATGATCGTAGACCGCGGCTGCGGCCCGCTCATCGGCTGGCCGGGTAGTATCAGCGTCTCCTGGAAGCTCCGATCTTCATCTGCCCGACGGCGTTTCCGATCGTGAAATCTGTTCAGTCCAGCTGGGAAAAATCGACCAGTGCTGTCGATAGTCCTCGAAATCTGGGCAAGATGTCGGAGGCGGTCAGTGCCAGGATCGAGGAGCAAATGCAGGCCGGCAGTTTCCCGGTTCGCCTGAAGGGCGACGACTGGGACAGCGGCGACATCGTTCTAGCCGCTCGATGTGGTTGCCGCAAGCGTGCCAATGGGATGGTTCGAGCGCCCGATCGAGAATGCTGCAGAGGCAATCTGAAGATGCGACGTCCAGCCGAACTGGAGCCATGCTATAAAAATTGCCAGGGCAAAGTCGCACAATCTGGAACTGCCAGAAGGACGTGCCCCTCAAGACCCTTTCGAACCTGAAACGTTTACAAGGTGTGTTCTTAGATTCAGCACGGTGGCCTCGGCCATAGCGCATCGAAGTTACTTTTCATTCGGCTACTGCGCGTCTTCGCGCAACAGAATCGCCAATTTGCTGAATCTTCTGGCAAAAAAACCCAGGGAACTGAGGTTTCTGCATATGTTTTGGCAGGTTTGTGCTTGCCCGTGCTCATATCGTCGGCAGATTTGCCTGGCTTATGATTGGAATTTTTACTTCTAATTTGGCGGCCCGCACAAAAAATATATCCTGCCCCCAGCAGGCAGCCAGACATCGAAAGAATGTGGATTGCCGACGACAGGTTCGGCATGCAGGGGAAGGGTTTGACCATGAAACAGGTGAAAGAGTCGACGAACTCACTGACCAGAAGAAAGTTTCTCAAAGGCAGCGCGGCGGCTGCAGGCGCGGCCGTCGGATCGGGTGCGATCGGCGGCTTTCCGACGATCTGGGCCCAGGAGATCAAGGACATTGAACTGCGCCATCTCGGTGTTTCCTACTCGGTGGTGAAGGCCATCGGCGACCAGGCTGCCAAGGATCTCGGCTTCAAGGTGACGATGCAGAATCTCGACACCTCGGCCGCCATCAACCGCTTCATCACCCAGCCGAATTCGGTCGATATCGCCGATCTGGAGGGTTGGCAGGCCAAGCTCGCCGCCAAGCGCGGCGTTATCCAGGGCATCGAAATCAAGAAGATCAAGGAGTTCGACAACATCCTGCCGATCTTCACCAAGGGCGAGATCGACGGCGCCGTCGTGTCGCGGCAGGGCATTTCGCCCTACGAGGCGATGTACATAGAGACGCCGGACGCGACCGAGCTGCATGACGGTGTCACCGACTGGGCGACGTTCCTGCCGCAGGTCTACAATGCGGATTCGATCGGCTACCGACCCGACCTGGTCGGCCATCCGGTCACCGAATGGAAGGAACTGATCGATCCGAAATTCAAGGGCAAGGCGGCGATCCTCGACGTGCCGGCCATCGGCATCATGGACGCCGCGCTGTGTTTCGAGAGCGCCGACCTGATCAAATACGCCAACAAGGGCAACATGACCAAGGCCGAGATCGACTTCACCATCGACAAGCTGATCGAGCTGAAGAAGTCGGGCCACTTCCGCGCCACCTGGACCACATTCGACCAGTCGGTGCAGCTGATGGCGGCCGGCGAGGTCATCATCCAGTCGATGTGGTCGCCAGCCGTCGCCGCGGTGCGCGTCAAGGAGATCCCTTGCGTCTACGCGCCGGTCAACAAGAAGGGCGACAAGGAAGGCTATCGCGGCTGGTGCAACGGCATGGGCCTGATGAAGCACCTCACCGGCAAGAAGCTCGACGCCGCCTACGAATACATCAACTGGTACTATACCGGCTGGCAGGGCGCCTTCGTCGCCCGCTACGGCTACTACAGCCCGGTGCCGACCAAGGCCAAGCCGTTCCTCACCGCCGCCGAGTGGGACTACTGGTACGACGGCAAGCCTGCTCCCGACGAGATCAAGGATCCTTATGGCATCCCGATGGAGAAGGCAGGCACGGTGCGCGATGGCGGCTCCTTCCTCGAGCGGGTCAAGAACATCTCGTGCTGGAACACGCTCATGGACGAGGCGGCCTACATGAACAAGCGCTGGAACGACTTCAAGGTCGCTTGAGATGGACCGGATCGGGCGCGCCGTGCCCGATCCACACCTTCATCCGAAAATCTTCGGAGAGCCGCGATGGCGCAAAGCGCTGCGTTCAAGCGAAATCTGGCCGGATGGGCCTATGTGGCGCCGCTCGTCGTCGTGCTGATCCCGTTCTTCGTGCTGCCGCTGATCGCCGTGGTGGCGGCGAGCTTCTTCGAGACCGACGGCTTTGGCGGATTGTTCCCGGCCTTCAACCTCGACAATTATACCGAGATCCTGACTTCGGGACTGACGTTCAATCTCTATTACGAGACGATCAAGTTCACCGTGCTGACCTGGTTTTTCAGCCTGCTGATCGGCTTTTTCGTTGCCTATTTCCTCGTCTTCCATGTCAGGAACCCGTTGCTTGCGCTTGGGCTGTTCCTGCTCTGCACCGTGCCGTTCTGGACCTCGAACATCATCCGGATGATTTCCTGGATCCCCTTGCTCGGCAAGGAAGGGCTGGTCAACGCGGCCTTGATCAGGCTCGGTCTGATCGACCAGCCGCTCGAATTCCTGCTGTTTTCGAGCTTCGCGGTGGTGGTCGCCTATGTCCACCAGCTTACCATCTTCATGATCGTGCCGATCTTCAACGCCATGGGCCGCATCGACAAACGTGTCGTCGAGGCCGCGGTCGACGCCGGCGCCAGCCGTTTCGACATCATGCGCCTGATCATCGTGCCGCTGTCGAAAAGCGGCATCGCGCTCGGCTCGATCTTCGTCATCTCGATCGTCATGGGCGACTTCTTCGTGGTCAAGGTGATGTCGGGCGGTGGTTCGGCCTCCGTCGTCGGCGCCTTCTACGAGGACATCTCGGTGCTGCAATATCCGACCGCCGCGGCGAGTGCTGTTCTGCTGACGATAATCCTCGTCATCACGGTCGGCCTGATCCTGCGCTTCGTCGACATCCGCAAGGAGATTACGCGATGAGCCTGGCCCGTATCTCGGACGTTACCTCAGCCAGCGCACCGGCGCGCAGGAGCCGGGCGATCGCGCCGGCCGGCGGCCGCCGGCCGTGGACCTTCTACGTGCTTGCCACCTTGTTCACGCTCTATCTGCTGGCGCTCTACGGGCCGATGGCCTGCATCTACATCCTGTCCTTCCAGGATCTGCGCGGCGGGCTGGTGTTCCCGATGAAGGGCCTGTCCCTGCACTGGTTCGTCGACCTGTTCACGCAGGTCCGCACCGGTGACGTCAAAGGCTCCTTCGAGCGCTCGTTCGAGCTTGCGATCGTGGTCACGGTGCTGACCGTGCTCGTGTCGTTCCTGGCCGGGCTTGGCTTTCGCAAGCGCTTCGCCGGCGACACGGTCGTCTTCTATCTGATGATCGGCAGTCTGGTCGCTCCTGGCCTGGTGCTCGGCATTGGTGTCGGGCTCATCTTCAACGCGGTCGGCATCGACGCAAGCCTGTTCACCTCCGCACTAGGCGCGCAGCTTTCATGGACGCTGCCCTTCGGCGTGCTGGTCATGTTCGCCGTCATGTCGCGCTTCGACCACGCATGGGAAGAAGCGGCGCGCGACCTCGGCGCCTCGCCCTGGCAGACGATCCGGCTCGTCGTCATCCCGGTGCTGGCGCCCGGCATCGTCGCTGTCGCGCTGTTCGGCTTCACGCTCTCCTATGACGAATTTGCCCGGACGCTGCAGACGGCCGGCTCGCTCAACACGCTGCCTCTGGAGATCTGGAGCATGACGCTGAACATCACCTCACCGGCGCTCTATGCGCTTGGCACCGTAACCACGATCGTCTCGTTTGTTGTCATCGGGGCAAGCCTCGGCACCATCGCCTTCATGCAGAAACGGCGTGAGGCGCGCGCGCCTGCCGGCCAGCAGGGAGGTGCTGCATGAGCTTCGGCAAGGGCAATATCGAGCTTGCCGGCGTCGCCAAAAGCTATGATGGCTTCGCCTATGCGGTCGACGGCGTCAATCTGAAGATACCGGACGGCGCCTATTGCTGCATCCTCGGCCCGTCAGGCTGCGGCAAGACCACGATCCTGCGCATGATTGCCGGCCATGAGGATCCGACCGTCGGCGAGATCATGATCGGCGGCGAGAACGTCGTCGGCCTGCCGCCGGTCGAGCGCCGCACGGCTATGATGTTCCAGTCCTACGCGCTGTTTCCGCATCTCACGGTGCGCGACAACATCGCCTTCGCGCTCCGGGTTCGCGGGTTGTCGAAGGCCGAGCGCTACACCAAGACCGACGCCATGATCGAGAAGGTGCGGATGACCGAGTTTTCCGATCGTCTCCCGGCGCAGCTTTCCGGCGGCCAGCAGCAGCGCGTGGCGCTTGCGCGCGCGGCGATCACCGAACCGCGGGTGCTGCTGCTCGACGAGCCGCTGTCGGCGCTCGACGAACATCTGCGCATCAGGATGCGCGCAGAACTGCGGCGCATGCAGCGCGAACTCGGCATCACTTTCGTCCATGTCACGCACACCCAGCTCGAGGCCATCGCCCTCGCCGAAATGGTCGTCGTCATGGAAAACGGCAAGATCAAGCAGTCCGGTCCGGCGCGCGAAATCTATGCCGCGCCCAAGGATCGCTACGTTGCGGAGTTTCTCGGCGGGCAGAATGTGCTCAGCGGCAAGGTCGGCAAGATCAACGGCACGCGGGCGATGATCGCCAGCCCCGAGATCGCCGGCATTCAGATTCCGATGCACGCCGGTGCCCGGCTGGAGGCCGGCCAGGCGATCGACATCGCGGTGCGGCGCGACGATGTCGAGCTCTTCCGCAAGGGCACGGCACTGTCCGAGCAGGACATGGCGTCGGTGCCGGCGACAATCCTCGGCATCGAGTATCAGGGCAATTTCGTCAAGGTGATGCTGGACGCAGCCGGCGAGGAGGAATTCGTCGCCTATGTGCCGGAGCGCCGTTTTTTCGAGAATCTGTTCGAAGTCGGCGACAGCGTCCTTGCGGCATGGCTGATCGACCGCGCACATTTGCTTGCCTAGACCTCCGTAAGGATTTGGAGCCCGTCATGGAAATCAGTCTCACGCTCAATGCACGCCCGGTCAGCGTCTCGGTCGAACCGGCGATGCTGCTGGTGGAGCTGCTGCGTGAGCAGCTCTCGCTCACCGGAACGCATGTCGGCTGCGACACCAGCCAATGCGGTGCTTGCCTGGTGCATTTCAACGGCGAGTCCGTGAAGAGCTGCACCATGCTGGCGGTCTCGGCCGATGGCGGCTCGGTGATGACGGTCGAAGGCCTGTCGGCCGCCGGGCAGGCGAAGTTGCATCCGATGCAACAGGCCTTCCATGAAAACCATGGACTGCAGTGCGGCTTCTGCACGCCAGGCATGCTGATGAGCGCGGTCGACCTCGTCGGGCGCAATCCCGATCCGAGCGAGGTCGAGGTGCGCGATTGGCTGGAGGGCAATCTCTGCCGCTGCACCGGCTACCACAACATCGTCAAATCGGTGATCGCCGGCGCTGCCGCCATGCGCGATGCGAAGTGAGGGACTCATGAACATGTCAAAAGTGGTCGGCATCGGCGCGTCGCCAAAACGCAAGGAGGATCTGCGCTTCGTCACCGGGCGTGGCAACTACGTCGCCGACATCAAGCGGCCCGGCATGCTGTTCGGCGCGTTCCTGCGCTCGCCGCACGCGCATGCCCGGCTTGGGGCGATCGACGTGACGGCGGCCGGTGCGATGCCGGGCGTGGTGGCGGTCTATACCGGCGAAGACCTGAAAGCCGACAATGTCGGCGGCCTGCCGGTCGGCTGGGGCATCCATGGCAAGGACGGCAACCCGATGAAAGAGCCGCCGCACCCGCCGATCGCGCATGGCAAGGTGCGCCATGTCGGCGACGCCGTCGCCTTCGTGGTGGCGGAAACGGTCGAGCAGGCGCGGAGCGCGGTGGAGGCGATCGACGTCCAGTACGAGATCCTGCCCGCCGTGGTCAGCGTCGTCGAAGCCTTGCAGGCGGGGGCGCCCGCCGTCTATGACGACATTCCGGACAATCTTTGCTGCGACTGGGAACTGGGCGACGCCGCCGCCGTCGAGGCGGCTTTCATTGACGCCGCGCATGTCGCCAGCATCGAGCTGGTCAACAACCGCCTTATCGGCAATCCGATGGAGCCACGCGCGGCGATCGGCGAGTACGATTTCGCCACCGGCCAGCACACGCTGTGGACCACCAGCCAGTTTCCGCATGTGGTGCGCTTCTTGATGGGCGAGTTCGTGCTTCATATCCCCCAGCACAAATTACGCGTCGTGGCGCCCGACGTCGGCGGTGGTTTCGGCGTCAAGCAGTTCCACTATGCCGAGGAAGCCGTCGTCACCTGGGCCGCCGCCAAGCTCGGGCTGCCGGTCAAGTGGGTATGCGAGCGGTCGGAAGGTTTTGTCTCCGATGCCCATGGCCGCGACCATTTTACCGAGGCCGACCTGGCCCTCGACGAGAGCGGCAAATTTCTGGGTTTGAGGGTGCGCACGCTCGCCAATATGGGGGGCTACCTCTCGACCTTCGGGCCCAATATCCCGACCAATCTTTATGCCCCGCTGCTGTCGGGGGTCTATCGCATGCCGGCGATCCACTGCTCGGTCAAGGTGGTGTTCACCAACACCGTTCCCGTCGATGCCTATCGCGGCGCCGGGCGGCCTGAAGCGACCTTCGTGCTGGAACGTCTGGTCGATGTAGCGGCGATCGAGATGGGCATCGACAAGCGCGCGATCCGACGTCGCAACATGATCCCGACAGAGGCCTATCCCTATCAGACGCCGGTCATCGTCGAGTATGACAGCGGCGATCCGATGGGTTGCCTCGACCGGGCCGAGAAGCTCGCCGATGTGGAAGGCTTCGAGCAGCGGCGGCTGGAATCGGCGCACCGCGGCAAATATCGCGGCCTCGGACTCTCCACCTACGTCGAAGCCTGTGGGCTTGCGCCATCGCGGCTCGCCGGCAGTCTCGGGGCGCGCGGTGGTCTCTACGAAAGTGCCACGGTGCGAGTGCATCCAACCGGCGCCGTCACCGTGCTGATCGGCACCCACAATCACGGCCAGGGCCACGAGACGACCTTCGCGCAGATCGTCTCGGATCGTCTTGGCGTGCCGTTCGAGGATATCGACATCGTCTGCGGCGACACCGCCAAGGTGCAGTTCGGCATGGGCACCTACGGCTCGCGCTCGCTCGTCGTCGGTGGCGCAGCGCTTTCGAAGGCGGCCGACAAGGTGATCCTGAAGGGGAGGAAGATCGCGGCACACCAGCTCGAGGCCGACCTAGGGGATATCGTCTTCGACGCCGGGGAGTTCTCCGTCGCCGGCACGGATCGCAAGAAGAAGTTCACCGAGATCGCCGGTGCGGCCTATGTGCCGTTCGACTATCCGCTGGAAACGCTCGAGCCCGGGCTTGAGGAGCAATCCTACTACGACCCGGTCAACTTCACCTATCCCGGCGGGGCGCATTTCGCCGAAGTCGAGATCGACCCTGACACCGGCACGGTGACGCTCGAGCGCTATACCGCCGTCGACGATGTCGGCACGATCATCAATCCGATGATCGTCGAGGGTCAGTTGCAAGGCGGCATCGCCCAGGGCGTCGGCCAGGCGCTGTTCGAGCACGGCGTCTACGACGAGAGCTCCGGACAGCTGCTCTCCGGGTCCTTCATGGACTATTGCATGCCGCGCGCCGACAATTTCCCGGCGATCGTCGTTGCGCCGCACTCCACCACCTGCACACATACGCCGATGGGCGTGAAGGGCTGCGGCGAGTGCGGCACCATCGGCTCACCAGCTGCCGTCATCAACGCCGTGGTCGACGCCCTGCAGCCGCTGGGCATCACCCATGTCGATATGCCGGCCACGCCGAACCGGATCTGGAACATCATCCGCAATTCGCGCGCCGCGCTCGCGGCCGAATGAGGAGGCTTCGATGAAATCCTTCGCCTATCTGAAGCCCGCGACGACCGTGGCGGCGGCCGCTCTGCTGGCCAAGCACGACGATGCCAAAATCCTGGCCGGCGGCATGACCTTGCTGCCTGCCATGAAGCAAAGCCTGGCCGCGCCGGCCGCGATCATCGATCTCTCGGCGGTGGCAGCACTTCGCGAGATCGAATTGGAGGAGGGCGCGTTGGTGGTCGGCGCCATGGCGCGCCACTACGACGTGGCGTCCTCCGCGCTGGTGCGGGCGCATATCCCCGCACTGGCCGCGCTCGCCGGGCAGATCGGCGACCCGCAAGTGCGCCATCGCGGCACGATCGGCGGTTCCGTCGCCAACAACGATCCAGCCGCCGATTATCCGGCGGCGATCCTGGCGCTTGATGCCACCGTGATCACGACCAGGCGGACGGTCGCCGCCGCCGCATTCTTCGTCGACATGTTCGAGACGGCGCTCGAACCCGGGGAAATCGTTACCGGTTTCCGCATCCCGGTTGCCGAAATGGCGGCCTACGCGAAATTCCGCAGCCCGGCGTCGCGCTATGCGCTTGTGGGCGTGTTCGTCGCACGGACGGCCGGAAAGGTGCGTGTCGCCGTCACCGGTGCGGCCTCGTCGGTTTTCAGGGCGCTCGACGTCGAGGCGGCGCTGCAGGAGCGGTTCGATCCGGATGCGCTCAACCGCGTCTCGATGGATCCATCGGGATTGAATTCCGATATCCACGCGGATCGCGACTATCGCGCCAATCTGGTGATGGTCATGGCACGGCGAGCGGTAGCGGCTGCGCTTCAAAACGCCGGCCAGGGTGCAACAAAAGGACAATAGCGGCCGGCCGGCGCGGTTCGGCCGCGCGAGTCCGGCCCGGGAGGGCTTATGACCGTCAATCCAGCCAATTTCGGCGCGGCCAGCGCGCCGGGCGACCTTGCGCGTCTTTCCGCCGCCGACATGGTCGCCGGCTACAGAGCAGGCCGTTTCGACGCTGTCGACGTGATCGACGATACGGTGTCGGCGCTCCGCCGCGCGGACGCTGTCTGCGACATCGTGGTGACCGACCTTTATGACGAGGCTGTTTCCGCCGCCAAGGTGATCGCACAGCGCTACCGAAAGGGCATTGAGAACCGTGCGCTGGCGGGCGTTCCTATCACCGTCAAGGATCTCGTCTTCGTCGCCGGTAAACCGGCGAAAGCGGGCGCACCTTCGCTCGCCGGTTTCGTGCCTGAGGTCGATGCGCATGTCGTGCGCCGCCTGCGTGACGCCGGCGCCATCGTAACCTGCAAAACGACCACCTGTGAATCCGGCTACAAGCTCACCGCCGACAGTCCCGTCAGCGGCGTCACCCGCAATCCCTGGTCACCGGACCGCACCAGTGGCGGCTCCAGCGGCGGTGCCGCCGCCGGTGTCGCCGCCGGCTGCGGCCCGCTGGCGATTGGCACCGACGGCGTCGGTTCAATCCGCGTCCCGGCTTCGTTCTGCGGGGTCTTTGGTCTCAAGCCGACTTTTGGCCTCGTTTCGCGCGCGCCCGGCTTCTTCCCGCCGTCATGGGCATCGCTTGCGCATACCGGCCCGATCGCGCGGACGGTCGCGGACGCGGCCCGGCTGCTGGAGACAATTGCGGGCTACGACGTGCGCGACGCCGCCTCGCTCGCCTTGAAGCCACAGGAGTATTCAAGGACCCCGGCGTCAGCCAGGGGCCTGCGTGTCGCTCTCTCTGTCGATTTCGGCTACGCGCCGGTCGACCGCCAAGTCCGGGCGGCGTTTATCGCTGCCGTGGATATCCTGGCGTCCGCCGGGGCCGAACTCGTCGAGGTGCCTTTCGCCCTCGACCCGCATATGCTGGACAAGGTGCTCAAGCCGATCGCCTTCACGGAGCAAGCGGCATCGGTCGGCGATCGCGCTGAGGATGCGTTTATCGATTCGGACGACGAGTTTCGCGCGGTTCTTCGAAAGGGCCTCAGCTACAGCGGTGCGGACTATATGGCGGCGACGCATCTGCGCACACGGCTGAGGAGCCAGTTCGTCGAACTGTTTCGCACCGTCGACCTATTGCTGACGCCGACAGTCGCGGTGACAGCCTTCGCGGCCGGCACTCTCGGCGCTTCCCGTGTCGATGGGCAACCGGTCGACGCGCATCTGGGCTGGTCGCCCTTCACCTGGCCGGTCAATCTGTGCGGCCTGCCAGCCGCGACGATCCCTTGCGGGCGCGATGCCTCGGGTCTGCCGATCGGCCTGCAGATGATCGCGCCATGGATGCGGGAGACCTCCATCATTGCTCTCGCCGGGGCCTTCGAGCAGGCGCAGCCCTGGGCGCAGGAATGGCCACCGCTCAACTGATTGGTTCTTCGCTGTCGGCTTCGCGCAAGTCCGGCATCAGCACACCACCGATCTCGCGGCTGATATTGAGATAATGCGAAAGATAGTCGTACAGTGCCTTGGCGGCCGGTGTGGTCGCACCTTGCGCCTTGTAGAGCAGCAGGTCGACTTTTGGCAGTGTCGGAAATTCAACTCTGGCGACGATCTCGCGCATGCCCGAAACGAGCGCGCTGCGGCCGAGAACGGTGACGGCCATACCCGAAAACACCGCGGCTTGGAGGCCGCTGACGCTTTCGCTGACACAGGCGATGCGCCAGGGGCGGCCCGCCATTTCGAGGTGCTCGATGGCGTGGTCGCGATAGATGTTGCCAGGCGGCAGCAGTGCCAGCGGCAAGGGTGTCTCGATATGCGCCGTTGAGTGTTCCCCGGTGATCCAGACGAGCTGTTCCTGACGCACGACCCGCCCGCCGATGAAGTCGTTCATCCGCGTGACCAGCGCGATGTCGATTTCGCCGCGATGGACCTGCGCGACCAGCGGCGTCGACAGCGAGCATTGAAGCTGGACCTGGACGCGCGGGAAGGCGCGCTGGAATACGGCCAGGATCGACGGCAGCAGATAGGCAGCATAGAGGTCGGGGGTGCCGAGGATCACCTGGCCTTCGATATCGGGCGATGAGAGCCGCGACAGCAGCTCGTCGTGCAGGCGAAGAATCGAATTTGCATAAGAAAGCACCAGCCTGCCATCGGAAGTGAGCACCATCTTGCGTCCGTCATGACGGAACAGGTTGCAGCCGCAAATGTCGTCGAGCCGCTGAAGTTGCAGGGTAATGGCCGGCTGTGAGCGGCTGAGGCGCCGCGCCGTCTCCGTAATGCTGCCGGTTTCCGCGACACATTGCAGAGACCGGAGCATTCGTATGTCGACGCTGATGAGGTTCATAAACGTGCCCGAGCCAGATCCGATATGGCCGGTCTATTTTCATGCAAGATTCATTCCAAATCTGGTGCCCATGCTTATGGCTTCCACCACTCGGCGGATGGCTGCCTGTCACAATGCAACCAATTTTGCAGAGGCAGACGAGATGATGCCTTCACAGCCAGTATGAGGGCAGTACCACATTTTCTGTGGACAATCCACAGAAGCCATGCGTAAGATTTCCCAGTTCGGAACGGCAGGGTGAGCGGTTAGTTCGCTCCAAGCAGAATGGAGACCGGTCGGTCGATGAGCAGTGGAGCGCATTTGCCAACGAAGGATGGGAGCCTGCAGCGGTCTGCCTCACCGATGCAGGAGAAGGACCGGCTTTCCAAAGCGGTTCGCCAACAGCGCATCATGGCGCAACTGGCTGCGGCACCCACATTGCGGGCCACCGAACTGGCGGTGGCTTTGAGCGTCTCCGGGGAGACCATCCGCAGGGATCTGCTGGAACTGCATGAACAGGGGCTAATCAACCGCACCTATGGCGGCGCTTCTCGCCCATTTGCGTTTGAGGCGGCGCGCAGTGACCGTCGCCGGATAATGGTCGCGGAACGGGAAGCCATTGCTTCCGCGGTTTCGGCAAGGATACTTCCGAAGGAAGTACTGATGCTGGGCGGCGGGGCCACCACCTATCACGTCGCCCGGTTCCTGGCGGCCCGCAACCGGGACATCACGGTCATCACCCACGACTTCGCCAGTGCCAGCGCGCTTGGTACCAACCCAACCATCCGCGTGTTGTTCTGCGCCGGCAGGCTTCATCCCGGCGAGGGATATCTGCTCGGTGCGCAGACCATCGCCAGCATCAACGGCTACGAGGCCAACCGGGCAATCGTGGGCGCGACCGGCATCAGCGCGCGAGGCATATACGACGCCGACGAAGAGGCCGGTGCCGTCTACAACGCCATGATCGAGCGCGCTGCCGAGGCGATCGTGGTCGCCGACCACAGCAAGTTCGATCAACTCGCCGTCTCAGTCTGTGCACGATGGAATGAGGTGGACCGCCTCGTCACCGACAAACAGCCTTCAGGAACGCTGGCCGCGGCACTGCGCAAGGCGGGGACCGACGTCATCGTTGCGGGAGTGTCAGAAATGAGCGAATAAAAACAAATAGTTGTCAACAGGGAGGTTGAGGACAGGAACCAAGCATGATGCACAATCCGGGTATTCGCACCAGACTGGTAACACAACGGCAGATCCAGATTGGCCGCCTTTTCGTTGATCTGGCAGTTGCCGAACGCCAGCTCGTCTGCAGCCGGGAACGCGTGGCCGGTGTGCGTGACCAGTCCTATATGCTGGTCGTACCCTTGAGCGAACGTCTCCACTATAGCCAGGCCGGGCGTTCAGGCACGATCGATGCCGGCGAGTACATTCTTCTGAGCCAGATGGAGTTTTATGAGATTTCCTCGGACACCGAGGCACTCCTGCTGATGGTTCGGATTCCGGCAGTGGAGCTGAGAGGGCGCCTTGCCTCGGTCGACGATCACATAGGCTGCCGCTTTGACGCCAACCGGCAGATGACGCTCTTGCTGGTCGACCTGCTGCGCAGAGTGGTGGACCTGTTCGCCGATTGCCCTCCGCCCAATCCGGAGGCATTGGCCACCGAGATCCTCGGTTTTATTGCTCTTGCCATTGGCGCAGAGGATCGTGGTTCGACCCTTGACGTGCGCAACGCCCGCTACCGCCTGCGCCGCCGCATCTTCGATTTCATCGAGACCAATCTCGGTAACCAGGATCTTTCGCCGCGAAAGATCGCCGCCAGCAGCCGGATATCCCTCAGCTATCTCTACAGCCTGTTCAACGACGACGACACGACGGTTGGTCAATTTATGCAGGTCAAGCGTCTTCAGCGCGCTTACGAGTTGCTGGTCGCCGATCCGAAGGGACACCTCACGGTCTCCGAGATCGCCTACCGGGTCGGTTTCAAGAACGTCTCCCATTTCTCCCGCACCTTCAGCCGGCATTTCGGCATGGCTCCACGCGAAGCGCATCAACTCGCTCGGCCGCTCGTTTCGGGGTCGTCCATTCCTCTTTCCGGGGGAGAAGCCGACAGGGCGGGTGCCGGTGCTTTCACATCCGGCGCCTGGAATGCCGCGCAAGAGGCGCTGCACGAAGCCATTTAACGGGTTCGCCAGCGGAACGGCTGCGCTTGCTCAAATGGCGCGCAGCCAGGCCTCCCAACGCGGGTCGTACATGACATCGCGTGCGCGCATGTACTTCCAGACGCCGTATTTCTGGTAGTCGAAATCCCAGGTCTTGAGCTTGCGATTCACCACCGCCCAGGACGCCCATTTAACGTCGGCCAATGCGCGGTTGAGCATGACGCGGGCGACAATATCGGGCTTGGTCGAGCCATAATATTGCTCGACCAGCTCAAGGATGAGTTTTTCGTCGTAGAACATTTCCGCGAACAGGACGCCGAGTTCATAGGCGCGCTCATTGTTGGACGCGAACTCGTAGTCGATCAGCTTCATCGGCAGCTGGCCTGCGCTGTCGAGGCCGATCAGGAAATTGCCGGGCATGGGGTCGTTGAAGCAGGGAACGAGGTCCAGGCCGGACGCCATGAATGCGGATCTGGCTTGCTCATAGCGGTGTTCGATCCACGGCATGGCAGGCGGAAAATGCGAGCCGAGTTGGCGGCCATGGTCGATGTGCTCGTCGATCATGTCGAAGATGGTTTTGGTCAGCGACAGCGCCGGGCCGGCATGAACACGGCGATAGATATCGAGAACCGCGCTCTGGATCGCGGCACTGGAGAAATCCGCATTGGTGCAGGCCCGATATCCCTGAAGGAATTCGCTGATCTCGACGCCGTCGCCGGGGTCGAAGAACACGACCTGGGGGCCTACGCCAATGGAATGCGCGTTGCGTGCAGCTTGGTTGGCGACCACGCGATCGACGAACATTTCCGAACCCGCGCCCGGCACCTTGACGAAATAGCTTCGGCTGTCTCCGGCGACCTCGACGACCCAATTCTGGTTCATAAGGCCACCGACGAGCGCGGCGTAGCTGATATCGCGGCCTCGCCATTGTGGCACCCGACCAACCGCGTGCTCCAGTGCATGTTCGTGGTCGTTGCTGGCTTGACCAAGGGCCTTCCTGATCGACATCAGACCCTCCGCAGCGCCTGGCCGAAGCGCGGCTCTCGCAGCGCCATTCGGCAACGCAGGAATCGCCAGCTGGCGAATTTGTAGAATTCATGCGTATCGCGCGACGACTTCGCCGCAACCAGCGCCCCGATCAGGCCCCAACGCAAATCATCGGCGATACCGTAGAGCCACGCCCGGTTGAAGGCTCTTTCGTCGAAGCCGCCGGTCATGCGGGAAAAGGCGTCGCGCGCTTCGGGCATCTCGTCGAAGGCCTCGACAAGAAAACTGCCGAGATCTTCCAGCGGATCGGCATTGGCCGCCCGGTCCCAGTCGACCAGCCGTACCTCGCCGGCATCGCTGATCAGCACGTTGGAAATGTTGCCGTCACCATGGACCGGCACTGCTTTTGCTGCGAGCGGCCGCATGGCTTCGGCGGCGAGTTGCAGTTCCGCCAGCAGCCAGTCCGCTTCCGACGGAAGTACGGCGTTCGCCGCGATCGCGTCGGCATGAAAACGCTCGATCTCGTCGAATACGCTGGCTGTGCGCGGCAATGGTGGGCCATCCTGGAAACGCTGTCGAGCGGCGAGGATCTTGTCGACGATGGCGGTATCGAGCAACTGGTCGAGCGTGCCGACGCGCCAGCCCTTGTCGAGATCCTCCATCACCAGCATGCCGGAGGCAATATCGGCCTTGAGCACCCTCGGTCCGATGCCGAGATCGGAAGCCCGCTGTGCTGCCTCGAAGGCGCAGGCGACATCGATATAGAAGAGCGCATCGGGGTCCATCAGTTTGACGAACAGGGTCTCGCCGCTCGCCGTGTCGCTGACACGCCAGGGCGAGCCATCGACACCGCGCCAGCTCGGCGAGGCGAGGACGGGCAGGGCGGGTTCGGCCACGACGGCGCGCTCTTGCCAACCGGGCAGCGAGCGGATGCTCGCCTGAACCAAAGTTTGCTCCTCGTCGAATCTGCTCATACTGCCTTGGCTCGTCTGCTTTGCGGACATGGGGAAGCGCGGCTGCAAACCGTTCTTCCCAGTGTAGTTTCGCTGGGAATGGCGCAAAGGGGTATGTCTCATGCTCCATCATTTCTTGTCCGGCAGATCGACGCCCTACCGCAACACAGCCAAGCTTCGTAATCCAGACACTGTCGGCGCTGGCATTTCGCCTCACCCACAGGGAATTGCATATGTCCATCGAAAGTCTGGTCGCCATGAGCGTCGGTGCGCTGGTGAATGCCTATGCGACGGGCGAACTGTCGCCGGTCGAGGTCACCAGAACCGTCGTCGATCATTCGCAGGCGACCAACAAGGCGGTGAATGCCCTGTTCTGTTTCCGGCCGGAGCAGGCGCTCGCCGCCGCGCAAGCCTCCGAGGCGCGCTACCGGGCCGGCACACAAGCCGGCCCTCTCGATGGTGTTCCGGTAACCGTGAAGGACAGCGTCGCCATTGCCGGCTGGCCCTACAGGCACGGCATCGGCGCCAACCGCGACTTGCCGCCGTCTGACTATACGTCGCCGCCGGCGCTGGCGCTTATGGAAAGCGGCGCGCCGATCTTCGCCAAGACCACCATGCCCGATTGCGGACTGATGGCTTCCGGCATCAGCTCGCTGCACGGCGTCACCCGCAATCCGTGGGGCCTGGCCTGGAACACCGGCGGTTCCTCGAGCGGCGCCGGCGCCTCGGTCGCGGCCGGCATGGGCTTTCTGTCGGTTGGTACCGACATCGCCGGTTCGGTGAGATTGCCATCGTCCCAATGCGGTCTCGCATCGCTGAAGCCGACCCATGGCCGAGTGCCGCACCTGCCTGCCGATACCATGCGCATGGCGGGTCCGATGGGACGGCGCGTCGAGGACATTGCCCGCATGCTGAGCGTGCTCGCGCGTCCCGACGAGCGCGATACCTGGAGCTTTCCCGGCGATGGCGCCCTGTATCACAATCACCTCGAGCGCGACCTCAGGGGTGTCAGGATCGGCGTCCTGACCGACATGGGCTTCGGGCTCAGGCCGGAACCCGCCGTGCGCGAGGCAGTGGAGGCTGCCGGCCGGCTGTTGGCGGGCGCAGGCGCCAATGTCGAACCGTTTGTGTCGCCGCTCGACCATGACGCCTATGCACCGATCGATCTTTTCCTCCAGGTGCGCGGTTTCGTCGAATATTGCGGCCTGCCACTGCACGGCGACGACGACATCGATCCCTATATCCGCGCGTGGGCATTGGCCGGCAGCAGCCATTCCGGCGCCGATCTCTACCGCGCCCTGGGCGAGATCGCAAAGATGAAGTCGGCGCTGCTCGCGGCATTCGAGGGTTGGGACTATGTCATCGCGCCGACCTTGCCGGTGGTGAATTTTCCGGCCGAGGAGCCGGGCGTTTCGCGCGAGATGCCGCTCGCCCATACGCACTTCACCGCCATGTTCAATCAGACCGGTCAACCCGCCTCTACCATCTGCACCGCCTTCGATGAACGGCACCTGCCGATCGGCATTCAAGTGATTGGCCACCGCTTTGACGATCTCGGCGTGCTGCAGATCAGCAAGGCTCTGGAAGACTTGCGCGAAATTGTCATGGACTGGCCGCTGACGCCGCGGGCGTGAGGTTTCGCTCGAAATCGACCCATCTGAGACGCACCTTTTCGTCAGGCAAGCGCGAGTAATCGATGTCACAGGAACTTCACGATCTCATCGCCGCCTTTGCCCGCCATGGCGACAGCGGCGATGGCGGCGTCAAACGCCTGGCGGCGTCGTTGGAGGACCGTGCCGCACGCGATCTGCTGGCGACGGAAATCCCGCGTCGAGGGCTCACACTCCACGTCGATGCAATCGGCAATATGTTCGGCGCGGCAGCGCTGGCGCCGGCGGCGCCAGAGGCGGTCATCGTCGGTTCTCACCTCGACAGTCAGCCCACGGGCGGACTCTATGACGGCGCCTATGGCGTGCTGGCGGGCCTGCTGGCGGTCGAAGCGGTGGCCGCGCGCGCAACGCACAGGCCGGGCGCGGCGCGGCGCAATCTGGTTCTTGCCAACTGGACCAACGAGGAGGGCGCCCGCTTCCAGCCGAGCCTGACCGGCAGTTCCGTCTATGCCGGCACCTTCCCGCTCGCCACTGCCCTCGGCCTCGCCGATGCCGATGGTACGACCCTGGGCGATGCGCTTGCCGCTATGGGCTATCGCGGCGAGAGGGACCTGCCCTTCGAGCCGGTGAGTTACCTGGAGCTGCATGTCGAGCAAGGCATGAAGCTCGACGAGACGGGCACGGACATCGGTGTCGTCACCGGCGCCTGGGCCGCACGCAAACTCTCGCTTGTCTTTCGCGGCGAGCCGTCTCACACCGGCCCAACGCCGATGGGGCGGCGGCGCGACGCACTGCGGGCGGCGGCGCGCGCAATCGATCTTCTCTACGACGAGGTCGAAGCGAGCCGCACCGGCGCCCATGCTTCCGCCGCGCGCATCACGGTTTCTCCCAATTCGCCAAATGTGGTGCCGTCCTGCGTACAGGTCTGGTTCGAGTTCCGGCATGAGGAAGAGGCGGTGGCAATCGCCCTGGGCGACCGTTTTCTGACAAGAACAAAGGCGGCCCTGGTGCCTCTCGGCGGCTCTGTCGAAATCGCCGTGGACGAACGGCGTGGCGCGGCCATGCTCGACGCGGACGGTGTTGCGCTGGCGCTCGCCGTGGCACGCGATCTCGGTCTTTCGGCGCTGGCGATGAAGACGGTCGCCGGCCATGACGCGCTCGCCCTACAGAAGCGGGTTCCCGCTTCGCTGATCTTCGTGCCGAGCCGAGGGGGGGTGAGCCACAGTCCGAAAGAGTTCACCGACGAGATTGCGCTCGACAAGGGGCTCGACGTGCTGACCGAGACGCTCTGGCGAATGGTCACCGCGGCCGGCTGAACATTAATTTTTGTTTTTATGCATGTCGTTATCCCAAAACCGCTGCGCACTTTTGGGCGACAAGCATTAGGCCGCCACGGTGCGGCCGTCTTCGATCTTGTCGAGCAGATGACACGCCGCGAACCTGCCGGCTGTGTGTTCGCGTAGGCGAGGCGTCTCCACCCGGCAGCGGCCAAAGACCTTCGGGCAGCGCGAAGCGAAACTGCAGCCGGGCGGAATGTCGATCGGGCTCGGCGGTTCGCCCTCGAGGAGGTAGTCGTTGGAATCGAACGGCTTCTCCTCCAGCGTTGGAGCAGCCGACAGCAGCGCCTTGGTGTAAGGATGCTGCGGGTCGAAGAAAAGCTCGTGGTTGTCCGCGATCTCCACCATCTCTCCGAGGTACATAACCGCTATCCGGGTGCAGACCTTCCTCACCATGGCCAGGTCGTGGGAAATGAAGACATAGGTGAGGTCGTTCTTATCCTGCAGGGTGGAGAACAGCTCGATCAGCTTGGCCTGCTCGCCCTGGTCGAGAGCCGACAAGGTCTCGTCCAGAATGAGAAGTTTCGGCGACAGGATCAGGGCGCGGGCGATCGAAATGCGCTGGCGTTCGCCGGTCGAAAGCGCGTTTGGCAGTTCATCATAAAGGCGTGCCGGCAGGCCCACTTCCTGTATGGCGGCCATCACGCGCTCGCGAAGCCCCTTGCCACCCCGGATGCGCAGGCTTTCCTCGATCATGCGGCCTACGGTCGTGCGCGGTGGCAAGGCGTTGTAGGGATCTTGCAGGATAAGCTGGAATTCGCCGCGCTTCTCGATGAGCTGCTGCGGGGTGAGCGTACGCAGCGAGACGCCGCCGAGAACGATCTCGCCATGGTCGGGTTCTTCCAGCCAGGCCAGCAGGCGGGTCAGTGTTGACTTGCCGCAACCGGATTCGCCGACAATGCCAAAATTCTCGCGCGGCATGATATCGAAACTGACGCCTCTGACCGCCAGGATGTTGCGGTAGGTGTTGAAGGTACCGCGCTTGCGTGCCCGGTAGGTACGGTGCGCATCCTGGATACGCATCAATGGCTCGTCCGTGGTGTTGCGCCGCGACATCGGCCGCTCGCTGGTCGACCAGATCCGCGGTACGCTCGCGATCGCGCGGCTCGTATAATCGCTGCGCGGTGCGCGGATGAGTTCGGCGAAGGCCTGCTCTTCGACAAGCCGGCCACGGTGCAGCACGGCAGTGCGCCCGCCGAACTGGCCGAGTGTCGCCAGCGAAGACGACAGATAGATCGTCGCCATCTTGTGACGCAGGCACAGGTCGTGCAGCAGCGCCACGATCTGGGCGGCAATCGTGACATCGAGCGGCTGCGTGACGTTGTCGGCGATCAGCACGGCCGGTTCGGCGCAGATGGCGTCGACGATCATCGCGCGCTGCATCATACCGCCTGAGAATTTGGACGGGTATTCCCAGTAGCGCTCCTTCGGCGAAGGAATACGGACTTCGGTGAGGAGCTGGATGACGCGATCGTGGCAATCCCTTGTCGTCCATTCGGGACGCACGCTGCGCAGCTTCTCGGCGATCTGAACGCCGACCGGTTGGGTCGGGTCGAGCGAACTCTGCGGCTTGGAGCCGATATAGGCGACGTCCCGGCCGATGCGCCATGTCGTTTTGGCCGAGCGGTCCAAAATGTCGCGACCGGCAAAGAAGACCGAGCCGCCGCGATAGGCAAGGCCCTCGGGCAACCAATGGGCGAGAGCGCGGCTGAGCACGGTCTTGCCGGCGCCGCTCTCGCCGTAGATGCCGAAAATCTCGGAGGAATGCAGTTTGAAACTCACGCCGTCGAGGACGTTCGCCGCGCCTGTCGGGGGACCAACAGTCAGGTCGCGCGCTTCCAGGATGAGCGATATGTCCACCGTCATGTCAGGCGCCTCCGTAAATCCTGTTACGGGCCTTTTCCAGCGTGGAGCCCATCAGATTGATGGCTGTCAGCGCCACCGCCAGGAAGACGCCGGGGCTCGTGGCGATCCACCAGGCGTTGATGAGATATTTGCGGCTGTCGGAAATGATCGAGCCGAAGCTCGGTGTCGGCGGCTGGATGCCGAGACCGAGAAAGCCCAGGATCGCCTCGAAGATCATCATGCGGGCGACGTCGAGCACGGCGACGAAGGCGATCGGCGGCAGGATGTTGGGCGCGGCATAGAGCAAGAGGATGCGCCAGTCCGTGGCACCAAGAACGCGCAAACCGCGCACATATTCCTTGCCGCGCTCGGTGATCGCCGCGCTGCGGGCGACGCGGGCGTATAGCGGCCAGCCCGACAGGGCCAGGACGATGATGATCGTAGGCACCGTCGGCCTCGAAACGCCGAGGATCGTGATGGCGAGGATGATCATTGGAACAGAGAGCTGGGCGTCGGTGATGCGCATGATGATCATCTCCCACCATTTGCCCTTGAAGCCGGCGAGCAGCCCGAGGCCGCAGCCGATCAGGAACACAAGCACCACCGTGACGATGCCGATCAGCAGTGAATAGCGCAGGCCGATGAGGCATCGCATCAGCATGTCGCGGCCGAGCTGGTCAGTGCCGAGCGGATGAATCCAGCTCCATTTCTCGCCCAGGAACAACGGCGGCAAGAACTTGTCCTTGACAACCATTTTGGTGGCGCTGATCGAGGAGAGCTCGGGATAGATTATCGAAACCAGCAACAGTGTGACGAAGACGAAGAAACCGACGCGGAAACTTCGCGTGCCCCAGGCTGCGGCAAGGATACGACGATTAACGGACATGGTCCGGGTGGGCTCAGGGACGGCGACATCGGTGGAGATCACGGTCACGCTCAGATCTCCACACGCGGATCGATCAGGTAGGCCACCAGGTCGACGAGAATGTTGATGAAGACGAAGACCGCACTTGTGGTGATGGCGATGCCCTGGATGACCGGGAAATCACGACCCAGCACCGAGACGACGGTGAGATTGCCGAGCCCCGGGTAGTCGAAAATGTACTCAATCACGAGGACGCCACCGATCAGCGTGGAGAGCTGGATGCCGAGCAGGTTGATCAGCGGAACGGCGGCATTGCGCAGCGCGTGCGAATAGATGATGCGCCGCCGCGACAGGCCGCGTACGCGCGCCTCGTCGATGAATGGCGCCTGCATCACCTCGCCGAGCGAGGTGGTGAGCGTGCGAATGATGAAGGGCGAGATCTCCACTGCCAGAACGAAGGCCGGCAGCAACACGTAGCTGAAACCCTTGTAGCCAAGTGCTGGAAGCAGATTGAGCTTCACCGACAGGAACAGGATCAGGATGATCGCCAGCCAGAAGTTCGGAATGGAAACGAACAGCGACTGCACGCCGAAGGCGAGGGTGTTCTGCCAGCCATGCTGGTGCAGGCCGCCGGCAAGGCCGATCGGGAAGGACATGATCAGCGCAAACAGCAGCGCCATGCCGCCGAGCTGGAGCGTGAGCGGCAGTCGCTCGACGATGAGATCGGCGACGGGCGCCATCTCCGACTTGGTCGGGTCGACATATTGACCGCCGGCCGCGACGCCGCCGCTAACCGGCCTGATGTAGGACTGGCCGAGGTCGCCATGCGCGAGACCCGCCATATAGTGGGCGTATTGCACGATGATCGGATCGCGCAAGCCCATCTTGTTGGCCACCTCCTCGACAACATTGTCGGGTGCCATGCCGCCGACGATGAGGCGTACGGGATCTCCGGGCACGACCCGCAGCAGCGTGAAGATGATCAGCGAGGTGAGGACGACGATGAGGATGCCCTGGGCGATCCGCTTGGCCAGAAATTCGAGGATCAACACGGGGCGACCATCCTGTTGGCGTGCCGAAAATGGAGGCCGGCGCCGTTGGCACCGGCCCCGGTCCGCCGCGGCTCAGGCAAGGGTCGCCTTGCTCATGTCCTGCATACCGTTCGGATAGATGTAGAGACCATCGAGTTTCTTGTTGTAGGCGTGAATGAAGACGGAGGTGAACAAGGCATAGGCCGGCACCTTGCGAGCGATGGTGGGAAGCGTCTCCTGCTGCAGGATCGTCTTGCGCTCTTCGATCGAGGTGGCGTTGCGCTCCTTGTCCAGTACCGCATCGATTTCCGGATCCACGATGCCGGTGATGCGCTTGGACGAGGAGTGGAAGTGTGTTCGGATCACGAGGTCCGGCTCCGGCGAACCGGTGCACCAGCCGCAATCGATCATGTGACCTTCGCCGCCGCCGGGCTTGTCGTAGAGGAGGTTGCCCCAGGCGGCCACTTCGAGCGTCTGCAGGTTCACCTTGAAGCCCTGTTCCTGCAGCATGCCGGTGATCAGCTCGGCATATTCCTTGGTCTTCGGATAGAAACCGACCGACGTATAGTAGGTCAGTTCCGGCAAACCTTCGCCATTGGGGAATCCGGCCTCGGCCAGCAGTGACTGCGCCTTTTCAGGGTCGAATTCCGGGTAGTCCGGCACCTCGACATAGCCGAACTTGACCGGCGAGATATGGGCCTTGGAAAACGTGCCCGATACGCCGAGCACTTCGAGCACCTGCGACCGGTCGATGGAGTGGCAGGCTGCAAGGCGGACGCGCGGATCGTCGAACGGCTTCTTGGAGCAGCGGAAGAACAGATACTTGTTTTCCACTGACACCGCCTTGTGAACGGCGAAGCGGTCGTCCTTGGCGATGGTGTCGACCTGTTCCTGTTCAAGACGTTCGATGATGTCGGCTTCTCCGTTGAGCAGCGAAAGCGTGCGCGTCGTGGTGTCGCCGACGAAATGATATTCGAGGCCGGGGATCTTCGGCGCGCCGAGGAAGAAGTCGGCGTTGGCGGCTAGAATGGTCGTGTCGCCCTTCTGGTCGACATATTTGAAAGGGCCGGTGCCATTCATCCGCGCCGAGAGTTGGGCTTTGTTGGCGATGTCCTTGGCCGCCATGATCGGCAGGAAGGACGACAGATAGTAGTACAGGGCGGCCGGATAGCCATGTTCCTTGGTGTTGATGCGGCAGGTCAGGTCATCGACGATGTCGACGGTGACCGGGCCTGGATACCATTGCGCCGGGCGGTCTGGCTGCGAGCCATACTCATAGGTTGCCTTGACGTCGGCGGAGGTGAACGGCGTGCCGTCATGAAACTTGATGCCCGAACGCAATTTGACCTCAAGCGTGTTGGTGTCCAAGGGCGTAAGGGATTCGGCGAGTTCGAACACCAGCTCGCCGGGGTTCTCCGGCTTCATTGGGGCGCGGGTCAGATAGCCGAAGACGAATCCTTCGACGATGAGCTGTCCGAGATTGGTGTGGGTGGTCGGATCCCAGTTGCCGGTCAGGGCTTCCGCACCGAGGAAACGCAAATTGCGCTCCTCGGCCGCGAAGGCTGAACTTCTCAGGAAATCCGGATTCACGCGGCCGAAACCGAAGGCGCCGGCTCCGGTCAGCGCCCCAAGCATGATATCTCTGCGATTGATCATTTGTTGTTCCCCTGAACGTGCGTGAATTTTCTTTTTGAACGCGGCAGGGATCCGATCGTGTGGATTACCTGGTTGCCGGTTCATTCCACCACTTTCCGGGTGGGATCGGAAAACTCTAGACCAGATGCAGTTCCGGCCTGATACCTGCCGCTCCACGATTCCGTTGCTGACGCTTTTCGCTGCACGCTTCTTGGGCAGGCAAGACGACATTGCTCGGATGCGGACTCCACGCTCAGCACAGGAATTCCGGATCGCTGGCGATGGTCCATCCGCGTGCTCTTCACTTATGTTGGCGTCGCAGAAACCGTCGGGCCCTGCAGTTGAAGGTCCTGGATATTGGCGTGCCCGCCGACCGACTGAACGCCCATATGATGCTGCCACGCTCCATGCCAAAGGACACGACCATAAGCGGCATCATTTCCGACCTCGATGGGGTCGTCTATCGCGGTGACAATCCCATTGCTGACGCAGTGCAGGCATTTCGGGCCTGGCACAGCAACGGCGTGCCCTATGTTTTCGTGACCAACAGTACGACCAAATCCTCGGCCGAGTTCGCCACGAAGCTCTGTCGCATGGGCGTGCCGGTTACGGAGGGTCAGGTCTTCGGCGCCATCGCGGCGACGGTGAGCCTGATGCGCCGGCGCTGGCCGAGCGGCGCAACCGTGTTCGCGATCGGCGAAAGGCCGCTCTTCGAGGCGTTGGAGGTTGGTGGCTTCCGGCGCGCCGGCGAGGATGCCGAGATCGTCGTCCTCAGTTTTGACTATGCACTGACCTATGCGAAACTGCGGACTGCCGTGCGCGCAGCGCTTGGCGGGGCAGCGGTGGTCGTCACCAATCCCGATATACTCACACCGGCGGAAGATGGCTATGAGCCCTGCGTCGGCACGCTGATGGCCGCGATGACGGCTGCTGTGCCGGGATGCGCCCCGATCGTGGTCGGCAAGCCGGAGCCATTCATGATCGAAGAGGCGCTTGCCCTCATCGGCACGCCGAGGTCGCAGACCATCATGATTGGCGACCAGGTCGCTACCGACATCCTCGCCGGCCAGCGCGCGGGGCTGCGCTCGGTGCTGGTCACGACAGGCGTGCCTGCCCAATCCGTGCCAGGCGTCGCGCCGGATCGCGTGGTCGCGAGCCTCCTCGACATCTAGTCAAGATTGCCCAGGGAAAAACCGGTTGGTTGCAGCTTCCTTGGTTGCGGTTCCCAGCTATCTACTTAGCAGAGAGGTCGGCCGAAGTGCTCGCAGATGACGTGCGCGCCTGTCCTTCAATTTGACTGACTTGCCCGCTCTTCCGCTTCCTTCCTGGTTCAGTTTGGACGGCATGTTTGTTGGCGCAGGGCACATACGATGGCGGGAGCTTACGAAAAGATATGGGAAGACTTCTGGTTTTGGCCCGCGAAAAGGACAATAAAATCATTATTCCTGGCACATCCTCCGCCCACCAAAGTACTATTTATCAATGACTTATAGGGCGGCTCGCCACGAGGTCCACCATTGGTTCGTCAATTAGCGGTTTGCATGCGACCAGCCGAATGACGCGGTCCATCCCCTGCATGGCCAAACGCGTCTGCGATGTCTCGTGGGAATAGAGTCTGGCGTGTCGATATCGTCATCGCCAAGGACATCCATCAGCTGCCTCCGCTTCGGCCAATACACGCCGAGCGACTTTCTGAAGCGTCGGGCACTTCGTCAATCCGGCGAGAGCACACCAGTGCGTAGTTATTATGGAGCGAAACAACCGAATGAGTTATCCGGACAGGCTGGTCAGGGCCGCGATCACTAACTCTATCGATAGCCGCCGGAGACGGGAATGTTCGCGCCGGTCGCATAGCTCGCCTTCCGACTTAAGAGGAACGACACGACATCCGCGATCTCGGATGCATCCGCTGCTCGACGAAGCGGAATGCCCTGCAACGACGCCAGATAGTCCGGTTCGCCGAGCAGCGCCCTGGCCATAGGACCTTCAACGGTTCCCGGGCACACCGAATTGACACGTATCCCCCGAGGCCCAAGATCGTCCGCGAGATGGCGCACGAGCCCGCTCAGAGCCCATTTGCTCACGCTATAGTGAGGCCCGCCAACAGGACTGTGGTCGAATGCGGCAGTCGACGACACAATGACAATGCTGGCGTTCTCGGCAAGCCGCTCCAGCGAGGCATGGATGATCGTGTATATGCTGTTTAGATTCATATCCAGCATGTGTCGCCACGCGACAGGAGGCACCCGATCAACTGGCCCCGGCTCCAGCATGCCATGGGCGAACACCAACCCGTCGAGGCTGGGGGTGATCGACCCAATCGCCTGGCCAAGATCGTCGTCACTGGCAAAGTTGGCCACGAGATCGATCATCGGCCCCGGCTGATGTCCAAGGGTGATCACTTCGGCCCCTGAGCCGCTAAGCTCCGCATGCACGGCGGTGCCGATGGTGCCGTCGGCGCCGGTAAGCAGGATGCGTGGTCTGTCCATCTTGGTTTCCTCAGAGGAGATCGTTCTTCGCCAGTCGTTCACCGACCATTACCAGCCGCAGATGCTTAGGCGCGCCAAGGATCCGGATATCCCTGAGAGGGTCGCCGTCGATTATGAGTAAGCGCGAATTTCCCCGCACCTTTTGCTGTTGAGTGCTCTGATGCACAAGGTGTCCACCGAAATAGGTGGACACCAAGTGATCGAAGAAGATGAGCAGAAA
>NZ_JAMYUP010000021.1:0-106301 GCF_040323155.1 Mesorhizobium sp. M0060
CTTGAACGGCAAGGACGTGACGATGGCGCCACCGCCGAAGTTCAGCGTCAGCTATGAAAACGATCAACTCGTCGTCCAGTTCGAAACGCAGCCGAAGGACCCGTTGGCCCTTGCTGGAAAAGTCAGTATCGGTGTCTACGATCCGACCTTCTACACGGCAATCGATTTTACCGACGACGACAAGCTTGCGGTGGCCGGTCTGCCGCAAGGCTGCTCACGTTCCGTCGTCCGTCCAGATCCGGACACGGCCATCGCGCAGAACCAGAAGAGCCTGACAGACGCGTTCTTCAGTGATCCGACGGGGACCGATCTCGGCAAGATTTTCGCGACGCGCCTCGAATTGACGTGCGGCTGACCCGGAGCCGGTTCGATGGCAATGTTCCAGACGCTGGTCGAGTTCCAACGCACGATTTACCTGGCGCTGGCCGAGCAGATCAAACTGCTTGCGGCCGGCGGCGGTTGGCTGGCGTTCACGGCCTTTCTGCCCATGGGCATTCTGTTCGGTGCGGCGCATGCGCTGACGCCGGGCCATAGCAAGGCTGTCCTGGCCACCTATCTGGCAGGATCGGACGCCAGCGTCCGGCGTGGGCTTCTGGTGTCGCTGACACTCTCCTTCACGCATGTAACGATTGCCGTGCTGATCGCGGCGCTCTCGTTGCCGTTGGTATCGATTGCCCTGGGCAGTGTTGGCCGCGCCCCGCTGCTGGAAGACGTCAGTCGGGGCCTGCTTGGCCTGATCGGCATTTGGATGCTCTGGCGCGCATTGAGCCACGGCCATCACCACAAGCATGAGGGCGAGGCCGTCGGCGTCATGGCCGGCCTGATCCCATGCCCGCTGACGCTTTTCGTGATGACCTTTGCGATATCCAGAGGCGTTCCGGTCGCCGGCATTCTTTTTGCAATCACCATGATGGCCGGCGTGGCGCTGACGCTGTCTTGCGTTGCGATGCTGTCGATCCTGTTTCGTGAACGTCTGGTGCATTTTTTCGATAGCCGGCCACGCCTGTTCGATGCCATTTCCCGAGCCATTGAGGGCGCTGCCGGCTTGGCGCTTGCCGGCGTAGCCGTTTGGCAGATCACGTCGGGCTGAAATGCCGTGAACCAGATCGAGCGGTGGATCAAGACCCGTTTACCTGAAGGTCAGCCGTGTCTTCGTCGCGGCGCAAAGCTTCGACGCGCATCTGCGCTCGTCGGTGGAACAGACGGATAGGTGACGCCCGACGGTCGAAGTGGCGCCGGGCGACCCTGTATGCGCTAGATCATACGCTTGATGTCGATGTAGTCGCCTTCAGTCTGGATCGTCAAGGTCACGTCGCTGCCACCGCGGTTGCGCCAGAACCAACCGTGATTTCCATCGAAGGCGGCTTCAATGGCACCTTCGTCAGCTGGAACGCTGCGACCCTTTTCATAGCTGACGGACTGACCGCCGCCATCGCCGTGCGTCTCGAAGTTCACCACGCCACCGTCAGCTGTCCAGGAAAAGTTTGCCTTGGCGCCCTGCCGCATCACGAGCTTGACTTCGGCACCCTGGCCTGGCGCCAACGTGAAGGATAGCTCGTCTTGCCTTCCATCTGGCTGGATCGGGGCTTCCGAGGTTGCTTCGGTGGCAGGCGTTGTAGCAATGGCCGGAGCCTCGGCAGGAGCGATCTCTCCAACTGTCACATTGTCTTGGGCAACGGCCTCCCCAGTTGGCGACGGCTGCAAAGCAGGCCGTTCGGCGGTCAGGGCGACGAGGAGGTTTTCAATTCGGTCCATGCGCGCCATCAACTCGGCTGGAGGGACCATTTGCGTCATCCGCTCGGTTGGTGCCTTCGCGCTGGCCATTTCGTCGGCTGCCGCCTCGGCTGCCAGCTGTGTCTTGATTTCGCCCATTCTGGTGAGGCCGAGCAATCTGCCTGCTCCGGTCGGGTCGATCGCATACTCGGACGGCATGACGACCGTGATGAGCAATGCGAAAGCCGTCAGCGCGGCAATGAAGGTGGAGCGCTTGAGCTGCGCTGACGTCGGCAAATCGGCGCGGCTGGGAAGGTCGGTGTTGTACATGATTCGGTTCCTTATGCGGCGACGAACAGGCCGGTGAGCTGATATCCGATCAGCAGGAAACCAGCCGTCATCATGATGACGTTTGCGGTATAGGCGTGGCGCCAGAAACTTCGTGTCCGGCGCCAGTAGCCCATCACGATCAGGATGGCGCCAAGAGCCAAGAGCTGGCCGATCTCGACGCCGACATTGAAGGCCAAAAGGTTGGGCACCAGGCCGTCCGGCGAGATGTTGTATTCGATGATCTTCGTCGACAGGCCGAAACCATGGAAGAAGCCGAAGACCAGCGTCGCGATCTTGGTGTTCGGCTGGAAGCCGAGCCATCGCTGGAAAGAGCCCATATTGTCGAGCGCCTTGTAGACTACGGACAGGCCGATGATCGCGTCGATGATGTAGCTGTTGATGCCGACGTTGAAATAGACGCCGAGCAGCATGGTCGTGGAGTGGCCGAGCGCGAACAGGCTGACATAGATGCCGATATGCTTCATCCGGTAGAGGAAGAAGATTACCCCGAACAGGAACAGGATGTGGTCGTATCCGGTCACCATGTGCTTGGCGCCGAGATAGATGAAGGGCAGCACGTTGATGCCCGAGATTTCCTGGATGTAGCCCTTGTCGCCGGCAGCGACAGCATGGGCAAAGGCCGCTCCGGTCAGCAGCGGCAGGGTCAGGAGAGCGATAAGCAGGGGAAGGACGGATCGCCCACACGTGCGACGCGCGCGTGGTCGGCCCCGGTCGAAGGGTCCTTGCATAAAATTTCCAATCTTCGTCGTTGAGGGTGGCCGCGTGAGCGGCCGCGATCATGCGGCGAGGAATGGCCTCGGCGGTCGCTCAAGCCGGAATGTCGTGCCCGGATCGAGGAAAGTCGGCGGATAATTCAGCCAGCTCCGTTCGACCTGCGGAAAGGTCGGTGCGAACCCGACAGGCGTGCTCGCCGTCTCGTGCGAATGGTCTGCCGCATCGTGCCCGTGAAAATGGCCAGCGCTCTGCTCGTCGGCAACGCCGTCATCGTGTGCGTGGTCATGATCTTCGATCTGCGCGGCGGCTCTGCCGTGACGTTCAACCGCGGTGGCAATCGCGATCGGATCGTGTGAGGTCGAATAGCCGAAAGGACGCAGCACGCCGAACATCATCGCTAAAGCGATGACCAGACAAAAAACTGTGCTGTGGATCCGATTCGGCATGAACGGCGATTATTCTCCAAAATCCTAACGAATGGTTGTTGACTGCACCGGAATCGAGGCCTCTTTGAGGCTTGTTGTATCCCCTCCAAGAGGATAGTATCAAGAGATGAGCGAGCAGCCTCATACCCACGAAACCCATCCCGATATCGTCAAGCGCCTGAAGCGGGCTGGCGGACATCTGAAGGGCGTGATCGAAATGATCGAAGCGGGCCGGCCCTGCCTCGATCTTGCCCAGCAGCTCCATGCTGTCGAGAGGGCCATCGCGCAAGCCAAGAAGACCCTGATCCAGGATCATCTCAACCATTGCCTTGAAGACGTCGTCGGGCCGCTGGCGCGCGAGCAGCGCCGCTCGATCGACGAGTTCAAGGATATCACCAAGTACCTGTGAGAGAACACCATAATGGATAAGATACGCGACTGGTTCGGCTTCGGTCCGATGACGCAGGGCTTCGGCGGCCATGGACATGATCATGGTGATGGTGATGGCGGCCATGGCCACACCCACGGCGTCATCGATCCGACGATCGCCACGACGACGCGCGGCATCTGGGCAATCAAATGGTCATTCGTCGTTCTGGCCGTCACGGCAGCGCTCCAGCTTGTGGTCGTGTTCCTCTCCGGCAGCGTGGCGCTGCTGGCCGACACCATCCACAATATCGGCGACGCGGTCACCGCCGTCCCGCTGTGGATCGCCTTCATGCTGGTCCGCCGCAAACCGAGCAAGGCGTTCACCTACGGCCTGGGCCGCGTCGAGGATCTGGCCGGGATCGTCATCGTTCTCATCATTCTTTTCAGCGCCATCGTCGCAGGCTATGAAGCGATCGACAGGCTGATCAATCCGCGTCCCATCGCGTTTCTCGGCTGGGTCGCCATCGCCGGCCTCATAGGCTTCATCGGCAATGAAGCGGTGGCCGTATTTCGCATCCGCGTCGGCCGAGAGATCAACAGCGCGGCGCTGATCGCGGACGGCTACCATGCCCGCACCGACGGCTTCACCAGCCTGGCAGTCGTCCTTGGCGCTATCGGCGTCTGGCTGGGCTTTCCGCTTGCCGATCCGATCATCGGACTGTTGATCACCGTGGCGATCTTCGCCATCGTCTGGCAGTCGTCGAAAGCCGTCCTCACGCGCATGCTCGACGGAGTCGAGCCTGCCATCGTCGATGAAATCCATCATGCCGCCGAACACGTGTCCGGCATCGGGCGCGTTGAAAGCGTGCAGGCGCGCTGGATCGGACATCGTCTGCATGCCGACGTCGCCGTCAGTGTACCGGAGACGGCGACGGCCAAGGACGTGCTGGGCGTAACCGAAGCCCTCAAGCAGGAGTTGTTCGCCCACTTGCCGGCGTTGGCCGAAGCCAATGTCCGCCTGGTGAGCCCGGCCGGGCCGGCCGTCACTGGCGCAGAAACATTTCATGCTCACCATCATGCGCCGGCGCCCTTCAAGGTCGCCTGCGATCTGGCTGCAGGAACATTGGAAATCGTCGATACACCGGCTGGCGAGCGGATGCGGCTGACCATCGATCGCCACGCCGACGATCTGACGGCGACGGTGATCATCGATCGACCCGAAGGGCCAGAGACGCTTCGCCTCGAGCCCGCCGCTGACAACCATCATCGGCTTGAGAGCACCGTCGCCCCTGCCGAGCCGCATGAGTTCCAGGCGAGGTTGATCCTGGCCGCGAAGGGTCGCGAGCAGGTGCTGCCGTTCAAGATGGTCGAGCCGGAAGGTCACCATCACTGAGACAGGCAGGCCGTTCGCGCCAGTTCTCGACGAACCGTCATCCGCTGCAAGAAGACAAATATGCTTCAGGTCCTGGCCAATCGCACTTACCGTCATCTCTTCCTGGCCCAGGTCATCGCCCTGATCGGCACCGGCCTTGCCACCGTGGCGCTCGGGCTGCTGGCCTATGATCTTGCCGGCGCCGATTCCGGCGCGGTGCTCGGCACGGCGCTCGCCATCAAGATGATCGCCTATGTCGGCGTGGCGCCTGTCGCCGCTGCGTTCGCCGAGCGCCTGCCGCGCCGCACCATGCTGGTTTCGCTCGACCTCATCCGGGCTGCGGTCGCGGTGTTCCTGCCCTTCGTTACCGAAGTCTGGCAGGTATATCTTCTCATCTTCGTCCTGCAGTCGGCGTCGGCAGGCTTCACTCCGGCCTTCCAGGCCTCGATCCCTGACGTGCTGCCCGAGGAGAAGGACTACACGCGGGCCCTGTCGCTGTCGCGACTGGCCTACGACCTGGAAAGCGTCGTCAGTCCCATGCTGGCGGCGGCGCTGCTTTCCGTCATCAGCTTCCACGGCCTGTTCGCCGGTACGGTTGTCGGCTTCCTGGCGTCCGCGGCGCTGGTCGTCTCCGTGGTGCTGCCCAGCCCGCAAGCCTCGGAGCCGCGCGGCATCTATGAGCGCACGACGCGCGGAATCCGCATCTATCTGGCGACGCCGCGATTGCGCGGCCTGCTGGCGCTCAATCTCGCCATCGCGGCGGCAAGCGCGATGGTGATCGTCAACACGGTCGTCCTGGTACAGGCGCAGTTCGGCCTTTCCCAAAGCGACACGGCGCTGGCGCTCGCAGCCTTCGGCGGCGGATCGATGATTGCAGCCCTTGCCCTCCCGCGGCTTTTGGAAAATGTCCCGGACCGGGTTGCGATGCTCTCGGGCGCCGCGATCCTGGTCGCGGGCGTGCTGGTAGGACCGCTCGCCGGCAGCTACTATCTGCTGCTGCCGCTCTGGTTCGTGCTGGGGCTCGGCTATTCGCTGGCGCAGACGCCTTCGGGCCGATTGATCAGGCGTTCCGCCGATGCCGTCGACCGGCCCGCTCTGTTTGCTGCCCAATTCGCGCTTTCGCATGCCTGCTGGTTGATCACCTATCCCATTGCCGGGCGCGTCGGTGCAGCAATGGGATTGCCCTTCACCTTCATTCTGCTCGGCATCATTGGCGCCGCAGCCCTGCTTGCCGCGATCTGGCTCTGGCCGAAACACGATCCCGACGTGCTTGTGCATACGCATGTCGATCTGCCTAAGGACGACCGGCACATCGGCGACGCAGTATGGTCGGAAGCGGGCTATGAGCATTCGCATGGCTACGTCGTCGATGATCGGCACCCGAAATGGCCCACGGCAAGCTGAGAGCTCGAAATGTCTGGCGAGCTCGCCATCTATGGCGGTCTTTTCCTGACCGCGTTTGCCGCGGCGACCATTCTGCCGATGCAATCGGAAGCAGCCCTTGCGGGACTGCTCCTGACAGGAAGCCATGCTCCGGCTCTGCTCATCGCTTTCGCAGGCGCAGGCAATGTGCTCGGCTCGATCGTCAACTGGTGGCTCGGCCGGGGGATCGATCGCTTTCGCAACCGCAAATGGTTCCCGGTAAAGCCCTCCGCGTTGACGCGCGCGACGCGATGGTATCAGCGCTATGGACGATGGTCGCTGCTGTTGAGCTGGCTGCCTCTCGTCGGCGATCCGCTGACGGTCGTGGCGGGGGCGCTGCGGGAGCCATTCTGGAGCTTCCTTGCGATCGTCACGATCGCGAAGGTCGGCCGCTACCTCGCGCTGGCGGCGATGACGCTGAGCTGGACTTAGCGCTTGTCGAGACCCGCGCCGGCACGGCGACATTACGCGGGATGGCGCTTTCCTTTGCCAAGCGCAGCGCTGCGCGCCAACTTGGATTGGCGCCGAATATGTCTATACAAATGGGAATGCATGTGTACAATCGCTACCAATCAATCAAAAATGGGGAACTGAAATGATCACTCTCGACCGCCGCAATTTCCTTGTTTCCACCGCCGGCCTTGCCTTCGCCGCCGCGCTGCCACGCACCGCCTTTTCCGAAACCAACGACACGCTGAAGATTGCCATCTCCGCGGAGACCGGCGATCTCGACCTGCTGCAGAATGTTTCAACGCTGAGCACCTACACCATCGTCTTCGATGCGCTGATCCACTACGGCCAGAACGGTGCGCTTGAGCCGGGACTTGCCACCAAATGGACCATTGCCGACGATCAGCTTTCGATCGCTTTCGATCTGCGTGAAGGCGTGACCTTCAGCGACGGCACGCCGTTCGATTCCACCGCAGCCGAATGGAACCTCAAGCGATGGATGGGGGTGAGCGACTTCTCCTGGATCGGCATTTCCGATGCGTTCGACAGCATTGTCACCGATGGACCAAACAAGCTGACGGTCAAGCTGAAGCGACCGGTGCCGGCCGCACTGCTCGAACTCACCATCGTCCGCCCAGTTCGTTTCCTGTCGCCCAAGGCAGTCGACAAGGATGGCAAGCAGACGGCGCCGATCGGAACCGGTCCATGGATCGTCGAAAAATACGATTCGAGCGGCACCAGCCTCGTTCGCAACGACAAATACTGGGGCGAGAAGCCGCTTTTCAGCCGCATGGAATTGAAGGTGGTTCCCGATGAACTCGCTCGTGCCAACGGCCTCCGCTCAGGCGACCTCGATGTCATCGGTGGCGACTGGGTGGCGACGCTATCGCCGCGCCGCGCCCGTGCGCTGGAAAGCGACGGCATGAAGGTTGTTGCCGAGCCGGGCACCGCGACGATGCTGCTCGGCTATTCGCCGAAGTCGAAGATCATCGCCGACAAGGCCGTTCGCGATGCCGTCTATGCATCGGTCGACCGGGCGGCGATCGCCAAGGTCCTGTTCGAGGGCTTTGCCGACCCGGCCGCCGATCTGTTCCCGGCGAACGTGCCGTCGTCGGGCAAGCGGCATGACGTGCCGGTGCGTGACGTGGCGGCGGCCAAGAAGATACTTGCCGACGGGGGCTGGGCAGAGAGCGGCGGCGCCTGGACCAAGGCTGGCTCTCCTCTGACCATCGACTTTCTGGTTTCCGAAGAGTCCCTGCCGGGATCGCGGCGCATCGCCGAAATGATCCAGGGTCAATTGTCCGAGGTTGGTTTCCAGGTCCAAGTCTCCTCGGTGGACAATGCCACCATGCATGAACGGCGTCCGGCCTTCGACTATGATCTCGCTTTCTTCACCACCTATGGCGCGCCCTACGATCCGCACGGCACGCTGGGCAATGCCTTCGTCTCGACGGCGGACAGCGGGCCCGACGGCAAGATCTATGTCTCGGACGCGCTCGACGGCGTAGTCAAGGCTGCGCTCGAGGCGAGCGGCGCCGAACGCGACCTGAAGATGCAGGCCCTCTACGACTGGCTCTACGACAACACCGCCATCTGTCCGCTCGTCGTCAGCCAGCGGCTGTGGGCCCACAATCCGCGCGCGGAGAATTTCTCGCTTCCGGCGACCGACTATGACCTGCCGTTCAAGGCGATCACGCTGAAGGCCTGAAGAGTTCGAGCCCGAGTGAGGCCTGACGATGAAACGCACGATCCTGCGACGGATGCTGCTTGCCTGCCTTTTGATCCTGGCGGCATCCGCGCTGACATTCGCCCTGGTTGCGGCGGCTCCGGGCAATGTTGCGGCGCTCATTGCCGAGCGTGCGGCAGGTCCTGGCGCTGACGCGCAAATGATCGCCAAGATTGGCAACGAGCTCGGTCTCTACGACCCGTTGCCGATCCGCTACGGACGCTGGCTTTCCGGCGCGCTGGCCGGGGATTTCGGCATATCGCTGCGAACGGGAAAGCCGATCTCTTCGGAGTTTGCCGCCCGCATTCCGATGACGGCGGCTCTGCTTGCCGGCGGCGGCATTCTCGCCTTCATTTTCTCGATCGCGCTCGGCATTGCCGGCGCCGTCAGCAATGGTGGCGTGATGGACAGGTTCCTCCATGCATTTTCGCTGATCGGCGCGTCGACCCCGAACTTCTTCGTGGCGGCGCTGCTGGTCATCGTGTTTTCGGTCATGCTCGGCTGGGTGCCCACCTTCGGCACCAGCGGCTTCACCTCGTGGCTTCTGCCGTGGGTGACGATCGCGCTGTTCCCGGCCTCCGTTCTCAGCCGCGTCGTTCGGGTCAACCTCCAGGAAGCGATGTCGCGGCCGTTTGCGACAACGGGCTTCGCAAAAGGCTTTACCAGAACGCAGGTGCTGCTGCGCGAGGCGCTGCCCAACATCGCCATTCCGTTCCTGACGACATTCGGCGCGCAATTCACGCTGATGATCATCGGATCGATCGTCGTCGAGACGGTATTTGCATTGCGCGGCGTCGGTGCCTTTTTCATCGAGGCGATACGTTTCCGCGACTTCATCGGCATGCAGTCGGTGCTGCTGCTGTTTGTCGTCTTCTTCGTCATGGTCAATTTCATCGTCGACATGATCTGCATCGTCGCGGATCCGCGAATGCGCCGGGCGCGGGGAGCATGAGGCGATGAACATTTCCGCTATCAGGGACATCAAGGACTGGCCGTGGCTGGTGCTGCTCCCCGTAATCGGCTTTGTGCTGATCGGCATCTTCGCTCCTGCGATCATGCCTTACGATCCAAGTGCGCAGGACTATTCGGCGACACTGGAGGGCATGAGCTGGAACCACTGGCTCGGCACCGACTATCTCGGCCGAGACGTCTTCAGCCGCATCGTCGGTGGCGCCCGCATTTCCCTGGTGGCGATGGTGATCGTGCTTGTCGCCGCGCTGGCGATCGGCGTCACGATCGGCTCCTTCGCCGGCTATGTCGGCGGCCGTGTCGAGCTCGTCCTTATCAGCATCATCGACATTGCGCTGGCACTTCCCAGCTTGGTGATCGCGCTGGCGTTGATCGGCATTCTGGGCACCGGCTACTGGTCGATGATCACGGCGCTCACCCTGGCGTGGTGGGCGAACTATGCCCGCATGAGCCGCGCCGTCGTCACCGCCGAGCTGCAGCAGCCCTATATCGAGGCGGCCCGCGTGATGGGCGCCGGTCATCTGTGGATTTTTGTTCGCCATATCCTGCCGCATGTGCTTGCCCTCGTCGTGGTCTATGCAAGCGCCGACGCCGGCGCGCTTGTGCTGGCCATCGCCACGCTCAGCTTTCTCGGACTTGGCGTCGCACCGCCGACACCGGAATGGGGCCAGATGCTGGTCGACGGCATGAGCTACATCGAGGAGGTGCCGCGCCTCGTCGTGCTGCCCGGTCTGGCGCTGACGCTGGTCGTGGTCAGCTTCAACCTTCTGGGCGAAGCCTTCGCATTGCAAAAGGTGCCGCGGCCGGTTCGCGGCGCGACCTTGCGCAGACGCCGAAAGGCGCGCGCTCGCGAAGAAGCCGAGCGTAACGCCGTCGAAACGGGAACGACTTCAGCATGAGCGACGCTCAGCCGATCTATTCCATCGAAGATTTGGTCATCGACCTCTACGCCACCACCGTTTCGGTGCGGGCGGTGGACGGGGTGTCGTTCAACGTCCGTCCCGGAGAAACGGTCGCGGTCGTCGGCGAAAGCGGTTCGGGAAAGACCGTAATGACGCTCGGTCCGCTCGGCCTGCTGCCCGAGGGCGTGACCGTGGACATGAAGGGATCGGCGCGAGCCGACGGAAGCGAACTGCTCAGCATCGGTTCCCGGCAATTGTCGGACCTGCGCGGGCGCTATTTCGGCGTGATTTTCCAGGACCCGATGAGCGCGTTGAACCCGATGCTGAAAATCGGCCCGCAGCTGGCCCGCCAGGCGCGCCGCTTCGCCGGCCTGTCGCATGAGGCCGCGCGCAAGGAAGCGGTCTCGCTTCTGGCACGCTCCGGCATTCCGGACCCTGAGGATCGCTACAACCGCTATCCGCACGAAATGTCGGGCGGCATGCTGCAGCGGGCGATGATCGCGCTGGCGCTGGCGGCCCGGCCGCGCGTGCTGATCGCAGACGAGCCGACCACGGCGCTGGACGCCACCGTCCAGGCGCAAATCCTGGAGCTCATCCGTCAGATCCAGCGCGAGGATGGCATCGCGGTCGTGCTGATCACGCACGATATCGGCGTGGTCGCTTCCGTCGCCGACCGCGTCATCGTGCTTTACGCCGGCCAAGTGGCGGAGGAGGGGACGGCGATGGATGTGCTGACCCGGCCGGTCCATCCCTATACGCGCGGGCTGCTCGCATCGGTGCCGGATTTTCGCGCCGACGAACGCGCGGCGACCCGCGAGATACCGGGCCTGCCGCCAAACCAGATCCGGCTGGAACCGGGTTGCCGGTTTGCCGAGCGCTGCGAACTGGTCGAAGCCGGTTGCCGGCAGCACCGGCCGCCGTTGCAGACGATATCCGCGTCGACGAGCCCGCACCGTGTGGCTTGCCCGGTCGTGCTGAAACGAGAGGGGATCGCCGTCCATGTCTGATGTCGCGGCGATCGAGGTCAGGGGACTAAAGGTCCATTTCGCCAACCGTTCGGGTGTCGGCGCGGTGCGGGCGGTCGATGGCATAAACCTGACGGTCGCGCGCGGCGCGTTCCACGGCATCGTCGGCGAGTCCGGCTGCGGCAAGACCACGCTGGCCCGCACCATCGTCGGTTTGCAGAAGGAGAGCGAAGGCACCGTCCTGATTGGGGGAAGGGATCGCGCCGAATGGCTGAAATCGGACAGGAAGTCGTTCAGCCGCGAAGTCCAGTTCGTCTTTCAGGACCCGTTGGGGTCGATGAGCCGCCGCCAGAGCGTCTACCAGACGCTGGAGGAGCCGCTGCAGATCCATCGCTTCGGCTCATCAGTCGAGCGCCGCCGCCGCATCGCCGAGCTTCTGGACCTGGTTGCGCTGCCTGCGACGGTGCTCGACCGTTTGCCAAGGTCACTCTCCGGCGGCCAGCGGCAGCGCGTTTCGATTGCGCGCGCGCTTGCGCTGAAGCCGTCCATACTGGTCTGCGACGAACCGCTCAGCGCGCTCGATGTTTCGATCCGGGCGCAGATCGTCAACCTGTTCACGTCGCTGCAGAAGCAGCTTGGTCTGACCATTGTCATTGTCGCGCACGATCTGGCGATCGTCCGCGAGGTCTGCTCGGACGTGACGGTGATGTATCTCGGCCGCATCTCGGAAGCCGGCCTGACCCGCCCGCTGTTTCGCGAGCCGGCCCATCCCTACAGCCAGGCGCTGCTGTCGGCTGTTCCTTCTCCCGATCCCCGCATCGAAGCGGGACGCCGCCGGATCATTCTCGCCGGCGATCCGCCAAGCCCGAGCGCGCCGCCTCCGGGGTGTCGATTCAACACGCGCTGTCCGGTGGCGATCGATGTCTGCCGGGTCGAGGAACCAATGCTGCGATCCGTGCCGCATGGCGGCGTTGCAGCCTGTCATCTGGCCGATAGCGGCCGCCGCCCGGTTATCTGAAAGATGGCGTTTCTGCGCCCAACGCGTTTCGCGAAGCTGACCGTCATTGCCGGTGTCCTGCGCGAGCTTTTTCGGGTTTTCGTTTTGTTGGTCACTGCCGCCAAAGTCGGCCATTATCTTGTTCTTGCCGCCGTGACGCAGAGCGTCATCTGACGTCGCGAATCTTCTCGAAGCTGAGCTGGTTAGGTCGGCTGGTTCGAAGAAACCAGCCGAAGAGCCCCGTCTGATATAGGCGGACGGGAAGCCTAGTAGCTCTTTTTGACGGCGACCTTGTCGAGGGCTGCGCGCAGGCCTTCGCCAGCTTCTGCGCATCGCGCGACCGGTCAACCAAGCTACGGCGCAGCGCTCCAGCCAACAGCGACATTGTTAAGACATTCCTGTGGCCGCGCGCCAGGCCTGCACAACGAAGCTGTGCTGGTTCCAGATCATCAGCGCTCCACTCACAGCCATGAGCGCGACCACAAGGCCGCGGAACTGTCGTCCACTCAGGCGTTCGAGCCAAGGCTTGGCCAGCAGATTGGCAAGGGCAGCGCCCAAACCCGCGGCTACGCCGTACATGACCGCCTGACCACCGAGCGCGCCGAGTCCGGTGAATACCGCGATCTTGATGACATCTGTCACAAACGAGTTCACCGATTTCGTGGCGACCAACGTCTCCTTCTCCGAACCGTAGTTCAGATAGAGCGAATTCAAGACGGGTCCCACCGTGCCCATCAGCGCCGACAACAGCGCGACGATCAGGCCGGCCGGGAGGAACCACCAGCGGCGGGCTCGGTAGCTCCGCTCGCGCGCGCCGCCGCGAAATTCCCAGACTGCACTGATCAGATAGATCCCTATGAGTATCTGGAGCCATTCCGCCCGACTGTTGGCGAAGAGCCAGGAGCCCGCAGCGGCGCCGGCGATGGCGCCGGGCAGGTACCAACGGACCAGGCTCCAATCGATGTCGCGCCGGAAGGCCAGGGCGCGAATGGGATTGCCGATGAGCTCGGTCAAGGTGATGACCGGCGCAACCGCCGCGCTCGCTGTGATGAAAGTCACGGCGGGGATCAGCAATAGACCTCCGCCTCCGGCCGAGAGGGTGTTCAGCGCCCAGGTGAGGAACCCCGCCAACGCCAGGAGGCCTAGTCTAATCCAGTCCATCGGATCAGAACGAAGCGGGCCTTCGATCGTTCCGAACGCATCGGTTCGCAAAAACCCGGCCCGCCTTTGAGTCTCGTGTGCAATGGAAATAATCACCCGTTACCGGGCCAAACGCGGGCGCCCGGAAGACCGGACTCCGGCGCACCGTACTAGCTTTGAAAGCTGGTTGAAAGCGTACCGCCTAACCAGCCGGAGTTACGGTGAAGTCATCAAAATACACGTGACTGTCGGCCTTCGACCACAAGCCAACACGCCCGGTCACCGGCTCAGGCAGCGTGTCCTGCAGGTAGAGCTTGCCGTCGACATAGCCTTCGACCTTGGTGCCGGCGATGCGCACCTTCAGGTCGTGCCATTCATGGGTTGAGGTTGGGGTGTTCTTGACCCAGGTCACCGACGAGCGTTTCCCCTTTTCGAACTTCCACAACACAAGGTTGTTCTCCAGAGGGTTGGCGCGAATCGTGAGATAGTCGCCATTGGGCTTAAGGTTGAACAATATCCCTGCACCCTGGTCGATGCGGCCGCTGATGCCCTCGAAACGGACGGCGATCTCTCCATCGCGGAAATCCGGCACGCCCTCAAGAACAGCATAGGGGAAGTATGCATAGGCCTGGACGCGGTCGAGGAACTCGGCGTACCGCTCCCCATAGAGGGCCCGCGCCTTGTCTGCGAGACCAGCGGAAGTCTGTCCCTCCTTCCATTGGCGCCCGTCGACGGCCAACACCTTGTTGTCGCCTTCCGTTTCGATCCGCCAAATGCCTACCACGCCGGGCATCGCCTTCGAATCTGTGCCAACTTCCTCGTCCGAAAAATTGACGATGTCCGGCGAACCCGCCGAAGCGGGCAGCAGCAAGGCCACCAAGCCGACACCTGCCGCGGCAATTGTCTTGAGGCTATGTAAGATGTTCACGGCTGATCTCCTTCTGGCTTGAAGTGTATTTGATGGCCGGTGCGCGGCGGCTCCGCCACCAAGCAACCCAGACGAGCAGCGGCAGGCCGCCGACGAACCAGGGAAGCGCGATCCACGGAGCCGCGACGAGCGGATAGCCGGGATAATCGCCGGCCCCGGTCGCCGGCACGGGCAGGGGTACATTTGCGAGCCCATAAAGGAGCGGCAGTACCTCCTCGGTGCCGGTCGATCGACTGACGGCCGACCGGCCGCCATAGCTGTACTCGACTTCGCCATACGACTCATCGCTTGCGCTGCCGACAACACTCTGCTGGTCGCCTGCAAAACGGATGACAATCCGTGGAATGACCCGCTCGAGCTTCGATAGGACGCTTGTTCGCAAATCGGCGTACCGGGGGTCTTCGGGCGCCAGGTGAACGGTGACGGTCAACTGATCGCTGAGGTGCGCCAGGGCCTGTTGGTCGGCAAGCGAGAAAGAGTTCCGTCGGTCCTCGGTCGCATCGGCCGACCATCTGATCTGGGTAGCCGCGACCATCACAAGACAGGTCGCCACGAGGCAGATGAGCGAACGGACAAGCTTGATGCGCACGGTAGCACCCATGGGGAGCCAGATGGCAGCGAGTGCGGCAAATCCAAGAATCGCCGCAAGCACCCCGACGACCAAACTGAGCGACAACAATCCGAGCTCAAAGGTGTGCAGCGTTTGCGTGAGCGACAGCCGCGACGACCAGCCAAGGAGGTCGGGTTGGCTGGCCGCCGCGAAGTCGATGACCCACGATCCGAGTGTGAAGCCGAGTGTGACAATCGCCGCGGTTGCCGCGCTCTCGGTAAGCGCAGCTGCGAATAACGCGATGGCGCCGACCAACAGGCCGTAGAGGAGATGTCCGAGAACAAGATTCAGGGTCTCGGCGACGAACAGATGTCCGCCCATGAACTCCCAAATCGCGAGCGCAGAGAGCGCAGGGATACTGGCAATGAGCCAAGCTGCGAAGACGGCGACCAGCTTGGCGCCAATCAAAGTCGGCGGTCGATAGGGCAGCTGGATCAGGAGCCGCAAGGCGCCGGACTCCTTTTCGTTGCCGAGCACGCGTATGGCAACAAAGGGAAACAGCAGCGTAACGGCGACGTAGAAGCCGCCGAACGTCGGAACCAGTACGCCGTCCAGCGGGGATAGTGCGCTCGCGAGCCCAGGCGAGGTGAGGGCAGTAGCGCTCGTTTCGCCGTAGAGCGACACGGCCTGAAAGAAGCTGAAGCCGACGAGAGGGCAGAGCATCAGCAGCATTGTCCAGAGCGGCCGGCCGCTCGCCATTTCCCGCAGCTCCTTGGCCAGCAAGGGGCCGAAGGGAGCGTCGAGCGGTACCGCTGCCTCAGGTGAGCGCAAGGAAAACCTCCTCCAACCCACCGGAGAGGATCCCCGCACGCTCCCGCAAGTCGCCCAAGGTCCCGACGCCGCGCACGTGGCCTTCTGCGAGCAAGACGAAACGGTCGCATATGCGGTCGGCATCGAGCAGCTGGTGTATGGCGAGGACGAGGCTGCGCCCCTGCGCCGCAACCTTGCGCAGCACGTCCATGATCTCGCGGGTCTGTCGCAAGTCGAAGCCGTCGAAGGGCTCGTCCATCAGCAGCAGTGGATGCGGCGTAATCAGGGCAAGCGCCAACATCAGTCGACGGGCATACCCTTTGGACAATGCAAGCACCCGCTTGTTCAGCACCGGTGCAAGTCCGACCGCCCTAACTGTGTCCGCGACGTCGAGGTCCGATGTCCGGTAAACACCGGCGAAGAACGCGAGCACCCGTTCGACATACTGGTCGCGCCACGGCCGGAGGCCGTCGGGGAGGTAGAAGATCGATCTCCGGCGCAATGCAGGTGGCAGAGGGGCGCCGTGCCAGAAAATCGTCCCCGAGTCGGCGGGAAGAACGCCGGCAACTGCTTCGAGCAACGTGGTTTTGCCGGCTCCGTTCGGTCCGATGAGACCGAGAACTTCGCCGGCTTCGACCGTGAAGGCAACGTCCGCCAACGCTGTTTGCGGGCCGTAGCGCTTTGTCAAGGCGTCGACCCGAAGGGCGACTCCGCTCGCTGGCGGTGTTGCGATTTGCGCCTTGTCAGGCATCCGGCTTCGCATCAACATCGGCTGATTCCCTCCCGGCGTGCGATTGGGCATTGCCCGGCCGAACTCCGCCGTTGGACGCGCGCGCGGACGCCCAATCTAGCTCTTTTTGACGGCGACCTTGTCGAGGGCTGCGCGCAGGCCTTTCGCCAGCTTCTGCACATCGTCGTTCGCCCAGAAATGCATGAAGAAGAGCCGCGGCTGCTCATCGAGCATGTGGCTATGCAATGCCGTGATCTCGATGCCGTTGCCTTGCAACGCCCTGATAACCGGATTGACCTCCTTGGCAGTCAGCACAAAGTCACCTGTGATCGCCGTTTTGCCGCCGCCAGTCGACTGGAAGTTGATCGCTATGGCGGAGCCCAGGGCGGCCGGCACATCCATGCCATTTTCTTCGACCGGTTCTGCGCGCGGTATAGTGAACTGGTAGACCGCGCCGTTGGCCTTGCCTTTGTAGCCAATAGCTTGGTCGACACCCGCCGTGTCGAACTCGATCTTCGAAGCGGCCGCCGCCTGCGAACCGGCGGATGCAGCCATCGGCGTCTTCGTCAGAGCCAAGCCGGCATGAAGCGCTGTGGCGAGTGCTACGGGATCACCTTGGCCGAAGAGGTGCATGTAGAGCGTCATCGGCTGCGCGCGCAGCAGGTGGTTGTGCACCGCGGTGATCTCGATGCCGCCTTCTTCAAGCTTCTTCATGACCGGGTTCACCTCGTCCTGCGTCAGAACGATGTCGCCCATGACCATTGCCTGATTTCCCATGGGATCGAAGGCGATCCAGCCTCCGAGCGCAAAGCCTGGCTTCAGGGACATGCCGTCGAGCGATACCTTCAGGTCGGTTCGTGGCAAGCCAACTCTATAAACGCCGCCAGGCATTTCCGATCCGGATTTGCCAAGTGTCTGCGCGACAGTTTGCCAATCGGGTGCCGCTGACGCCGGTTGGAGAAGCGCCGACATCGCTATCAGCATTGCGCCGGTGATGTGTTTTGCACGCATGGATTTCTCCTTGTGGTCTGCCCCAATATGCCCAATGACTTTCAATCCGAGACGCTAGTCGCGTGCAGAGGGCTTCTGCAGCACGCCCTCCAGGAAGAACGTCCCATCCGGGTCACGAAGCTGTACTGCGGTATCTGAGATCCATACCTGATAGCAGGTCTCTTCGCCTTCAACGGAAATGCAGAGCTGCCCCTTCTCGACGCGCCACTTGCCGGCGTTCTTCTTGCCCATGTCGTAGCGCACGATCCGTCCGTCGCGGCCGAACGCATCCGCCCAATGAACGTCGTCCGTGAAATCCATGCCGGCGAACTTGGCCTTGATCTCCTTGCCCTTGAGGTGCCGGAACGTGTCCGCCGCGTCCGCGGCATTCACAGCAATCAGGCTGAAGCCAAAGGCGATGGCGGCCATCAGCCGCCGACCAACCGTAGCAGTTCCCGGGCTGTTTCTTTCGAGGGTAATCATCTTTTAGGCCGCCGCCGTAGGCTTCATGGCCGGCGGCCAGCTGTGCGTCTCCGCTTTGCGGCGCGAGGCCCAGGCATAAAGGGCATCGTAGATGACGAAGCCGTGCCTCAGCACCTCATGGTCGTCCGGCGTGACGTCCCGGAGCCCCATGGAGATCGCAAGCAGTCCCGCCGACTGTGGCATGAGATCGTGCCGATCGGTGTCGGCGCCGCGCACGATCGAGGCGATCGTCACGATCGCCGGATCGCGCTCGAGGCCGTATTTCGAGACGAAGGTATCGAAGCTGCAGCCGTCACCCACATGCGTGAACTCGACACCGGGCACGTCATAGGGTGTAGCGCCCGTCTCCTGGGCAACTGGGATCACCCGATCCGGCGGCACGAACAGGAATTCTGGCTCCGTGTCGATGAAGCGGGCGATCAGCCAGGGACAAGCAATACGGTCGATCACCGGACGTTCGCGGGTAACCCATTTCATGGCCTTGTCTCCCTTTAGGTTGGCGCCACTCAGCGCGGCCTACTGCTGCGAGACCGCCAACGCTACGCCTGGTTAAAGAATGATACAAGTGTTACATTTATCTTACCCGTGATACGGTTCACTTATGAGTGAATGGAACAGCCCTGGCTGCTCCTTATCCATCAGCTGCCGAGCAAGCCGGCCTCTCCGGGTGAAGATCTGATGGCGCGCACCGAAATCTTGCGGGCCAAGACGGGACATGTTCTGGACATCGGCGCAGCGCTGGCGGTTATCCTGCTCGGCGTTTGGCCGCTGATCCGGAGATAGGTTTTCGATCTTGGCCCACCCCGCCGCACATCCATGTTTGGGGTCCGCCGTGACATCGACTGGATCGATGCCAACGGCTGTCCCGAAGAGATGTGCCGTTCAGCCCTGCCAGCATCGACGAATATGGCAACTTCGACGGAACCGCCACCCAGGCCGACCTTCCCACCGCCGTCGCGCCGCCAACCCGAGCGCGCTGCGCCGAAGTTCTTGGCTTTCGACACATTTCCGCTGCCATTGTATCGCGAGCGCGCGGCGGTCGCATGACTCCTGTGGCGACTGCGACCGGCTATTGCTGCGTGTTGAGTGCCCGCCTCAAGCTCTGTGCCAACGCCTGAGCATTGCCGATGCCCCAGTAGTGCAAGAAGATGATCCGCGGGTCTTCAAAGAACATGTGATTGTGCACCGCCATTACTCCAATCGCTCCAGCTTGCAGTTCACGGATGACCGAAGAGACTTCATTTTCGAGCATCGCAAAGTCGCCGCAGACCGCGGCGCGCTCGTCCGTGCCCTGGAAGCCTGCCCATGTGTTATAGCCCATTGCGGCATCAATATTGAGCTCGCCACAGCGTGTGCAGACGACGGGCACGGATGGGCGCCCCAGGACAAACTTGAGCACGCCGTCCTTGCTCTCGCCCTTGTGCTCGACAATCGCCTCAAGCGGCGGCGCGTCCAAGCTACTATTCACTTTCTTGATGGCGGGTTCGACAGGATGCTTCTGGCGCACGATCTTTATCGCTTCAAAAATCCTATGCGCTCCTGTCGCCAACGCAGTTTCATCAGCCGTACCCTCGACATGCATAAACATCACGCGCGGCTGCTCGCGGACGAAATGATTGTGTAGGGCTGTTACGTAAAGGTTCGCCTGGATCGCTGCGGCCATCGCGTCCTCGATTTCATCTTCGAGCACGACGATGTCGCCCATCAACGTGGCATGATGTGCCCCCTGTTTAAAACTAACCCAGGAGGTGAGGCCCATAAACGGAATGATCTCAAAGCCGTCCAGGGTCATTCTCACTTCACTGCGCGGGACCGATAACTTGAGCACGTCACCCGTGGTCTGTCCCTTCAGTCCGGTAAGGGATTCAATAGCTTGGGTATCGAGCATCTTAGACCTCCTCGTTTCATCGAGCACTAACCGAACCAGATTTCCGTTGGCGCCACACAATGAATCGAGTGCCGAACGCCAACGCCAGCGTCACCATTATAGGTGCAGGGGTGGTATGAAAAAGAGCAGTACGAAGCAGCCAGCCCACCTGGGATCATTGCCAGCAGAAGGGCGGGACCGGCCCGCTCGGCGGTCGCACCAAGGGCACCGAAAATACCCGTTCCGATGATCATGCCGGCAGTCATGAGCGTAGCTGCGGTGCGTCCGACGGCCCGAGTCGCGGATGATCCTGACTGGCTAGCCCCACCCGAGGCTGTCATTTCGGCACCTCCTGTCAGGCATCAGCGAGACAGTCTGCGAGACGTCAACGCTACGCCTGAATATAATATGATACAAGTGTTGCATTTGCCTTTCTCGGTGATACGGTGTGCTGATGAGCGAAGGGGAACTTGGGACCGAGCAGCGCTGGCTGCTCTTGATCCATCAGCTGCCGACCAAACCAGCCTATTTCCGGGTAAAGATCTGGCGGCGGCTGCAGGGTATCGGCGCAGTTGCGGTCAAAAGCACAGTCTATGCGCTGCCCGCCGATGCAGAAACGCAGGAGGATTTCGAATGGCTCCTGAAGGAAATTATCGACGGTGGCGGTGAGGCGATGGTGTGTGAGGCGCGTCTGATCGACGGCCTGACGGACGCACAGGTTCGGGCGCTGTTCGATGCCGCGCGGGACATCGACTATGCAGAGATCGCCAAGGCAGCGCGCGATCTAACGGCGGCTATCGACTCCGACAAGACCGAGGATCGGCGCGCGGATGCCCGCGCGCAACTCGGTCGAATGCGCAAGCGGCTTGCCGAAGTCGTGGCGATCGACTTCTTCGGCGCCAGCGGGCGGCTCGCCGCCGAGGGACTGATCGCCGAGCTCGAGGCTCAGCTTATAGAGGACAAGGCCATGACCAAGGAACCGAAGAAGACGGCCGAGCTGGGTGAGGTCAAGGGCCGGACCTGGGTCACGCGGCTGGACGTGCATGTCGACCGCATCGCCTGCAGCTGGCTGATCCATCGCTTCATCGATGCCGATGCAACGATCCGCTTCGTGGCGGGCAAGGGACACGTGCCAAAGGAGGGCGAATTGCGCTTCGACATGTTCGAAGGCGAAATCACCCATGAAGGGGACCGCTGCAGCTTCGAGGTACTGCTCAATCGTAGTGGCTTAGTCGACCCGGCGCTGCAGGCCATCGCCGAGATTGTCCATGACATCGACCTCAAGGACGGCAAGTTCAGTCGCGAGGAAACCACCGGCATCGCCAGCCTGATCGCTGGGATCGCCATGGCCAATGCGGAAGACGAGCAACGGATCGCCGAGGGTGCTTCGGTGTTCGACAACCTCTATCGATATTTCCGCCAGAAGCGCGGGTGAAGGGGAACCAATGACCAGCGTTCGTGCCGTCCATCCGAATGCGCTCGGCGATGACCCTTCGCATGGCATCCCCTTCGGCGAAGCAGTGCGGGTCTGGGCGCGTGTGGCGGCGTTGAGTTTTGGTGGCCCGGCCGGCCAGATCGCGGTAATGCATCGCATCCTCGTTGAGGAGAAGCGCTGGATCGGCGAGACGCGGTTCCTGCATGCGCTGAACTACTGCATGCTGTTGCCAGGACCGGAGGCCCAGCAGCTCGCCGTCTACATCGGGTGGCTCCTGCATAAAACCCGAGGCGGGCTCGTGGCCGGCACGCTGTTCGTATTGCCGGGCGTGATCGCCATCATGGCGCTGAGCTGGATCTATGCGATCTTCGGCAATGTTGGCGCGGTGCAGGCGCTTTTCTTCGGCCTGAAGGCCGCCGTCCTCGCCATCGTGCTCGAGGCGGTTATCCGCGTCGGCAAGCGGGCGCTCAAGAACAACGTCATGGTAGCGGTCGCTGCCGCCGCTTTCATTGGGCTTTTCCTCTTCCATGTCCCGTTCCCGCTCATTGTCCTGACGGCTGCAGTGATCGGGTATGTCGGCGGGCGGGCCGGGCTGGCACCTTTCATGGCGGGCAACGGCCATGGCAAGGTCGGCGGCAAGCAGGTCGCCGATGCGGAATCGGCGCTCGGCGAAGGCATTCCTGCTCATGCTCGCCCGCCGGTCAGCTGGTCGTTGAAGATCGGCGGTGTGTTTCTGGTGCTATGGCTGGCACCTGTCCTCGGCCTTTTCGTGCTGTTTGGGTCCGGCAATGTCTTCGCCGATATCGCGGTGTTTTTCTCGAAGATGGCGGTCGTGACCTTCGGAGGCGCCTACGCCGTCCTCGCTTACGTGGCGCAGCAGGCTGTCGATACATATGGCTGGCTGAAGCCAGGCGAGATGCTGGACGGCCTTGGCATGGCGGAGACGACGCCTGGCCCCTTGATCATGGTAACCCAGTTCGTTGGCTTCATGGGCGCGTATCGAGCGCCGGGATCGCTTAATCCGCTGCTCGCTGGAACGTTGGGCGGCCTGCTCACCACCTGGGTCACCTTCACACCTTGCTTCCTCTGGATATTTGTCGGTGCGCCGTTCGTGGAAACGCTGCGCAGCAACAAGGCCTTGTCCGCCGCGCTGGCGACCATCACGGCGGCCGTGGTGGGCGTGATCCTGAACCTGGCGGTGTGGTTCGCCCTTCACGTTCTGTTTGGAGCACTGCGCGAGGTCAAAGGGTTCGGCATGACGGTCGATGTGCCCGCATTCAGCTCCGTCAATATCCCGTCGCTCGTCCTGACATTGAGTGCGCTGCTGGCGGTGTTCCGTTTCAAGATCGGCATGCTCCCGGTGCTCGCCGGCTGTTCGATCCTCGGGCTGCTCTACGGGATGGCGACGGGAGCGATCTAACCCCGTGCAGCCAGCGCCCTGACCCGTGGGGTGAGGAGGTGGAGGCATCGTTGACGTTACAGTGGCTGGCACATGGCTTGCGCAAAGCTATTTCGAAGCAACGGTTCAGGCTCCTTCCTGCGGGTGCTGAGCCGACGGCCGCGAACCTGCTGACATCCAGGGGACTCCGGGCGTTCGGTGACGGTCTGGTCAGCATCCTGCTTCCCGCCTATTTGGCCACGCTCGGCTTCGACGCCTTCGAGATCGGAACCCTGTCGACGGCGACGCTCGCGGGTTCAGCCGTTCTCACCCTGGCTGTTGGGATCGTCGCGCATCGCTTCTCCCGTCGCGCGCTGCTGACCGCAGCGGCCGTCCTGATGATAGCCACGGGGATCGTCTTCGCTGTGGTTCACGATTTCTGGCCGCTGCTTCTCATCGCGTTCGTCGGCACGCTGAACCCATCTTCAGGGGACGTCAGCGTGTTTCTACCGCTCGAACATGCGCAGCTTGCGCAGAGCGTCACCGACCGCGACCGCACGGCGCTCTTTGCGCGCTACAGCCTCATCGGCTCTCTCGCCGGCGCCGTCGGAGCGCTGGCCGCAGGAGCGCCCGACTTTCTCCGCGACGCCATCGGCCTGGAAATGAAACAGGCCCTCCAGGCAGCTTTTCTATTTTATGCCTCGCTTGGGTTGGCGGCGGTGCTCCTCTATCGGCGGCTGCCGAGTGACGCGCCTGACACAAACAGAGTGTCGGCACAGCCATTGCGCAGGTCTCGCTCCATCGTTCTAACGCTCGCCGCACTCTTCAGCCTCGATGCTTTCGCAGGCGGCTTCGTCGTCCAGTCGTTGTTGGCCCTTTGGCTCTTTCAACGGTTCGGCCTGTCGCTCGCCGCGACCGGCGCAATCTTTTTCTGGACGGGTGTCCTTTCGGCTGCGTCCTATTTGGTCGCTGTGCGAATTTCCCAGCAGATCGGACTCGTAAACACCATGGTGTTTACGCACCTTCCGTCGAGCCTCTGTCTGGTGCTCATCCCGTTCATGCCGAGCGTCGCTCCGGCTATCGCTCTTCTGCTGATTAGAAGCGCGCTGTCGCAGATGGACGTGCCGACTCGCACATCGTACGTCATGGCCGTGGTGACGCCCGAAGAGCGGGCTGCCGCGGCGAGCATCACCGCCGTCCCGCGCAGCCTCGCGGCGGCCGCCAGTCCAGTCCTCGCAGGGGCTCTCCTTGCCGTCTCCAGCTTCGGCTGGCCCCTGATCATCGCCGGTGGGCTGAAAATTATCTACGACCTTCTGCTGCTCGCGACATTTCGCAGTGTTCGCCCTCCAGAGGAGCACGGGGGCGGGAGGAATGACATGTCAGTCGGCCATGATCGAACTGGCAACGACGCGCGGGTTTCCTGGTGGCGTTGAAGGCACGACCACCAGCCGGACAAATTGCTTACGTCCGCCGGCAACGAAGATGTAGAGACGCGAGAACTCCTCCGTATCGCGATCTTCGGCAATCTTCTCGGCATCCGTACGGGTGAAGAAACTCTTCCGAAATGCCTCTTGATCGATATCGGGAAATGCCAGCGTACACGTCTGCACCGGTTTGCCGCTCATCGTTGCCTTGGTGGTGCCGATGATGGTTCCTGCTGGCAATCCTTCCTCCGCTTCGGCCACCAGCCATGCCTCCACTGAGGTTGGATTAGCGATTGGCGCGAGTTCGGCGAAGCCTGCTTCGGCAATAAGTGTCCACCTGCGCTCGTGCGCGGTCTCTATCATGCGCTCGAAATTGGGACCCTCGGCCAGACAGGTACGGTGAAATTGTTCGACAGCCTGATCCGCATCACTGGCGGCCTGCGCCGGCGACATCGTCAGACCCAAGATGGTCCCTGCCAACGCTAGAAATCGGAACATGTCTATCTCGCGTAGCTGATTGTGGACGAACCACTTATCCTGAACGGGCTACGACACTCGTTGTTCCGGACTGTCGGCGCCTGCATGGCCGGTATTGATCTGGTGGCTTGATGGAGGCGCGAAGCGCCTGCGCAGTTGATGCAATGTTCAGGCATCTGGCAACTGATGGAACCATGCCGCACTGGGTTTCGATGACGGACCCTGCTACAGACCCACTCACACCGCCGGGCGGGACCATTTGATCTCGTGCTGAGTTCCTGGAGACATCTCCCGGCGCTCGCCGAGGAACCTGCATGTCGTGCTCGCCGGCAACCAGCCCCGGTGGTTTTTCGGGCACTTGGCCTATGTCCCAGTCCACTGTGGAAACTTGTTAAAATCCCTTACGGCAAAGGTTTTCGAGGTCCGCTTTTGCCATTCCCTCGAAGCCCAGCGCGGGAAGAATATCATTATCTCCCTTAAGATCGCGACCGTAAGCCGCCGAGAATATGGCAATTCCAGATTCATGGAGAATCGCTGAATTTCCGCTGATCTTCCCCAACAAAACGGTCGGCAGCAGCCCGAACGGAACGTCCTCGAGAATATAGCGGCTTTCGATGGTTGACGGGCCGAAGCCGCCGCGGCCTTGGCGATCCATCTCCTGGTTCATTTCCGAAACGGTGGCCATGGGGACGTGAAACGACAATGAAAAATGCTCTTCAACTGAATTTCGCAGGCGAACGCTCCGAATGGACGATGCCCCTGCCCGCCGTCATCCAGTTCACGTCGCCGGGCCGGATTGTCTCGACATTGCCGGCGCTGTCGCGATGAACCATCTCGCCCTCGAGTAGATAGCTCAGCGTCGAAAGGCCGATATTATGGATGCCTGCCAGATGCTGGTTGATCATCTTCACCGAAGCGCCGATGCCAGGTTCGTGGCCCAGGTGATAAACCTTCGCCGCGACCGCATCCAGGACATGCCGCGCCCGTGCGAAGGCATTCGGGCTACCCGACGCCATGATCGTCAGGGCGCCGCTCGCAGCTTTTTCTGCGCCGCCCGAGATCGGGGCATCGAGATAGAGGATGTCGCGCTCCGCGAGGCGCGTGGACAGGCGTCTCGCCTCCGATGGCGCCATGGTCGCCGACGAAATGAACACCGACCCCGGCGCCATTGCGGGGCCAATGCCGCCATCGCCGAAAAGCACCGCGTCGGTCTGCGCGCTGTTCACGACGACGCAGAGGACGACGCTCGCATTGGCAACAGCTTCACTCGGTGATACCGCTATCCGCGCGCCGGTTGCAACCAGCCTTTCCGTAGCCGTCGCGGAGGGATCGTAGCCCACGACCGCGTGTCCGCATCGCACAAGCGAACTCGCCATACCAAACCCCATCGATCCCAACCCGATGACGGCGACGTTTGATTTTCCCGCGCTTTTGTCAGCAGACATGCGTATCCAACCTCTTGCTTTCAATCCAATCATAATGCAGATTATCTACAATCTGCAACGGGCCGTCGCCGCACTTTTTGAGATTTTCAGGTTGGCGTCCGTGGTGGGCTCAGTGCGTTTGGCTTCGGAGCCATGCGCCTAGAATCTCGGGTGATATGGATGCGAGAGACGAAGCTCCGTGAACAGATTGTCCGCTTCGGCAGGTCGCTGTTCGATCGCGGACTCACCCCCGGTTCCTCGGGAAACATCTCTGTTCAGCTCGACGAAGGCGGATGGCTTGTGACCCCGACAAACGCGTCGCTCGGATTTCTGGATCCGGCGTCCATTTCCCGCATTGACGCAAAGGGCAATCTGGTCTCGGGCGATAAGCCGACGAAGGAGATCCCCCTGCATTCCGCGCTCTACGACACAGTCAAAGGATCTCGGGCTGTCGTGCATCTGCATTCGACGCATTCGGTCGCCGTCACGATGCTTCCCGAAATCGATCCGAAGTCGGTGCTGCCGCCGATGACGCCGTACTATCTCATGCGCGCTGGCCGAACTGCGCTGGTGCCGTATTTCAGGCCGGGCGATCCGGCGGTCGCCGAGGCGATCAAGGGATTGGCCGGCAATTATACGTCGGTCCTGCTGGCAAACCATGGGCCGGTCGTGGCCGGCAAGGATCTCGAGGGCGCTGTGTTCGCGATCGAGGAACTCGAGGAAACGGCGAAGCTGTACCTTCTGCTTCGCGGTCTCAACCCGCGATATCTTTCTGCGGAGCAAGTCGCGGATCTGGCCAGGCAATTCCCGCTTCCGGGCCCTGACGGAGCGCACGACCACCACTAAACAAGGCAGTTTCGTCTGGAGCGGGGTGGTCCAAAAATACGTTGACGTATTGTAGATAATCTGCAATTCTGAAGCTGGGAACAAGGAAGCAAATAATGCTCTCGCAGGACCTGAGTACCGAGCATTTCCGGCAATCGATGCGGCGCGTGGCGTCCACGGTCTGCGTGATCTCGTGCAGGCACGATGGGCGCCGATATGGCATCACCGTCACGTCGGTCACGCCGCTCAGCTTCGCTCCCATTTCGATCCTTGCCTGCGTCAACCGCAACTCGTCGATCAACGTGCCGCTCAAGGAAGAGGGGCAATACTGCATCAACGTGCTTCGGGCCTCGCAGGCCGACATATCCAACTCTTTCAGTGGCGGACGGCCAGCCGAGAGGCGTTTCGACATTGGCGAGTGGACCGAAAAGGACGGCATACCGTACCTGGCAAGCGCCCAGGCGAACCTGTTCTGCGAAATGGATCAGGCGATCTCCTATGCCACGCACGACATCATCATCGGACGGGTCGCAGGGGTGGCATTTGCCTCCGATGTCGACCCCCTGATCTACCAGAACGGCGCCTACGCGCTGACTTCACCCATGGTCCTGCAGAAGGCTGGATAGGACTGTTTGCCAGCGTCGACAGCCGTCGCCGAGGGATCTTAGGAGCAAATGAATGCAGCTTGGCCTTTTTAACCTGATGACGCTTCGCGATCATCCCGACGGTGCCCAGGGCGTGATGCGCGATACCCGCAAGATGGTGGAGACCGCTGATGAGCTCGGCTTCGATGTCGCGTGGTTCGCCGAACACCATTTCGCCAACTATTCGAGTTCGCCGTCGCCGCTGATGATGTGTTCCTACGCGGCGGGGTGGACCAAGCGGATCAAGCTTGGCCCGGGCGTAATCGTGCTGCCGCTTTATAACCCGCTCCGTGTGGCCCAGGAGATCGCTGTCGCCGACACACAGACCGAAGGCCGCCTCATCATCGGCATGGGTACCGGCTATCAGCGCTATGAGTTCGACCGCTACAACATCGTGCTGGACGATCGGGTCGACGTTTTCCTCGAGTATTGGGACGTCATCGAAAAGGCGCTTGTCGATGGCGAGGTAGAGTACAAGGGAAAGTACATTTCCCTCCCCAAGACCCATTTCGCGATCAGCACCCAGCAGAAGCCCCTTCCGCCGATTTTTGTGACCTCCTCCCACCCCAAGCTCCTCGAGCGCTTCAAGAAGTGGAAGGCGGTTCCGTTCCTTGCAGCCAGCACGCTCGGATCGCCCGTGCTCTACAAGATGGTCAACGGGCTCAACGACGCCTGGACGTCCATCGGCGAGCAGCCTTCGACCAAGCCCTTGGCGATCATGCAGTACCTGGCCATAACCGACAGCCGCAGCGAGGCATTGGTCGTGGCGGAGCGGGCCCGGTACGTGGGGCGTATGGCACATTATCTTCGCCAGGCTTCACCGCCGCTGGACGACAACAGCTACATCAGCAACCAGGCGTACGAAGGCGAGTACACGCTCGACCAATATGCGGACAACATGGTGGTAGGCGATGCGCATGCCGTTGCCGAGAAGATGGTCGCGGACATCAAACGTCTCAATCCAAGCAACTACACCTGCAACTTCTCCTTCGGCTGCATGCCAATCGAGTTGGCGCATCGCTCGCTCGTTCGATTCAAGAACGAAGTCGTGCCGCTGATCGAGAAGGAAGTGGGACCTATCGAAGCTCTCGGCGTGTCACCCGGGCTGGCGAGAAAGGCGAGTTGAGCGGCCTCACAAATGCTCAGCCAACAAAAAACTAGTGTGCAATACAAGAAAGGGGAATGAAATGAAAACGATTGTAAAGGCTCTGCTGGCGACAGCGGTCGCTACTTTCACGCTTGCCGCTCAGGCGCATGCCGACTCGGCCCTCGACACGATCATCAAGAACAAAAAGCTGCGTTGTGGCATCATGCTGGACAGTCCGCCTGCCGGCTTCCGCGACTCGAACAACGAGCCCGACGGCTATGACGTGACGTACTGCAAGGACATGGCAAAGGCGCTTGGCGCAGAGCCGGAAATCATCGAGACGCCTTCGCCGGATCGTATCCCGGCGCTGGTTTCGAACCGCATCGACGTCCTTATCGCCTCGACTACGCCGACCCCGGCACGTGCGCTGACCGTGGCGTTCACCCAGCCATACACCAACAACGTCATGGCAGTCGTGACCCGCAAGGACACTGGCATCGCCAAATACTCCGAACTGGCATCCAAGAAGCTTGGTGGTGTCGTTGGCACCACGCCTGAGCAACTCTTCAAGGATGAGCTGGGCAAGGGCTGGGAGGGTACGGGTGCGACCTACACCGGCTTTGCGAGCGATGCGGAAACCTTCCTGGCTCTGCAGCAGGGCAAGATCGACGCCATCGTGATTAATGTCGCCGTCTTCAACTCGCTATCGCAAAGTGGTCAGTTTCCGGAGTTCGTGATGGCCGGACTTGCCCCTCTCGCCGACTTCGGGTCGATTGCCGTCAAACGTGACGACCAGCAGTTCCTCAACTGGGCGCGCGTTTTCGTGTTCACTCAGGTTTCGAATGGGCGTTGGGCCGAGGTGTACCACAAGTACTACGGCAATGGCCCGCTGCCGCCGCTGACAGCTGAAGGCATTAACTTCTAACCATAGGGCTCATGCCGGCAGGAAAACCTGCCGGCATGAGCATGGGATGTTTGGCATGAACGGCTATCAGTTCTACTGGTCCATAGTCTGGGATTCACTGCCCCTGCTGCTGGCCGGAGCCTGGGTGACGATCCAGATCACCATTCTGGCCTTCATTGTCGGCACGCTCATTGCGATGCCCATGGCTGTCGCGCGCCAGCAGGGCGAGGGATGGGCCTACCGGTTTTCGACCTGGTGGGTGGAGCTGTCGCGCAACACGCCTGCTGTCTTTCAGCTCTATCTCTTCTATTTCGGGCTGGGCGCCTTCCACATCAACATCCCCAGCTACGCCGCCGTCCTCATCTCCGTCTCCTTCAACAACGCCGGATACATGACAGAAATTTTCAGGGGTGGCCTCAACGCCATCCCGCGACAGCAGCTGTCGGCTTCGCGCTCACTCGGCATGACCAGCCCGCAGAGCTTCATTCATGTGATCTTTCCGCAGATGTTCAAGGTGATCTTCCTTGCCTATGTCACACAAGGCATCTGGGGAATGCTGAACACCTCGCTTGGCATGCTGGTCGGACTGCAGGAGCTCTCGGGCGCCACGCAGTACGCGCAGTCCGCATCCTTCCGGACATTCGAGTTCTTTCTGGTCACGGCGCTGATCTATTACCTCATCGCCAAAGGGCTGCAGTTCTCGTCCCACCTGGCCTTCCGCCTCATATACAGGAGCTAGGCGTGCAGTTTCAGTTCGCAAACCAAGGGCTCGCCTGGTCGGATGCTTATTTCCTGGCTCAGGGTCTGCTCAACACTGTCAGGCTGGCCGCCGCAGCAACCCTTGTCGGCACCCTTGCCGGGATCGTCCTTGGCTGGTTGCGCACCGTGTCAATGACCGTGAGGATCGCCACGGCCCCCTTCATCGACATCCTGCGCAGCGTGCCGATGATCATCCAGCTGATACTCGCCAACAGCCTCCTATCGATCCTGGGCTTCGGCACTTCACCCTTTTGGTTCGGTACCGTCGCGCTTGGTGCCTGGATGTCGGCGGTAACTGCCGAGGTGGTCCGGGCGAGCCTCCTCTCAGTCCCGGTTCAATACCGCAAGAGCGCTCGCTCGCTCGGCATGAACGGCTACCAGGAGCTCTTGTACATATCCATGCCCCTGGCATTCAGGACGGGATTGGCTCCGTGGATCGGGCTCGTCCTCAGCCTGATCAAGGACAGCGCTCTCGCAGGCGTGGTCGGCTACATCGAATATATGCGTTCCACGCAGATACTCATCACCAGGACACATGAGACCTGGCTGCTGCTGATGGGTGCGGGGCTTTTCTATTTCCTTATCTGCTATCCTGTTTCCCGGTACAGCCGGCACCTCGAAAGAAAGGTCCGCGTATGATCCGCATCAGCAACGTCCAGAAGGCCTTCGGATCGGTGATCGTGCTCAAGGGCATCGATCTCACGGTCGAAAAGGGCGAACTCGTGTGCCTCATCGGCGCGAGCGGGTCGGGAAAATCAACGCTCCTGCAATGCATCAACGGGCTCGAACCGATCCAGGGTGGCGAGATTCTCGTCGACGGCATCAGCGTCCACGATCCGAAGACGGATATCAACAAGCTGCGCAGCAAGCTGGGCATCGTCTTCCAGCAGTACAACGCTTTCCCGCACCTCACGGCGCTGGAAAATGTCGCGCTGGCACCCCGGGTGGTCACAAAGCGAAGCCGCGCGGTGGCGCGCGCACTTGCGCAGAAGCACCTCGAGCATGTGGGGCTCGGCGACAAGGGCGACAGCTTGCCGTCTCAGCTCTCAGGCGGCCAGCAGCAGCGTCTCGCCATCGCCCGAGCGCTTGCGATGGAGCCGAGCTATATGCTCTTCGACGAGGTCACCTCCGCGCTCGACCCCGAACTTGTCGGCGAAGTGCTTGAGACCATGCGTCTCCTAAAGAGCGAAGGCATGACGATGGTGGTTGTCACGCACGATATCAATTTCGCTCGGGAATCGGCGGACCGCGTGGCCTTTCTCTGCCAGGGCGAAGTCTGCGAAATCGGCACGGCCGAAGAGGTGATCGACAATCCCCGCAAAGAACAGACACAGAAGTTCCTGCGGCGCGAGAATCGCAAGCCCCTTGAAATCGTCAGAAGCTCAGTCGCCTAGCGAATTCCATCCAAACGCAGCATCGGAGGGTAACTCATGATCTCGTTCAATCTCACGGGAAAGGCGGCGCTCGTCACCGGGGGCGCGTCGGGCATCGGCCTCGAAACCGCGCGCATGATAGCCAAGGCAGGCGCCAAGGTCGCAATCAACTATCTGCTGGCGGACCAGCGGGGCGAGGCTGCTCTCGTTGAGCTCCAAAAGGAGGGGCTCGACGTCATCGGTGCTCCAGGCGATGTCGGCGACGCCGGGCAGGCCAAGGCAATGGTGCTCGAGGCGGTGGCGAAGCTCGGCCGTCTCGATCTGCTTGTCAACAACGCGGGAATACCTGGCGTGAAGGTCCCGGTGCCGATCAACGACCTGGACAGCATAACCGAGGAGCTTTGGGCAAATCTGCTGAACGTCAACCTTATGAGCGTTTTCAGGTGCTCGAAGGCCGCGGCGCCTGCTCTCAAGCTGGCCAAAGGTTCGATCGTGAACACCGCTTCGATCGCCGGCTTCGGCGCCGTGGCCAGCACCATCGCCTATAGCGGCTCCAAGGCCGCCGTCATCAACCTGACGAAGAACCTGGCGCGTGCGCTCGCGCCCGATGTGCGCGTCAACGCGGTGGCGCCCGGCGTCGTCGAAAGTTCGTGGGCGATTGAATGGTCGGAGGAGCGTCGCCAGAGCACCCTCGCCAGCACACCTCTGAAGAAAGTCTGCACCACGGCGGATGTCGCGGAGCTTATCGTGTTCCTCGGTTTCGCCGGCGCGCTGATCACCGGTCAGACGGTGGCGATCGACGGCGGCATCTCGATCTGATCAGCAATGGAGAACGCCATGGAACTCGTGAAGCTAAAGTCCGGCAGCATCCTGGAAGAGAAGGAAGGCTATTCGCGGATCGTCGCCCTCGACAACTGGATCTTCATGTCCCTGACCGCAGGACGCGACTACAAGACCCGTGTGATGCCTGAGACGGCCGTCGAGCAGGCAAGGCAAGCGATGAAGAACGTCGAAGGCGCGCTTGCGGCGGTCGGCAGCAGCCTTGCGGATGTTGTGCGGCGACGCATCTTCATTCCGCGCCAGGAAGACGTCCCGGAAGTCATGGCCTATATGGGCGAAAAGTTCCGGGACATCTCTCCGGCAAGCTGCGTCAGCTGTGGTCCGTTGGGCGGACCTGAGTATCTCTTCGAAATAGAGCTCACTGCGTATCGTGGTGCAGGCGCCCTTCCGGCGAAGAACCTGTCGGTCTCGCTCTAACGGCAAGCCAGGCGAGACAGAATGTTTTCCACTTATTCCGTAAGGATAGCTTAGTGGCAGGCTTCTCATTATCGCATTCGTATATAGTCTACATTCCGAATGCCTGTGCAGCCGATCTCCTGCGGTCGGCTTATGAGGATCTTGATGCGACACGCAAATCAAATAGGCGCCATTCTGGCTCCCATGACGCAGATGGAAAGCACGCAGTTCGCTGCGGAGCAAATCCGGAACGCGATCATTGCTGGGCACTTCAAGCCCGGCGACCGTCTCGTCGAGCAACAGCTTACCGACATGTTGAACGTCTCCCGGCATCCGGTCCGGGAAGCATTGCGCCTGCTTGCTCGCGAGGGGTTCGTCGAGATCAAGCGGAACAAGGGAGCATCTGTCAGGGCGGTGGACGCAGACAGCGTCATCGAAGTTTACAATATCCGGATGGCTCTGGGAAAAATTGCCCTAGACCATCTGCTCGCCGAGCCAGGTCGCCTGGCTTCGGTTGACCTCAAGCGCCTCGAAAAATTGGCTGAGAATGCCGTCAAGTTCGCTAACCTCGATAGCCAGGTCGAGACCGTTCGCAACGATCTTGAGTTCCAGCAGGCGATCATTGATGCAACGGGATTACAGCGGACCATTCGCTACTTTTCTGAGCTGACCGCAGACGTGAGGCGCTTCAACCATCAACTCGGGGTCGTTTATACTGACCGAAGGGGCGATGCCGAGAAGTATGTTGTCAAGCTATTCGAAAGCTTACGGGACGGAGATCTGCATACTGCGCATGAGATCTGGAATGCCAAGTTCTCGAAGGCTCTTCAGCGCTACCTTTCGCTGATTACCGACAGTGAATCAGATGGGGCGACCCGCAACAGCGTTGGGGTGAAGGCCAGTCGACCCTCAAGGCGGTAGCAAGGCACTGCCTTGCACGTCCTCCCGATTTCGGCATCTAGGTCATGATGCGGCTCGGGCTTGATCGCCGCCATAGGGCGTCGAGCTAGGTGTGACCTGCCAATTTCCATCTGAGCTGCACGCGCTTTTGCTTAAACAATGTTGCACCTGATTTCACTAGCAGAATCGACGCAGACGCGTCATTGTGCAATGAATATTGCGAAAGAGTGCAACATGAAACCGACCGCTGAAGCGCCGCGTGACTATGAAGAGCTCATCCGGCTCATCCACGACCGCTACGACGAAATGAGCAAATCCTACCAGAAGATCGCGCTCTATCTCACCCAGAATCCCAACGACGTCGCTGTCAGGTCGGTGAATGCGATTGGGGATAGCAGCGGAGTGCATGCCTCGAGCTTCGTACGCTTTGCGCAGGCGCTCGGCTATGAAGGCTTCAAGGAGCTCCAGTCCCTTTTTCAGAAGCGTCTGTCGACCGCCGCGCCCGGCTTCGAGGCCCGTATCAAGGCGCTGGAAGGCGAATTGGGAGCGCGAACAGATCGCAGCGAAGTCGGATTCATGCGCGACCTCGTGGTCCGCGACATCGCCTCGCTGCAGGACATGCTGACGCAAATACCGCCCGAGGACCTGGCCAAGGCTGTGACCCTTCTCGAAAAGGCCGACGCGATCTACCTGATCGGGCAGCTGAGGTCGACGCCTGTGGTCGAACTTCTCCGTTATATCCTGACGATGTTGGGCAAACGTTGCGTGCTGCTTGATCCGGGCGGCGGACTTGCCACGCATATGGCGCGCATGATCCGCAAGACCGATGTCTTGTTTGCCGTGTCCTTTCGCTTCTACGCCAATGAAGTCGTCAACGTCGTGGAGGAAGCCGCGCGCAGCGAAGTTCCGATCATCGCCATTTCCGACAGCACGCTGTCCCCGCTGGCCAAGAACGCCAGTGTCCTCTTCGCCGTACCGGAGCATGAATATACATTTTCCCGATCGCTTGCCGCCCCAATGTGCCTCGCCCAGGCGCTGACAGTTGCGCTCGCGGCGCGACTGCAGAACAACGCTGTCAGTCCGCGCATACCCACCGTCACCGGGCAGTAGCGGTTCCCCGACAACAACCCAGGCGTTCCGCGTCCTTGGCATTCCGGTTGCGAAGCAAGCGCAGCAGGTGCACTCGAGTCTGCGATTCGCAATAGAAATTGCGCACTCCGCACGATGCAAAGATTTCATTGTCGCATCGTTGACACATCATTCATTGCCGAATATTTATATTTTGCAATTTTCGTTGCAGCTCGTCCTCAATCCGGATCGGGAGTTGTCCCGCGCCGTCATGAAGGAGGAGACGAACTCAATGTTCCTTGGGAGGAAACAATGAAGCGACTTCTGACTGCATTTCTGACGGCAACCGCTATGGCCGGCGCCTTGGCGACGGCACATGCTCAAGATGCCAAGAAAGTGTTCTTTCTGCTGCCGAATACCACGACAATTCGCTTCACAAGCCGGGACGCGCCGTTCTTTGTCGCGGCGATGAAGGAGAAGGCGCCGAACGCTCACGTGACGGTGCAGAATGGCGAAGGGGATCCGGCGCGGCAGCAGCGGCTGGTCGAAGACGCCATCACCCAGGGTGCCAGCGTGATCGTGCTTGCGGCGACGGACGCAAACCTTGCCGCTGGCAGTCTCAAGGCGGCAGCCGATGCAAAGGTGCCGGTGGTCCTTTATGATCACGATGCGGTCGGCGGCAAGGCCGAAGCGCACGTCGTCTTCGACTCGCTGTCAGTTGGACAAGCGCAAGGCAAGCGCGCCGCCGAGCTGATCAGCGCAATGAAGAAGTCGCCGGTCAAGGTTGCGCGTGTGAAGGGTAATGAGGGCGAATACGGTACAGGCCAGTATGAAAAGGGCCAGAACGAATTTCTTCAGCCGTTGATCGATTCCGGCAAGGTGAAGGTCGTCTGCGAGCAGTACACGCAAAACTGGGATCCGGCGCTGGCTCAATCCTTCGCCGAAGACTGCCTGACCCGCAATGGCGGTGATGTCGATGTCTTTCTCGGCATGAACGACGGCACCACCGGCGGTTCGGTTGCCGCGCTGATCAGCCAGGGCGCCAAGCCTGGCGATAAGCTGGTGACGGGCGGGCAGGACGCGACCGTCGAGGCATTGCGGTACGTCGCGCAGGGATGGCAGGACAACTCCGTGCTCAAGGATCTCAAGGTCGAGGCGACCTATGCGGCGGACGTCGTGGCTTCGATCCTGGATGGCAAAGGAGTGCCAAAGGATCTGATCAACGGCAAGGTGAACAACAAGTTCATGGATGTGCCGGCTGTCTTCCTGCCGGTGAAGAACATCACCCTGGACAATCTCTCGGACGTCGTCACTGCAGGCGTCTGGACCTGGCCAGAAATCTGCAAGGGCATCGAAGACACCGAAGTCTGCAAGAAGAACAACAAATAGCGAGATCGACCGAAGGACAGCGGCGCTCGCTGTCCTTCGGCTACCTGATGGGAGGAGCCTGATGGTCAAAGCGGAAGCAACCCGCGGCGGCGCCGATGTTCATGCGGCGAACCAATCCACGCCGCTTATATCGATGCGCAACATCCGTAAATCGTTTGGGTCGGTCCATGCTCTTCAGGGAGCTTCGGTGGACGTCCACGCCGGCGAGGTGGTGGCGCTTGTCGGCGACAACGGCGCCGGCAAGTCCACGCTCGTCAAGATCATGGCCGGCGTGTTCGGCTTCGACTCCGGTGACTACAGCATCGAGGGCCAACCGGCCAAGATCGCCAGCCCAGCCGACGCCACCGCCCTTGGGATCCAGACCGTCTATCAGGATCTCGCGCTCTGCAACAATCTGGACGCCGTGCAGAACCTGTTTCTCGGGCGCGAGCTGACTGGTCCGGCATGGTTCGGCCGACGGATCCGTCGCGCCGAATGCGAAGTTCGTGCCCGCGAGGTGCTGACGCGCATGCGACTTGGCCAGCTGTCACTGACGCGTCCTGTCGGAGCAATGTCCGGCGGCCAGCGACAGAACATTGCCATCGCACGTTCCATCCTGTGGACGCCGAAGGTCGTCATATTCGATGAGCCGACAGCCGCACTCAGCCACTCCGCCGCCGAGCAGGTCTCGGCCCTGGTTCGCACCTTGGCCAATGATGGGCTCGGCATCGTCGTGGTCAGCCACGACATCCACAATTTCGTCGTCAACGCCACCGACCGCATCGAGGTCATGCGCCTAGGCGCGAACGTCGCGAGTTTCAAATCGAGTGAAGTGACAGGCGAGCAAGTGGTCAACGCGATGGTCGGTGGCAACGAGGCAGTCAACCTCGCTGGCTGAGCCCCCTGGGGCGAAAAGTATCAGAAGGATACGTCAAAAATGGCAAACTCGGCCGCCGCTTCCGGTGACGTCAAACACCGCACTTTCGGCGAAGTGCTCAACAGCGACATGCGTGCGCTGCCCGTCATAATCGGGCTCGTGGCGCTGTGGGTGTTCTTCGCGCTCCAGAGCAATGTCTTCCTGACACCGCAGAACCTGTCGAACCTGCTCGTCCAGAGCACGGTTGTGGGCATCATGGCGATCGGTCTGATGTTCGTGCTGCTGGTCAAGGAAATCGACTTGTCGGTCGCGGCGATCAACGGCGTGACATCAGTCCTGATGGCCAAGCTGGTTGTCGACTACGGCGTTTCGCCCTGGCTGGCGGTGACGGTCGCAATCGTAATGGGTGCTGCTATCGGCAGCTTTTCGGCGCGCTGGGTCACGTTTGTCGGCGTACCGTCCTTCGTGGTGACGCTGGGGCTCGGACTGGCTCTCAATGGCTTGCAACTCGTGCTTTTGCCTCCGACCGCCCGCTACGGTTTGATGGGAACCGGTATCGACAAGATTGCAGAGACTAAGATTTCGGGGATCACGTCATGGAGCGCGCTGGCGATTGGGCTCGTCGCGTTTGCCGCTCTGGTCCTGTCGGGCATTGCCCGCAGAAAGCGCGCCGGTCTGGAAGCTTCCCTGTTCAGCCGCTTTGTGCTGCCGCTCGGCGCGGCCGCGATTTTTGGCGCCATCGTCGTGATGATCCTCAACGCACATCAGGGCATACCAGTTGTGGTTTTGATCTTTGCGATCCTGCTCGGGATAGGCGGGTATATCCTCAAGGAAACCCGGTTCGGCCTCTATCTTTATGCGGTCGGCAACAATGACGAGGCTGCGCGACGGGCCGGCGTCAAGGTTGCGCGCATCAAGATGGCGGCCTTCGCTATTGCCGGCGCTATCGCTGCGCTGGCTGGCGTACTGGGCGCGTCGCGGGCACTAGGCGTTGGCGTCTTCTCCGGTGGCGGAGTAGGGGGCGGCACGCTGCTGCTGGAATCAATTGCCGCCACCGTCATCGGCGGCGTCAGCCTGTTCGGCGGCCGCGGCTCCATTCACGCGGCCCTGTTGGGCGCGCTTGTTATCGGAACAGTCCAGAACGGGCTCAACCTGATGGGCGTCGAGAACTACGTTCGCCTCATCGTGACGGGACTGCTTCTCGTGCTGGCGGTATCGATCGACAAGCTGATCGAAAAGGCCATGGGTCAGCAGAATTTCTGATTTGCGTTGGGTTCGACCCAATCACGCTGAAACGATCGGCGGAAACTGGAAGGCAGTAGTCGCCGGCTTACCTGGGCTGCTATGAAAATCCGGTATTGCGTTCAGCGTAGGTGCTCGATCCGTCATGCGATGGTCAAGGCAAGTCGACGCCAAGGCGTGCGGCATGGTCGAAAAGTGCATCGAACGTCATGCCGCCAAAGCTGTCGGAGACAAAAGCCAGTTTCATCTCGCTATCATCTACCGGTCATACAGGGACGGCTTTTCCGCCCTCGCTATGGCGACACGCTGACCCTCGTGAAGTGCTTTGACACCGGCTTCGGCGACCAGAGCCGTGCAGTAGCCGTCCCAGACGTCTGCGGCGACCGCCGGGAATTCTCCTGTGCGAACGAAGTGAAGGAAGGCCTTGTCCTGGAGCCGGTAGGCTTCGGCAAAACGCGGGCGCCAATCCGATGCATAGCGCTCGAAGGCCATGAGAGCGCCGTTCTGGCGCGTTGTGGCAGGCACATTTAGAAAGATCGATCCCTGTTCGCCGACGAGTTCGCCACGCACGTCATACCCATAGGCGGCGTTGTTGTGATCTCGATGTTGACGAGCTGACCCCTGTCTGTTTCGAGAACCATGAGACCGGCGCGCCAGTCTTCGATGCGTCGACACCCCCCGGCTGGAAAACCGAGATTGCCGTATGATCGGCGCCCAGTACGAAGCGTGCGACGTCGAATTCATGCGGTGCGGAATTGGTGATCGCCATCTGGCCGGTGAAGTTGGCCGGCGCTTCCACGTTCCGATGGAAGTTATGCATCATGATCGCCCGGCCAAGCGAGCCGTTGTCGAGCGACGCCTTCATGTCGCGATAGGACGGATCGAAGCGGCGCATGAAACCAAGCTGGACGAACCGTCGGCCGCGCGACACTTCCGCCTCGATCACGCCCAGACACTCCTTCGAGCTTTGCGACAACGGCTTTTCGCAGAGCACCGGCTTTTCGGCCTCGATCGCGGCGAGCGACAGCGGTGCGTGGGTCTCGTCGGGGCTGGCAATCACCACGGCGTCAACGTCGCTGCGCCGGATGGTTTCCAACGGGTCCGTGGCGGCATAGGTCGCGCCGTAGTCCTGTGCCACCTTTAGGGCTCGCTCCGGTGAGGCGTCGCATACGACCTGGAGGCTTGCCGCCGGCAGGTCTTCGGCGACAATCCGGGCATGGTCGGCGCCCATGATGCCCGCGCCGATGATTGCTATTCTGATCGACATCTATTGCCCTATTTTCTGAGAGCCGACTGGCGAAGAGACTTGTCTCCAAATGCCGCAAGGACAACGATCACGTCCGGCAAACCGCTCCAATGACCTGTCAGACGGCGTAGGGTTTGAGCCAGGGTTGCCCGTCGGCTTCGGCGCTATCGACCACTGCATCGACGAATGCCACGCCCTTCAGCCCGTCATAGGCGGTCGGCACATTCAACCCTATTGCCGTTGCCTTGCGCCCCTCACGACGAGCGTGGATGGCTTCGGCAAAGCCGCGATAGAGGTTGGCGAAGGCCTCCAGATAGCCCTCGGGATGGCCGGGTGGTGTGCGGGTTCGCACTTTCGCTGCCTCGCTCAAATCGTCAGCACCCCGCTTCATAGTCTCGGTGCGGCTGAACAGCGGTGAGAACGTCAGCTCGTTCGGTTGCTCCTGGAACCAGGTTAAACTGCCCTTCTCGCCAAAGACACGCAGTCGAATCCCGTTCGAGCAGCCGAGTGCGACCTGTGACGACCAAAGCAGCCCTCGCGCGCCACCTTCGTAGCGCAGCAGCACATGGGCGTTGTCGTCAAGCACGCGTCCCTCGACGAAGGAAGCGAGGTCTGCTGTCAGGGCCTCCAGCTTCAGCCCGGTCACGAAGCCAGCCAGATGATAGGCGTGCGTGCCGATGTCGCCGATCGAGCCGCCACGCCCCGATCGCTTCGGGTCGGTGCGCCAGGCGGCCTGGACATTGCCTGCCGCCTCGATGGCCGTCGCCATCCATTCCAGGGGATACTCCACCTGCACGACCCGGATCGCGCCGAGCTTGCCTGCTGCCACCATCTCGCGCGCCTCATGCACCATCGGATAGCCCGAATAGGTATAGGTCACGCCCATGAAACGTCCGGTCTCGCGCACCAGCTGCTCGAGCGCGATCGCGTCTTCGAGTGTGTTGGTCAGCGGCTTTTCGCAGATCACCTCGTAGCCGGCCCCGAGAAAAGCCTTGGCGATCGGAAAATGGGTGTGGTTGGGCGTGCAGATCGCCACCACGTCGATACGGTCCTCGCGATTGTTCTCCGCGGCGATCATGGCCTTGAAGTCGTCATAGGACCGGGTGGGATCGATGCCTTGCGTGGCCGCGAAGCGGTGGCCGCTTGCCGCGTCCGCGTCGAACGCGCCGGCGACAAGCTGGAAGGCGCCATCGAACCGGGCGGAGATGCGGTGGATGTTGCCGATATAGGCGCCTTCGCCGCCGCCGACCATGCCAAGCCGAAGCGGTCGCCGAAAATCAGCAGTCACGAGCGTGCCCCCCTGTCGATACCTAAAATGGCATCGTTGATCGTGCGGTCCGCACTGGCCTTGACGAAGTCGTCGAAGGCGCGTTCGGAAACGCGGATGATGTGATCGGCGATGAAGCGGGCTCCCTCAGCCGCGCCGTCCTCTGAATTCTTGAGGCAGCATTCCCACTCGAGCACCGCCCAGCCGTCGAAGTCGTAGCCGGAGAGTTTCGAGAAAATCGCCTTGAAGTCAATCTGTCCGTCGCCTGGGGAGCGGAAGCGGCCGGCACGCCGGATCCAGGGCTGGAAGCCGCCATAGGCGCCGGTCTTGCCGTCCGGCCGGAACTCGGCATCCTTGACGTGGAACATTTTGATGCGCTCGTGATAGTGGTCGATGTAGGCGAGATAATCGATCGCCTGCAGCACGAGATGGCTGGGGTCGTACATGATGTTGCAGCGCGGATGGTTGCCGACGCGCTCCAGGAACATCTCGAAGGTCAGCCCGTCATGCAGGTCTTCGGCAGGATGGATTTCGTAGCACAGGTCCACGCCACTCTCGTCGAAGGCATCAAGGATTGGCCGCCAGCGCCGAGCCTGCTCATCGAAACCGTCGTCGATCAGCCCATCCGTCCATTGCGGATAGGGATAGAGGAACGGCCACAGCAGCGAACCTGAGAAGGTGACATGGCGGTCTATGCCGAAACGCCTCGACGCCTTGGCGGCGAGATGAAGCTGCTCGACTGCCCACGCCTGCCGTGCGGCCGGATTGCCCCGCACCTCGGGTGCGGCGAAGGAATCCGCCGGATGATCGTAGGCGGGATGCAGGGCCACAAGCTGACCTTGCAGATGCGACGCCAGTTCGGTGACAACCAGGCCGTGTTCGGCGAGCTTGCCGGCATAGTCATCGCAATAGGTCTGGCTTTCAGCCGCTTGCTTCAAATCGATGACGCGCTTGTCCCAGGTCGGTATCTGCACGCCCTTGAAGCCCTTGGCCGAGGCCCAGCCGGCCAATCCCTCGATGCTGTTGAACGGTGCTTCGTCGCCCGCGAATTGAGCCAGAAACACAGCTGGCCCCTTAATGGTCCGCATCTTGCTCTCCTTCTGGCGGCAGGGCCGCCGGTTCATCCGTTATCGGAGCCGCCCAGAAGAGTGATGTGGGTCCTCACAGGGCAGCTGCTTTCTTTTCCGTATCCGCTTCGACGGTTCCAATGGCTTCAGAGCGCCATCGCCTTCTCAGGCACGGCCATGGGACCGGGTGCGGCGCCAAGCACGGTCTGGTCGTAATCCACCACCGCACCCGTCATGAGACCCGCATCGTCCGAAACGAGAAAGTTGACCGCTCGTGCCGCCTCGCGGGGGTCGATCAGGCGTCCGAAGGGCAGGTGTGCAACGGCTTTCGCTTCCCAGTCGGGATCGCCCTTCTCGCTCGCCTGCAATTCCCGCTCGTGGTCGGACGCCATCCAGCCGATATCCAGCTGGTTGACGCGGATGCGGTTCTTCATGACGGAAAATGCCGTGTTGCGGGTCAGTGTCGCCAGTGCCGCCTTGGTGGCGCAGTAGACGTTGATGAACGGCTGGCCGGCCTGCTGCGAAATCGAGCCGATGTTGCAGATCGCACCCTCGATGCCATGGCCGATCATGTGCCGGATGGCTTCCTGCATGAGGAAATAAGGTCCGCGTACATTCACGGCGAACAGGGCGTCGAACAATTCTGGCGACGTGTCGAGGATCGTGCCTCGGTCCGTCCGGGCACCGGCATTGACCAGCACGTCGATTCTTCCGAAAACGCGCTCCGCTTCCGCGATCACGCGGCGGCAATCCTCGACATTGCCAAGATCGGCGTTGACATAGTGCACGGGCACGCCCGTGGCGTGCGAAATGTCTGCGGCCACCGCGCGGCCCTTGGTTTCGTTACGACCAAGTGTGACGAGGCCAGCGGCTCCGGCTCGGGCGAGCTGGCGAGCGATAGCCGCGCCCAGTCCTTGCGTCGATCCGGTGACGACGCAGATCTTACCATCCATCCGGTTCATGCCTTGTCCTCCACTGTGTAGCCAGCCGCGGCCATGACGCGCAGCAATTCCTTGTGACCTATCTTCGCCATTTCGAGCGGCGGGCTTTTGACGGGATCCTGCTCGGCTTCAACGACGAACCAGCCTTCGTAGCCGTGGCTCGCCAAGCGCTTGATGATCGCCTCGAAGTCGAGCGAGCCGTCGCCGGGCACGGTGAAGGCTCCCTTGACCACCGCGTCGAGAAAACTTTCCCGGGTGCGGTCGAGCCCGTCTACGACTGCCTGGCGGATATCCTTGGTGTGTACATGCGAAATGCGGGCGTGGTGCTTGTCGACCACCCGCAGCACGTCGCCGCCGGCAAAGGCCATGTGGCCGGCATCGTAGAGCAGGGCCAGACCCTCGCCGGAATGCTTCATCAGGAAGTCGAGCTCTTCCTCGGTCTCGATCGGCGCGGCCATGTGGTGGTGGTAGGAAATCGGCATGCCCTCGCCCGAACACCATTCGGCGAAGGCAGTCATCTTGCGACCATAGATTCTGATCTCGTCTTCCGAGAGCCGCCGCTTGGTGGAAAGCGGCGCGGAGCGATCACCCTGTATGGTGCCTGCCGTTTCGCCGTAGACGATGCAGGGGGCATCGACGGCCTTGAAGAGCTGCATCTGCTGCGCGATGCGGTCTTTCTCCGCTTCGATATCGCCGTCAAGCAGCAGACCGGAGAACCAGCCGCCGCAGACGCTCATACCGTGCTGCCTCAGAGTGGGTTCGAGCACCGCCGCGTCCATCGGGAAACGGCGACCGGTCTCCATGCCGGTGAAGCCGGCCTCGCGGGCCTGCCGCAGACACTCCTCCAGCGAAACGTCGTCGCTCAATTCGGCGAGGTCATCGTTCCACCAGGCGATCGGCGCGATGCCAAGCTTGGCTCTCATCTTGATCTCCATCATCATTCCAGCTGCCGCCGCCAACTTTTGGCGCCGCGAAAAAAACTGCCGGAACAATGCTCAGGGAGTGTGGCATCGTTCCGGCAGAGGACGCCCCGGGGGGCGTCCGAAAAACCTAGACTCCTATGCGCTGCCGTTTGCGGCCTTCGGCTTGAACCGAATGGGCCTCGCGCACCTCGGCCCGCTCGCTGACCTGCGGCACGCCGACATCCCACCAGGCGTCGCCGGGTGTCCAGGTATAGCCATCGGAGACGATGGTGATCACCGTGGTGCGATCCGTCCCTTTGGCCCACTCCACAGCCTGGCCGAGATCCGCAAGGCTCTCAACCCGCCGCGTGAGGGCGCCCATGGCCTCGGCGTGTTTTGCAAAGTCGACCGAAAACGGCTCCTTGACCCGGCAATCCTTGATCATGTTGTTGAAGGACGCGCCGCCCTTGGCATTCTGTAGCCGGTTGATCACCGCATAGCCGCCATTGTCACAGACGATCAGGATCATCTTGTGGCCGACGAGAACCGATGAGTAGACGTCGGAATTCATCATCATGTAGGTGCCGTCGCCAATCATCACGATCGGCGTGCGGGTCGGATCCGCCATCGCCGCACCCCATCCGGCCGAGATCTCATAGCCCATGCAGGAAAATCCGAACTCGCAGTCGAACGTGTTCGGCTCCTTCACGCGCCAGTTCTTCATGACTTCCCCGGGAAGCCCGCCCGCCGCGGTGATCAGCAGATCCCGTTCGCCGGCCTTCGCGTTGACCACGCCGACGACCTGCGCGTAGGTCGGAACCGGGTCATTCGTAGGCTTCTGGAATCCGTCGAGCGCGGTGTTCCAGTTGGCAAATTCGACCTTGCCCTTTTCGGTCCAGCCGCTTTCGGCTTTCCAGTCACCGAGCGCGGCCTCGACCTCGTTGATGGTTTCCAGCGCATCGCCGACCACGGCGAGAGCCCGGTGCTTCGTGGCATCCCACCGCGCGGCGTTGATCGAGACGAATTTGGCGTCGGGGCTGAACGCACTCCACGATCCCGTCGTGAAGTCCATGAGCCGCGTGCCGACGGCCAGGATCACATCGGCCTCACCCGCAAGCGCGTTCGCCGATGTCGAGCCGACGATGCCAATGGGCCCGATATGGGCAGGATGGTCGTGCGTCACCGTGCCCTTGCCGGCGATGGTTTCGGCAAGCGGAATACCGCGCGCCTCGGCGAATTTCGCAAGAGCGGCCTCCGCACCGGAGTAACGCACGCCGCCGCCTGAAATGATCAGCGGACGCTTTGCCGCCTTGAGAAGACGCACCGCTTCTTCGAGACGCGCGCGATCCGGCCGGGGGCGCGGAATCGCATGGACCGTGGGTTCGAAGAAGGACTCGGGATAATCCCAAGCGACTTCCTGCACGTCTTGCGGGAGGGCGATGAAAGCTGGCCCGCAGTCGGCCGGATCAAGCAGAACCGCGACCGCCTGGGGCAGCGAGGAAACGATCTGTTCGGGATGGACAATGCGGTCCCAGTAGCGAGTCACCGCCTTGAACGCGTCGTTGACGTTGACTGTAGGATCGCCGAAGTGCTCGACCTGCTGCATGACCGGATCGGGCCGGCGGCTGACAAAGGTGTCGCCGGCCAGCATCAGTACCGGAAGCCGGTTTGAATGGGCGACGCCCGCGGCGGTCACCATGTTCAGAGCCCCCGGGCCTATGGAGGTGGCGGCGATCATGATCTGGCGCCGGCGCTTCGCCTTCGCGAACCCGATCGCGGCCAGTGCCATCGACTGCTCATTCTGGCCGCGCCATGTGGGAAGGACGTCCTGCGCGGCCTCCAGGGCCTCGGACAGGCACGTGACATTGCCGTGACCGAAAATGGCGAACACGCCCGCAAACAGCGGAACCTTGCTGCCGTCGACGATGGTGAACTGATTGCTCAGATAGCGCACAAGCGCCTGCGTCATGGTCAGACGAATGGTCTTCGTCATCACTACCTCCCTAGCGAATTTCCGTTGTGCAGACTATTACGAAATAGCCATTGACAAATCAACCTCTTTGCAACGATCATTGCAAAAATATTGTTGCGGAGGAATGCAATGCTGAGAATTGGCGTGCTCGGTTGCGGGCGCATCGGGCGCATGCATGCGGCCAATATCGCTGCACACCCACGAACGAAACTGGCGGCGGTGTATGACGTCAATCGCGCCGCCGCCGACGAAGTGTCAGCCATGCTCGGCCTTCCCGCGTTGGACTCGGCCGACGCCATGTTTGACACGGACGATGTGGACGCCGTGTTGATCGCGACGGCCACCGATACCCATGTCGACTACATTGAGCGGGCAGTGGCGGCCGGAAAGCCAGTGTTGTGCGAGAAGCCCATCGACCTTGACCTGATGCGTGTCGATCGCTGTGCCGCAAACATCCGTGGAAGCAAGCTGCCCATCATGATTGGCTTCGTCCGCCGCTTCGATCCCGGGCATGCTGCGGTGCGGGCGGCCATCCAGAGTGGCGAGCTCGGCGAGCTCCACCAGGTGATCATCACGTCGCGGGATCCTGGCATGGCGCCAGCTGCCTACACACGCGTGTCCGGCGGCATATTTCGCGACATGACAATCCACGATTTTGACATGGCTCGCTTCATGCTCGGTGAAGAGCCCGTTGAGGTCTTTGCGACCGGCAGCCGGCTGGTCGACCCGGACCTGATGGCCGAGACGAATGACTGGGATACGGTGACCGTGGTTTTGCGCACCGCCAGCGGCAAGCAGTGCATCATCAACAACTCACGACGCGCGGTCTATGGATACGATCAGCGCGTCGAGGCTTTCGGATCGGCCGGCATGGCGATTTCCGAGAACCGACGCGCGCATGAGGCCCGTATCTATGCCGATGGGCTGAGCGATCGGGCGCAGCCATACCTTCACTTCTTTATCGAGCGATATAGGGAAGCGTTCAACGCTGAAATCGACGACTTCGTCGACGCCATCGAAAATGGACGCCAGCCGTCGGTCGTATTCGAGGACGGACGCCTTGCGCTGGTCCTCGCCGAAGCAGCGATCAAATCTGTCGCAGAGCGTCGGGTGGTCAGCACCAGCGAGATCGGTGACGGCAATGTATGACAAATACGGACTTTTCATCGACGGTGAATGGCGCGCCGCTTCCGACCGAAGCACGGCGACCGTAGCCAGTCCCGTCACCGAACGCTCACTGGGCGACACTCCAACCGCGACGCTGGACGATACACAATCTGCCTTGGCGGCCGCCGAACGTGGCCTTTCTGCCTGGCGAGCAAAGAGCGCGTTCGAGCGCGCCGACGCGCTTCACGCTATCGCCGACGAAATGGGCCGGCGCAAGGACGAAGCCGCCCGCATGATTACGCTGGAGACGGGCAAGCCCATTGCCCAATCCGAACGCGAGTGGGTTCTGGCGACGGATCAGTTCCGGTGGTACGCCGAGGAGGCTCGGCGTGTTTATGGCCGTATCGTCGAGAGCCGTGTCCCCGGAGGTCGCTTCGAAGTGCTGCATGAGCCGATCGGCGTCGTGGCGGCCTTTACGGCATGGAATTTTCCGGCCGCGCTCGTCGCCCGCAAGGTCGCCCCGGCGCTTGCCGCCGGTTGTTCGGCCATCCTTCGGCCTTCGAGCCAGACGCCAGGGGTCGCGATGGTGATGATCGACTGCCTGCGTGCGGGCAGGCTCCCCCCAGGCACGGTCGGTCTTCTCGTCGGGTCCACGGCCACAACCTACGTGCCGCTGATGGCGTCGGCGCTTGTGCGCAAGGTTTCGCTGACCGGGTCTACACGGGTCGGGCAGCAAATGCTGCGCGACGCAGCCGATACGGTGAAGAAGGTGTCGATGGAGCTTGGCGGTAACGCGCCTCTCATCGTCTTCGACGACGCGGATATCGAAAGCGCGCTCAACGTGTCCGTGCCCACGAAGTTCGCCAATGCCGGGCAGGTTTGCGTCACGCCAGACCGCTTTTTCATCCACGAAAAGGTCCATGATGCTTTCGTCGACGGGTTCGTCACGCGGGCGAAGGCCCTGAAGCTGGGTGATGGGCTCGATCCGACGGTGCAGATGGGCCCCTTGATCAATGCCAGGAGGACCGACGAAATCGAACAAATCGTTACCGACGCGGAAAAGGCCGGTGCCAGGATTGCCGCAGGCGGCCGCCGCTCGCCGGCGTTCAACGCCGGTCATTTCTTTGAGCCGACGGTCCTTACCGATGTTGCTGACGACATGACCGTGTTTGCCGAGGAGAATTTTGGTCCGATCGCGGCCATCACCCGTTTCTCGTCCGAAGAGGAGGTCCTGGGTCGGGCAAACGCCTCGAAGATGGGGCTTTCTGCCTATGCCTTCACCCGGGATGCGGGGCGCGCCCGCAGAGTTGTCGCGACGCTCAAGGCCGGAATGGTCGGCATCAACAGCTTTGCGCTAGCGGCTTCCGAGGCGCCGTTCGGCGGGACCAACCATTCCGGCATGGGCCGGGAAGGCGGCGCGGAAGGTATCCGGGACTATCTCGATACCAAGCTGGCTCAAATCGTATTCTAAGGAGCGTTTTTCATGATCAAGAACAGGCTCAAGCAGCTTTGGGCCGATGGGAAGCCGACCATCAATGGCTGGCTTTCGATCGGCAACAGTTTCACCGCCGAGATCATGGCGGCGCAAGGTTACGACTGCATCGGCGTCGACCTCCAACATGGAGCGCTCGATTACAGCGGCCTGCTGCCAATACTCCAGGCGATGCGTGCCTCCGCTACGGTGCCGCTCGTCAGGGTGCCTTGGCTGGAGCCAGGCATCATCATGAAAGTGCTCGACGCAGGTGCTTACGGCGTCATCTGTCCGATGGTGAATACCGCCGAACAGGCGGCCGAGTTTGTTAGCTACGTGCGCTATCCGCCACTCGGCAGCCGAAGCTTTGGTCCGACACGTGTGAATTTCGCGGCCGGTGCCAATTACGCTTCTGAATCCAATGGCGAGATACTTGCCTTTGCCATGGTTGAGACGGCCGAGGCGATGGACAATCTCGACGCGATCGCTTCGACCCCTGGACTGGACGGGATCTACGTTGGTCCGGCCGACCTGACCCTCGGCATGACCCAGGGCCGCTTGCCGCCTGCCTTCGACCGCGAAGAACCGGAGATGATCGAGGCCATCCAGCATATCGTGGCGGCCTGCAAAAAAGCCGGCATAGCCGCGGGATTGCACTGTGGAACTCCGGCTTACGCGGCGCGTGCGATCGGGTGGGGCTACAACATGACCACCGTCTCCAACGACGTGCGCATGCTGGCCGGTGCGGCGGAAGCGAACGTCAAAAAGTTCAGGGAACTCACGGGCGGATCAAGCGTCAGCGCCGGTTCCAAGGGAGGGTACTGATGCCGCATGTTCTGGTTGCCGGGAAGCTGCACCCGGCTGGAATCGCGTTGCTCGATCATGCCGCCGGCGTCACCTACGACTATGTCGAGGAAGTGTCGGAGCCAAGCTATGCCCACCTGATCGACAGGGCCGATGGATTGGTGATCCGCACACAGCCTCTCTCGGCCGCGACCGTCGAGATGGGGCGCAGGCTCCGGATCGTGTCCCGTCACGGTGTCGGCTACGACTCTGTTGATTTGCCGTCCCTCAACAAGCGCGGCATCACGCTCGCCGTCGTCGGAGACGTCAATTCCATATCTGTCGCCGAGCACGCCATGATGATGCTCCTTGCCTGTGCCAAGCATGCTGTGCGCGGGGACCAGTCAGTTCGCGAGGGCGCCTGGAATTGGCGAAACAGGCTGGAAGCTTCGGAACTGGCCGGCAAGCGTCTGCTGATTCTAGGCTACGGCCGCATCGGCCGGCATCTCGCGAAGATGGCGGCTGCCTTTTCCATGGGCATCGCCGCCTACGATCCGTATCTCGAAAAAATCGGATGGCCGGAAGGCCCTGCGAAAACCGTCTCCGATCTGGCGTCGGCCCTTCGATGGGCGGATGCCATTTCCGTGCATGCGCCCAAGGGCGATAAACCTGTTATCGGCGAGCACGAGTTTTCCCTCATGAAGCCGGGAGCCTGGCTCGTGAACACAGCGCGCGGCGGCGTAGTTGACGAAAGGGCACTTCTTGCAGCCCTTCAGTCCGGCAAGGTGGCGACCGCCGGCCTCGATGTCTTCGACGAGGAACCGCCCGCTTCCGACAATCCACTCCTCTTATGCGATCAGGTGATCCTGTCGCCTCATATTGCCGGCCTCACAATCGAATGCGGTGAACGGATGGCCATGTCGGCGGTGCAGAACGTGCTCGATTTCTTTGAGAGCAGGATCGACCCGGCGCTGGTGGTCAACGGCAAAGAGCTGGAGGGCCAACCCGCGTCGTTGAACGGCCATTGAAAGCCGCACAAAGGTCTGTCAGTCCGGCGCCACAAGAAACATTGCAACAAAGCGATGCTGCCATCCCGGCAATCATCAGATTTCGATTTCGCACCAAGCTGCGCCGAAAAATATCTTATCAAAAACAGCTAGTTAATCCGCATAGAAAATAGTTGTTGCAAATTATAAAACTCTGCAATAAGCATTGTTGCACAAGAACTTCATACGCAATATCCATTGCAGAATGAGGCGAGGCGAGACTCCAAGAGCCGCCGTGTCCATGGGAGGATGACCACGTGTCTTTGCTTGAAGTGCAGGGCGTTGGCAAAAGCTTCGGGGCAATCCGCGCGCTGTCAGACGTCAGCTTTTCGATCGAACCCGGTGAAGTGGCCGGCCTGATGGGCGACAACGGCGCCGGAAAATCGACAATGGTCAAACTGATTTCGGGAAATTTTCCCCCGACCGAAGGGCAGATCAGAGTCGGCGGCAAGGCCTGCCACTTCCACAAGCCGCTCGATGCTCGCGCCGAGGGGATCGAGGTCGTGTATCAGGATCTCGCACTGGCGGACAATCTAACCGCTGCGCAGAACGTGTTCCTGGGTCGAGAACTCAAAAAGGGTGTCTGGCCTTTCCGGATTCTAGATAAGCAGGCGATGATCGATCGCTCCGCGGAGTTGTTCGGCGAACTGAAGTCAGAAACGCGGCCACGCGATCTCGTAAAAAAAATGTCGGGCGGTCAGCGCCAGGCAATTGCGATTTCACGGACCCGTTTGTCCAACGCCAGACTCGTCATTATGGACGAACCGACCGCTGCGATTTCCGTGCGCCAAGTTGCTGAGGTCCTGGAATTGATCCGGCGCATGAAAGCGGGCGGTGTCGCGGTGATCCTGATTAGCCACCGCATGCCAGACGTTTTTGCCGTCTGCGATCGTATCGTCGTTCTACGGCGCGGCACCAAGGTTGCCGACAAACCCACCGTTCAGACATCTCCGGAAGAAATCACCGGACTAATCACGGGAGCGATCCGTGCAGCCTAGTCAACCCGAAGCGATCCAGGAAAGCCACGCCTCGATTGCCGACGTCGTCGGCATCATGGAACAAACTGCGCTTCAGAAGTTGAGAAGTAGCCAGGCCTTCTGGGTCTCGGTCGCGCTCTTCCTCCTTGTCGCGTTTATGACCATGTTGGAACCGAGCTTCGGCACAGCCGAAAATGCAACCAACATCACCCGGAATTTCGCGCTGATCGCCATCATGGGCCTGGGCATGACCGTGGTGTTGATTACGGGCGGGATCGATCTTTCCGTTGGGTCAGTCATGGGCCTCGTGGCCATCGTGGCCGGTCTTCTACTGACCTGGCATTATCCTTGGTACGTGGCGTTCGCCTCCGGCCTTCTCGCTGGAGTTGCCTGCGGGTCGTTCAACGGCTTTTTCGTCGCCTATATCGGCATGCCGTCCTTCGTGGTCACGCTTGGCATGCTGTCGATAGCGCGTTCGCTGGCGGTGGTGCTGTCAGGCAACCAAATGCTCTATCAGTTTGGGCCTGACGCCCCGATCGTGAAAGCCATCGGCCAGGCAAAGTGGCCGGTGCACTCGCTGGAGGGATGGGCTCCTAGCTGGATACCGCAGTTCTCGTCCCATTTCTGGGTGATGGTGATCATGGCGCTAGCCCTCGGCTGGGTGTTCATCTTCACCGCGTGGGCCCGCCATCTGTTCGCGATCGGCGGTAACGAGAATGCGGCACGCATGACGGGCGTGCCCGTCGATCGGATCAAGTTCCAGGCTTATGTTTTCTCGTCCTTCTGCGCCTCGATCGCATCCTTGCTCCTGCTCGGTTACAGCGGCTCGGCGATCAATGCGGTGGGAACAGGTTACGAGTTGCGCGTCATCGCCGGCACCGTGATCGGCGGCGCCAGCCTGATGGGCGGCTATGGCACCGCGTTCGGCGCGGTTATCGGATCGGCCTTCCTCGAGGTCGTCCGCAACGCCCTGCTGATGGCAGGCATCGATTCCAACTGGCAGGGTGCCTTCGTTGGCATCTTCATCATTCTCGCCGTGCTTCTTGGCATGGGGACGTCCGGCAGATCGCTGAAGTCCTTCTTCACCATCAAGCGTGGCTAGAGCTCTGCCGGCTTATGCCGGTGGAATATCCTGAGGTGAACACAACAAACGGAGGAACATCGATGAAGAAATATCTTTTGGCGGCTGCGGTTGCCGCGTCCGCCCTGACGGCGGGGCAGGCCTACGCCCAGCAGAAACTCGTATTCGCGCTGGTGCCGAAGAACATGAACAACCCCTATTTCGACCAGGCTCGTGATGGCTGCAAGAAGGCAGAGGCCGAGTCCAACGGCGCATTCGAGTGCATGTACATCGGACCCGGCGAGCACGGTGGCGGTGAGGAACAGGTTCAGATCGTGCAGGATCTGGTTGCCAAGAAGGTCGATGGCATCGCCGTTGCACCGGCGAACGCGGCAGCCATGGCCGTCGCACTGCAGGCCGCGAAGGAAGCTGGTATTCCCGTGCTGACCTGGGACGCGGACGTGCTGCCCGAGAACAAGGATCTGCGCGCCGCCTATGTCGGAACGCACAACTACGAGATCGGCGTGAACCTCGCCAAGATCGTGCAGACGATCAAGCCGAAAGGTGGCACCATCTGCATCCAGTCCGGCGGCGCGGCAGCGGCAAACCATAACGAGCGCATGCAAGGCATCCGCGACACGCTCTCCGGGACCAAGTCGGCCGCCTCGCCGGGCGATCCCCTGACCAGTCAGAACGGCTGGACCGAGGCGCCCGGCTGCCCGCTGTACACCAACGATGATTTCCCGCTGTCGGTGCAGCAGTTCCAGGACTACATGGCGAAGATGCCGAACCTTGACGCATTCGTGCCGACCGGCGGCTTCCCGCAATTTGTGCCGGACGCCAACCGCGCTGCGGTCGAGCCGTACAAGGACAAGATCGCCAAGAAGGAACTGGCGCTGGTCGTTGCCGATACCTTGCCCACGCAGATTGAACAGATGAAGGAAGGGTACTCTCTCGGCCAGGTAGGTCAGCGTCCCTTCGAAATGGGCTACAAGACCATGTTCGCGCTCAAGGACATGAAGGACGGCAAGCCGGCTCCGACGGATCCGACCTACACCGGACTTGACGTCTGCACGCCGGAGACGGCCGACACCTGCATCGCGAAGTAACCATGAAAGGGGCGGGAGAAATCCCGCCTCCTATTCCGCGACCGACCCCGTTGCAAACTTACACCTTCTGAAGCGTGGAAGCATGACAGCAGACAGACCTAAACTACGGATTGGGCTGATCGGCTCTGGCTTCATGGGCAAGGCCCACGTGTTCGGCTTCGCAACCGCGCAACGTGTGTTTGATCTACCATTTGAGATTGTCCTTCATACCATCGCCGACCGCTCTGACGACATCGCAGCCAAGGCGTCGCGAGCGCTAGGCTTTGCTCGGTCGAGCGGCGACTGGCGCACGCTCATTTCAGATCCCGAAATCGACCTGATAGACATCACCGCTCCGAATGCCTTTCACAAGGAAATGGCGCTCGCAGCCATCGGTGCCGGCAAACACGTCTACTGTGAAAAGCCCCTCGCACCGCTGGCGAGCGACGCATGGGAGATGGCCAAAGCGGCCAAACAGGCTGGGGTGCGCACGCAGGTCGGCTTCAACTATCTTTGCAACCCGATGCTGCGCCTTGCGCGTGACATGATCCGGAACGGTGAGCTTGGCGAAATCTGGAGTTACCGCGGTATCCATGCCGAGGACTATATGGCGGATCCGGAAAGCCCATTTACGTTCCGCCACGATCCAGCCGGCGGCGGTGCCCTCGCAGACCTTGGCAGCCACGCGCTTGCCACAGCGGAATATCTTCTTGGCCCGATAAGCCGGTGTTGAGCGATTGCGTCACGGTGATAGGTTCGCGCCCCGACGGCACCGGCGGCAGACGCGATGTAGAGGTCGACGATCTGTCCCGGATGTTCGTCCGATTCGAAAACGGTGCATCGGGCACCATCGAGGCCAACTGGATCGCCACGGGCCGTAAGATGCAGCACGATTTCGAGGTGTACGGCACCGCGGGCGCGCTGGTCTTCTCGCAGGAGCGTTTCAACGAGTTGCACTTCTACAGCGTCGCGGACCGAGCTGGACGTCGTGGTTTCAGGCGCATCGAAGCCGGTCCGGACCATGACCCCTACGGTCTGTTCTGTGTCGCCCCCGGCCATCAGCTGGGTTTCAATGATCTCAAGGCCATTGAGATAGCGAACTTCGTGAAAGCTATTTCCGGAGGAGCGCCAGAGCCGATGAATTTCCGGTCCGGCGCGCGTATCCAGGCCCTCCTTGAGGACGCAAGAAGGTCCTCCGGCGAGGGCGTGGATCGACGTCAGCGCATAGGTGCTGCTCCGTGCTGCCGAAGGCCAGCGGGGCCCGCTCGGTGATAGCAACAGCAACTGGAGCCCTTTCATGTCAATTCGGCTTGCCGTTGTCGGTGCCGGGATCATGGGAAATGACCATGCCAGCATCTTCGCCGAGGATCTTCCGGGGCGACGCTGCAGGTGATCTGCGATGCTCGGAGAAACGGGCACGTCATTTGGCGGACCGTGTTGGCGCAAAGTATGTTCTGACCGATGGTCGATTCAGGCCTACAGTACGTCACTCATCATGATACGGATTGGAGAGGTCGCCATGCCGAGGCCTATCGCCGTCAGAACGGCGCCTTCCTGAAATTCGTCCGCACTGGTGAATTCCCCGCGAACACTGCGGGCCCCTGGGATGGATACGGCGCCGCCATCGCTGCGGAGGCGGGGGGCGCCCTAGCGGAAAATCGAAGGGTTGAGGTTGAAATGGCGAGCCAGCCAGCCTTCTATCGCCCTGGGGACCAGGCGAAATCCATTAGGCTGGCCCACGGATCTAGTGCGGGCCAGAAAGTCATCCGAGGGTTTCAGATCGCCTGCAATTTGTAGTCCGCCGCTTTTGACCGGCACCACGCCGCGTTGGATGATCGCAAAGCCTGAATTCGCGTTGCTCGCACAAGCAGCGTTCGCTCGGCGACCCGGCGTGCGCCCTTATGCCGGCAAGCCAGCCATCCGCATGGCGTCGGTGACGTCATCGATTATCTCAGGCGCAATTCCGACGGCGGCAGACCAGCGCCTGATGGTGAATTGCGGGTCGAGCGACAAAAGTCGCGTGGCCGCCGCTTTTGCCTCGTCGAGCCGCCCAAGCCTGGCAAGTGGTGCCGCCAACCATCCGTGCAGGATGCTGAAGCCGGGGTTCAGTTCCACCGCCCTTCGGCCGGCCGCGACGGCCTGTTCGTGCCGGCCGGAGAGGAAATTACCGAACCCGATGATGCCTTGCGGCACGCAGCTCATGGCGTCGAGGGGGCTCAGCCGCATTGCCCGCTCGCACCAATCGATCGCGCGCGCCGCGTCGCCGCCATAGGCCACCGGCACGCAGCCAAAGGCATAGACGAAGGCGCAGGAAGCACTGAGCGCCAAAGCCTCTGTAAACGCCTCGTCGGCCAGCCTGCGGTCATGCTCCACGAGGCCGATGGTGAAGCCGGCCAGAGCGAGCGCCATCGCGTCGCCCGGACCGTGCTCGATCGCCGCATGGGCATGGCGGATCGACTTCTCGCGGTTCTCCGCGTCCATGCCGCCGCGCACAAATAGGGTCTGATGCGCCCAGGCGGCAAAGCCATGGGCAAGAGCATAGGTCGGCTCGATGGCTAAAGCCTGGTTCAGCAGGGGCAGACCCTTGGCGGCACCTTGCGGCATGAAGGTGTAGACATCAGGCAGTGCGCGAAGCAGGAGATCATAAGCGTCGAGACTGTCGGGGCGCTGGCGCCTGACGCGTTCGATCTCGGCCCGGCGCAAATTGGGCTCTATTGCCGCGATGACGCTGACGGTGATTTCGTCCTGCAGCGCGAAGACGTCGGTCAGGTCGCGGTCATAGCGTTCGGCCCACAAATGGCTGCCGTCCTCCGCGTCGATGAGCTGGCCGGTAATGCGCACGCGGCTTCCCACCTTGCGCACGCTGCCTTCCAGCACGTAGCGCACGCCGAGCTCGTGGCCGACCTGCTTCACGTCCACCGCGCGGCCCTTGTAGGTAAAGCTGGAGTTCCGCGCGATGACGAACAGCCACCTTATGCGCGACAGACCCGTGATAATGTCCTCGACCATGCCGTCGGCAAAATAGTCCTGATCCGGATCGCCGCTCAGGTTCACGAAGGCCAGCACGGCGATGGAGGGACGGGCGGGAATCCCCGAGGCAGGCTTCGGTTGCTCCACCCGTGTCGTCGCCTCGGTGCCGGCCTCCTCGAGCACGGTGCCGACGAAGCGAAAGCCCCTGCGTAGAATGGTGCGGATCAGGCGCTGCTCATCGCCACTGTCGTGGAGTGCATTGCGGGCGGCGTTGACGCGGCTGGCGAGCGTGGCGTCCGAGACGATGCGCCCCTGCCAGACCGCATCGACCAGGTCATCCTTGCTGACCACCCGTTCGCGATTGCGGATGAGATATTGCAGCAGGTCGAACACTTGCGGCTCGACGGCGATCAGGTCGTTGCCGCGACGCAGTTCGCGCCGATCGCAGTCCAGAGCAAAATCCTCAAAAAGATACGGCAAAATTACTCGCTCCAGACCACGCTGCAAACAGACGTACACTCTAACCGCGTCGTTGACGCAAAATCAAAGCGATCTCAATGCAAAATCAAGAGGTCCTGAAGGCCGCGTCAAAGCGCGCCACTTCGCCTTGCCGCATAGTCCTCTTGCAACAAACTCTTCAACCAATGTTTTCGAAAAAGGAGAACTCAAATGTCGAACACTGCAGCAAAGTCCGTCGTCCTCGTGCATGGCGGCTTCGTCGATGGATCCGGCTGGGACGGGGTCTATCAGATCCTCAAGAAGGACGGCTATGACGTGACCATCGTCCAGAACCCGACCACTTCGCTCGCCGACGATGTCGCCGTCACCAAGCGTGCCATCGCCGCCGCTCCGGGCGATGTCATCCTGGTCGGCCACTCCTATGGCGGCGTCGTGGTGTCTGAGGCCGGCACAGATGCGAAGGTGGCAGGTGTCGTTTATATCGCAGCCTTCGCGCCGGACGCCGGCGAGTCGGTCTCGACCTTGATCGCCAACCCGCCGCCCGGAGCGTCGGTGCCGCCGATCCTGCCGCCCGTCGACGGCTTCCTGATGCTCGACAAGGCCAAGTTTGCAGCCTCGTTCGCAGCCGATGTCCGGCCCGGGCTCGCCTCCTTCATGGCGGATTCGCAGGTTCCGTGGGGCGTGGCGGCGCTCGAAGGCAAGGTCACTGCTCCGGCCTGGAGGGTAAAGCCCAGCTGGTACCTTGTCGCCACCGACGACAGGATGATCCCGCCGCCGGCGCAGCGCAACATGGCGAACCGGGCGCAGGCAACGACGGTGGAGGCGCCTGGCAGTCACGCCGTCTACGTCTCCGATCCTGCAGCTGTCGCAAGCCTCATCAAACAGGCGGCCGCCGGCGTCGGCAAACACTGAACGCGCATCACCCTTGATGGGCTGCCTGGGCGCCTGGCGGCGCCTGGGACCGCTAGGCCGGCCGAACGACCGGATGCACCAGGACCTGACAGCTGTTGGCTGCATCAGAGCGAGCAATGCACCAATTTTGCTGCGACAAGATCCGCAAGGCCCGAGCCGACGGCTGGTGTGAAGCCTCCAATCAGGTCAACATGGATCCCAGGGGAGAGCCATGCGCCATGCCCCGGTTGATCAAATCGGCAACCATGCAGTCCGCACTCTCCGGATTGATATCCTATCCCTCGGCAATTGGACGAACGGCGCGATATGCCTCCGGTATAGGGCTGGCGACGCGGCCTGAGCCGAGGACGAGCGGTTTTCGCGAGTCCTCGCGCGAAAGGCACGCGCCGCGAGCGCCGAGGTCGCCACTGTCCGCCGCGCTGTGATGACGTTGCCGTCCATCATGGCCAGCACATGCTTGATCCAACCGATCCGTTCTCCACCGGCTATGAGGTTTCCGACACTTGGCCGGCTAAGAACTTGCCCGGTTGAGAATATGAGCTGAAAGCGACAGAGCCCTGCGAACGCCAGCATCGGATGATCTGCTCTCGTCGAATGACGCAAGGTCTCAAAAACGGGGAGAGCCTCTACACGTCCCCCCGGAACGTCTGCTTCTGCTGGCCAAGCCCTTCAATGCCGAGCTCGACCACGTCGCCGGGCTTCAGGAAGACCGGCGGCTTCATGCCGAGGCCGACGCCGGGCGGCGTGCCGGTCGAGATGATGTCGCCCGGGTGCAGCGACATGAACTGGCTGAGATAGGAGACGAGATAAGCGACGCCGAAGACCATGGTCTTGGTCGAGCCGTTCTGCATCGTCTTGCCGTTGACCGTCAGCCACATCGGGATGTTCTGCGGGTCCTTGACCTCGTCCTTGGTCACCAGCCACGGGCCGATCGGCCCGAACGTGTCGCAGGACTTGCCCTTGGTCCACTGGCCTTGGCGCTCGGCCTGGAAGGCGCGCTCGGAGACGTCGTGCGAGACGCAATAGCCGGCAACATAATCCAGCGCCTCGGCCTCGCCGACATATTTGGCTTTTCTGCCGATGACCACGCCGAGTTCGACTTCCCAGTCGGTCTTGACCGAGCCGCGCGGGATCAGCACGTCGTCATTCGGCCCGACAATAGCCGAGCTTGCCTTCATGAAGATGATCGGCTCCGGCGGCACGGTGGCGCCGGTCTCGGCGGCATGGTCGGAATAGTTCAGGCCGATGCAGATGAACTTGCCGGTGCCGGCAACGCAGGCGCCGATCCGCGGCTTGCCGGAAACCGCCGGCAGCGATTTCGGATCGAGCTTCGACAATGTCTCGAGCGATGCCGGGTCAAGCGCCTTGCCGGCAATGTCGGTGACATGGGCGCTGCGATTGAGCTGAGCGCGTCTTTCGCAGTGTTCCAACCGAGACGCCCCCGCGATAACGGTCAGAGACTTCCTCGGCAGTTAGGCATTTCTCTCATCCGTCGAGTTCTCCATCCATATCGCCAGCTATCGCCACCGTGCGTGCCTCCGAGTGTAGCGCTCTTGGGGCAGATCCGCTTGGCGATGCGATCCAAGCGATCCAATCATGCATGACAACGCTCCCGAATTCTCAAACATGCGGCCATACGGAAATGATGGGATCAGTTGCCCGAAGATGGAAGGCGTCAACCATGGTGAGTAGTGTTTGAGGATATGGCCGGATAGAAATCGGAGAGTCCGCCCAACCAAGAACGCAGGGCTTGACCGAGGCTCGGGCAAGCCGGTCCAGTCTAACACAGCTTAACCGCGTCTATTGGTGGATTGGACATATAAGCGAATAAACTCAATCAGTTATTGGAGTGCGTGTGCAAAACTGCACACGAAAGTTCTGCTTCACTTCCATTTTCATTCTTGCGATGGGGCCGCCGACAGGTCTCGTGAGCCGCCGCTGGCAGGCGGCGCTCGCCAGCCGAACTACGGTGTCCGATTGTATCCTGGCTTAGAGCGGTTCCTGATTTGACGGAATCGAAGGGGATTCCGGATCAGTCGGTTTTGTGATTCAAGATGCTGGCTGGAGTGGAGGCCAGCATCGGATGACGCGACCTCTTTCGGATGATCTTCGCGAACGTGTTGTAGCGGCGGTTTTGGGTGGCGAGAGCCGCCGGTCGGCCGCGAAACGGTTCGGCATTTCGCGGCGGTGAAGTTGTTGCAGCGCCATCGGGCGACTGGCTCGGTTGCGCCTGGCAAGATGGGCGGACATCGCAAGAGGGTGCTGGAGCCGCACCGTGCCTTCATCGAGGCGCGTGTGCGTGAGACGCCGCATCTGACACTGCATGGTCTGAAGGATGAGTTGGCCGCACGCGGGGTCAAGGTCTCGCACAACGCGGTCTGGATGTTCTTGAGGCGCGAGGGCCTGAGCTTCAAAAAAAACGCTGTTCGCCCTTGAGCAGGCGCGCGCTGATATTGCCCGCAGGCGTCAGCGATGGCGCTCTTGGCAGGCCGGCCTCGATCCGCAGCATCTGGTCTTCATCGACGAGACCTGGATCAAGACCAACATGGCTCCGCTGCGCGGTTGGGGGCCGAAGGGCGAACGGCTGCGCGGCTTGGCCCCGCACGGCCACTGGCGCACGCTTCCTCGGCGCGCTGCGCTGCGATAGGCTCGCGGCACCTTGCGTCTTCGACGGGCCAATCAACGGCCAATGCTTCCGCGCCTATGTCGAGCAGCAGCTCATCACCGTGCTGAAACCCGGCGACATCGTCGTCATGGATAATCTGGGAAGTCATAAGTCGGCGGCCATCAGGCAGATGATCAAGGCGGCCGGCGCCAGGCTTTGGTACCTACCGCCCTACTCCCCAGACCTCAATCCGATCGAGCAGGCCTTTGCCAAAATCAAACACTGGATGCGCCAAGCTCAGAAACGTACCGTCGAGGACACTTGGCGCCACATCGGCCACCTCGTTGAAACGATCGAGGCAACCGAATGCAACAACTACTTCGCAAACGCCGGCTACGCTTCCATCAAAACGTGAAAGGCTCTAGTCCGCGGCTCGGTTATCGCTACGTGAGCGGCGATCCGGAGCCGTTGTTGATGGGAGCGGGTCCGCGAACCGCGAGCAACTCTGCGGTGGGGACGGCGCACGTCCTGCGATTAGGCGCTGTCGCGATAGGGAATTCTGTTAGAGCTCGCACGTTGCGAAATTTCGCTCGGCAAGCTGGATAAGCACACGACCGCCCGCGCCTTGTTCAAGGAGTTCGTGTGCATGCGCGATTTCTGCGAGAGGAAATCGGGCCGCGATGTTCACACGCAGCGATCCGTCTATCAGCGCGTCGGTGAGTTCGCGGGTGGCCTGCGCTTTGACCGACGGGTTGAAGTCGTCGCTGCCGAGCAATCGAAGCGTAACATTGGCGAAGCCGAGCTGCCAGTACGGGATTGCCGGGCGATCCTGTGACGAATAGTAGGCGCTGATCACCCCGCCGACAGCGATGACCGCGGCGTCGACCTCAATATGCGACGCAAGGTCGACCTCCGCTATTCGATGCACGCCATCGGGTGCTGCCTGGCGGATGTGGGCGACAAGGTCTGGGTCATCGGCGAGGAACGCATGATGCGCGCCGATTTCGCCGACCGCGTTCACCTGCGCCTGGTCACGGACAATCGCGATGACTTGGGCCCCATCTCGGCGGGCCAGTTGCACAGCGATCGAGCCAACGCCGCCGGCCGCGCCGTGAACGAGCACGCTAAGTCCCGCGACGGAGCCGTCGGCGAAGATCGCCCTATGCGCGGTGATACCGGCGATCCCCAGACATGCGGCCTGCTCTGCCAGCTCCACTTCGCTCGCATTGCGCGCCGAGAATGGCAAGGGCACTGCGAACTCCGCACGCACCACAACCAACTCGGCCGCCGTCCCGAACGGCCGATAGGGTTGGGCGCCATAGCACCAGACATGCTGTCCGATGCGGTCTGGTGACACGCCCGCGCCGACGGCGTCGATGACGCCGGCGCCGTCGCTGTGCGGAATCACCCGGGCATAGCGCATCGGCGCGCCCTGCCAGCCGGACCGTTTCTTCATATCGCCGGGATTGATCCCCGATACGGCCAAGCGAATACGAACTTCACCATCGGTTGGCTCGGGGTCAATCATCTCGCCGACCACAAGCACATCTCGGGCGGAGCCGTGCTTTTCATACCAGGCTGCACGCATCGTCGTTCCTCGCGAAGTAGTGTTTCGTTTGGCGGTGAGCTGCCGGATTGAACGAGCGGCCCGGTTCTCCACGCGGGCGTCGGCGATGATCCGTGTCTGATCGCCGACGATGATCAGGAGCCTGCTTTCATCAAACAGACTGTTCGGACCCGCTCGCGAAGTCACCGAAAGTCTCCCGACGATCAGCGTTGCGCTGGCGGAAGGGTGGAAGAGAAGCTGTAGCGAGCGAGCTTCCACGCCCCGACCTCCTTGTGCAACACAAACAGTTCCTGATTGTGCGACGGAACTTCGTTGCCGGTGGCGTGAATCTTCATGGTGCCAGCGGATGTCGTTCGCAAAAACGCCCATTCATCAGAAACGACCTGGATCTCGGCGATCTGGAAATGGAGGTTGATGTCGATCGCCTGGAACGTCGCAACGTAGAATTGCTCGACTGCCTTGATGCCCACGACGGTTGGGGTCTCTTGCGGCATCAACACACTATCGTCCGTGTAAAGCTTCACGACAGCTTTGGCGTCGGAGTTGTTAAGCGCCTGCTCGTAGCTTTGAAGCTGTTGCGTTATGGCGGCTTTGACCGGTTCGTTTGACTTGGCTGGCGCCGCCAGCACGATCAGAGGAAGCACAGCAAGTGCCAGCGCTGCTAGGTTCTTGCGAAGGATTATAGACATCATTCTCTCCTGTTGCCGCTCGCCCGAGAACACATCCCGTTTGCGGATATCGGCAAATTAGTCCGCTCATGGATGGTGTTCTATGCACGTATCTGGTAATCTCCCTCTCATATTTGATAGGGAACCGAGCCGTGGACCTAAATGCCCTGCAGATGTTCGTGAGTGTCGTACAGCGCGGCAGCCTGTCGGCCACCGCGCAGCAGACGGGCATTCCGCTGCCGACGCTCAGCCGCCGGATCCGCGAACTCGAGCGGGAACTGAAGGTGCAGCTGCTCGAGCGCTCCGTTCGAGGCACCCGGCTGACAGACGCCGGAACGCGTTTGTATGAGCATGCGACCAGAGGGGTCGAGGCATTCGTCGAGGCCGAACAGGCGGTCAGGAGCGACCAGGCGCGTCTAAGGGGACGACTTCGGCTCTCCCTGCCGACGGCCTTCGAACCTTGGTGGGAACTGCTCGGCGCCTTCCAGCGACAACATCCCGACATTCAGCTGAGCGTGTACACCACCGGCCGCCGAGTCGACCTCGTCCAGGATGGAATCGACGTCGCGTTGCGCGTTGGAGATGTCCTGCACGAGTCGATGGTGGCGCGGCGACTGCTCTCCTATCGCCACGGGCTGGTTGCCAGTCCCGCACTGCTGGAGCGATTGGGAACGCCCGCTACTCCCGATGCACTGCACCGCTTTCCTTGCGCTACCTGGTGCCGGGACGCCAACACGCAAGGCATCTGGCGGCTCGGCGAGCATATCATCGAGCCGAAGGCGGTGCTGACCACAAACGATTATCTGCAGCTTCGGGGCCGGGCGCTGGCCGGCGAGGTCGTCACGGAACTGCCTCCGTTCCTGGCCGCCGAACCCATACGGAGCCGCCAGCTATGCGCCGTGCTTGCCGACCACCCGATGCCAGAACAGCAGGTCAACCTGCTCTATCCTTCGCATCGGAATCCTTCCAGCATCGTCCGGGCCTACCTGGATTTCTGCCAGAGGCATCATGTCGCGAAGTTTCTTGTCCTTCCCGCTGCAAAAATTTCATGAGCTGTGCGCGTACACGCAGAGCAGCGAGCCCGCTGGCCCCACCGGGGTGAACCAACATCGGAGATTTGCTGTTACGCACTGATCCACGGATAGCGAGCGGTGTCCTTCCCGGCATAGTCTGGGTCGAGATAGATGGACACACGCTGGATCAGAAAATCGCGGATTTCGAACACGTCGCACCAACGGCCGGCGCCCCAGGCCGGATGGTCGGCCTCCCACGGGCCGTCGCGGTGTTCGCCGCTGCTTCTGCCCTCGACGACGATCGTGTCGGACCCGGAGAAGATGTAATTGAAGTCCTGGCTGTGATGACGGATCGACTTGAAGGTCGCACCGACATCACCGAATAGCTTGCCGATTTCGCTACGGCCGTGGGCTACGCCCCATTTCGGGAAATAGACGACGGCGTCCTCGGCAAACAGTTCAAGGAATGGTCGCTCGTCCGAAGTCGAGCCGCGATCGAGAGACTTGAGGTACTCAAGGGCGACCGACTTTCGCTGCTCGTCGGTCATTGTCGTGTGAACTATGCCCATAACGGCTCCTCCTACGGGTTTTCTGACGTCTCAAGTCGAACATGTCTGCTTGCCCGTTCAGACGGGCAGTCTGGCGTCCGGATCCATCTCGTAGTTATGGACGAAATCCGACGGTGGCTGCGGCCCCCAGAAAGCCAGCCCGTCCTCGTGGCTCGACGGCTTCAACGAGGGATGGATCGATTTCAGCGACCACGGCCGGTCGGCGGTCAAAGGTACGACGACGCTCGACAGCGTCATCGCCGAACTCCTCGAGGCGAGCCGGGCCAAGGCAGCCGCCTGACACGATCAGGACTTGCCGCATGGACTTTCGAACCAGCCGGCGGCGCGAAGCGGCGGCGGGCGCGTGTGCCCTGCCGCCGCCACATCCGCGAAAGGACACCATCATGGAATCAATCACCACACAGGGCGTTGCGATTCCGCGCATTGGCTTCGGCACGTTCCGCGTGCCAGGGGGCGACGCCCAGCCGGTCGTCGAGAGCGCGATAGCGGTCGGCTACCGGCATATCGACACCGCGGCGATGTACGAGAACGAGGCCGCGGTCGGCGCCGCCATCAAGGCGTCCGGCGTGAACCGGAACGAGCTCTTCGTCACGACGAAGGCCTGGCACGACCAGCTTGCGCCGGATGCGCTCCGCCGGGCCTTTGACGCCAGCCTGGGCAAGCTGCGGCTCGACCATGTCGATCTTTACATGAGCCACGTGGCCGTCGAGAGACATGGACATGGCGACGACGCTGAGGCGCTGATGTCTGTGCGAGAGCGCGGCCTTACGCGTACGATCGGCGTGTGCAACTTCAACCTGCCCATGATCCGCCATGCCGCGGAGGAGATCGGTGCGCCTATCGCGAGCGTTCAGGTCGAATACCATCCGTTCCTTTCGCAGGACCCGATGCTGTCCTACCTGCGGGGCAAAGACATCCCCTTGACGGGCTACGCACCGCTCGCTCAGGGTCGGGCCGCGAGCGACGCGACACTCGCTGCCCTCGGACGTAAGCATGGCTGCAGCGCCGCGCAGGTGGCCATCGCCTGGCTTCTGGATCAGGAGGACGTCATCGTGATCCCGAAAGCCGCGCGCCCCGAAAGCGAGAAGGCCAATCTCGACGCATTCGGCATCCGGCTCGACGACGAGGATCGCGCGCAGATCGCCGCTCTGCCGAAAGACCAGCGCTTCGTCCGGCCCCCCTTCGCTCCGGAGTGGGACGCCCTCGAGTGAAGTTCACCGGCGCAGGCGCTTTGGCAGGGTGGAATTGCACAAGGCGTGAATGTCGGCATCCATGTTCCGGTCGCCCAGTGTCTCGCGCCGTTTCGCGATTCCCATCGACGGACCAGGCCTCAAAGACGTGGCCTCCGTCGGCTACGACAGCACGCCAGAGTTAAGCTAAGTCGGCCAAGTTATCCTCGCGATACCGTCCGCGGACGCCCGAACGGGGCTCGTGTCACAGTCTGAATTTGCGGACCTGACAATAGCCGCTCGTGAGCGATCGAAGTCCCGAACCAGCCCGTGTCGAAACAATGCATAAACGACTTGGGCATTCCGGTCGCGCCAGGCAGAATCAAACGAATATCCGGAATCGCTACGGGCCTGTGGCCGAGATGCGGTTATCTCGTGTCGGCTCGTCTTTGCCCGGCTGCGCGACCATCATCGCTTGGATCGTGGCGGCGACATTGTCGGCCGCTGAGATCAGGACGCTGTCGAGATGATGAATGTACCGGCTGGTGATCGTGCCCGCTGCATGACCCAACATCGCTGCGATGGTCGGCTCGGTATAACCGAGCTCTGACGCTACCGAGGCGAAGGAATGCCGCAACTGCCCTCGATATCGACTTCGCCGCAACGCAGACTGATGACCTCGCTGCGCCAGCAGCCCGTTAGGGCGATCACCCCGATCATTTCTGCGGTGGCCTCATATTGTCCGTCCTCGACCGCCTGCCGCAGAATATCGCCGAGCGTGCGATACTTCTGCTCGCTGAGACGGCGGGCGTTGACCCTGTCCTTCGGTTTGCGAACGCCATGCACAGGGTTCTGCTCGAGGATCATCCCGAGCTCCACTGCATAGGTGATGCCGCCGAGGAGACCGATCTTCCGGGCCGCCGTACCAGCTCACCGCGACAGCCGACCCTCATCGTCGATAAGGGTCAGGCGAGAGGGCGGGGCATCTCCCCACGTCCAGAGCACGAGATTGACATCGTCCGCGGTCGCGCCCAGCACAAAGCTCCTGACGAGCAATCCGTGATAGCCAAGGCCGATCAGTCTTCGGGCAAATGCCTGCGTCACTGCCTCACCGGTCGCCTTCATCTGGTCGCGCCAGGAGCTATCAGCAAGCGCGCCGGCATCAACACTCTCGGCCAGAAGCGCCTGTTCGTCCCGGCTGTCGAAGATCTGCTCGATGTCTGCATCGTAGGAGACTAGCGTGGTCGGCTGCAAATTGCCGACCTGATTTGCTTCCCGCAGCGCAGTCAGCACGGAGAGGGATGTATAGAGTGCGGGAGTGCCCTTCGGATTGAACCGACCGCCGTAAAGCTCAGCACCGCGACCCGAACGCGCCGCGCGCGCGTAAATGGGGTTTAGCGCCCGATAGAGCTTGCCTCGATACTGCATCCACCGGGTCAGGCGTGGATGCCGGCATCGACAGCGTCGATATAGTCGAGCACCTCGTCAGCCCGACCGCTACGGACCAGTTGCATGGCCGTCTGCCCGGAGAAGCCGGGCAACGGTTCGGACCGATACCATGCATAGGCCATGAGCGCCGAGCCGAGGCGCGGCTCGACCTTATTTACGATCTCCACCATTTCGCGCAGCCGACGCTGGGTTTTGTCCGACCGAACGCGGTCTTTGCGCTGGACGGCGTCCTTGCCGAGGCCGGCAGTCTTCGCAACTTCCTCGCTGGTCGTTCGGAGAGCCTCCGCGATCTTGCGCGGCGCGAAAAATCCGTTGTCGGAATATTGAATCAGGCCCATCAGCTGCTTCCTGTGGTCGGCTCATATTATGACGCAATATGGCGTCAAATCTGGCGGCATTCAATGGTTGGCACGCTCGCTTCCGCCTTTGAGCTTGCGCTCCTGCCTCTGGGACGAAACTGTATCACCCGTGCGGATGCTGCCTCGCCACGCATCAGCGCAGCGATATGGTCGCCACTCCGTTCGCCGCATCGATCAGCAAGCTATCCACGCGTTCAGGATATAGCCACCGGTCACCCCGCTGAGCCGGTGCCCCAGCATCGCGGCAATCGTCGTAATCGTCGCCCCGAGCTGTTCCGCAACGCCCCCGAAGCTATGGCGCAAACCATGCAAAGTCACGGCATCGAGCGGGCCGCCCTCGGGAGGCTTTTCGTCACGGCACGTGGCCGCGGCGGTCTCAGCCGAAAGGCGTGCCGTTTTCTGAACCATCTCCCAGAGGCCAGGTGGCCCCTGGTAACCGGCCTGCTCAGGCCCGGCAGCAAACACGTAGTCCGAAATCGGCTCCAAACTATCGATCATCGCAAATGCAGCCTGGCTGAGCGGCCGCAAGGATGGTCCGGTCTTGGTCTCGCCAAGGGCGAGGCAAGTTCCCAGAGCATCTACCTCGTCCCAGCGCAACTGTTGACATTCGCCACGCCGGACACCGCTCAGCGCAATGAAGCGAATGGCAGCGATTCCAATCTGGCTGTGCCTGGGTGCGCCGTGGCGATCGCGTTTCTGCTCAACTGTATGAAGGGCTTCTGCCAGCGCGGGATACTGATCGCCGGTTAGGAGTGCCTTCTTCTGCGCATCCGCAAAACGACGAACCCCCCGTACCGGATTCTGCTCGACATGCCCATTATCGATGCCCCAGGCAAAGATCGCACCAAGAAGCCCTAGTGTGCGAGTCAGCGCACCCTTGCCGCCTTTCACGATCGACCGACGCCGTGGCCCGAGCTTTTCGTCTCTGACGGTCTTTCCGGTTACGACGCCTGTCTTAAACAGCTCAATGTCCATTCGCGTAGCCGCGCGCGTCCGCCACGCTCCGAGATTGCTCCGAACGACATTCCCTCCGATGAGCCGAATGGCTGATCGTACGCAAACTCACACCGAGCTGGCAGCTTTGGACCGACCGACCACAGCCGTCGACGATAGCGCAGGGGGATTACGCTAGATTAGGCTAGCGGCAATTTGGGCCTGCCTGCTGGTCAGCCGTGGGGAGAGCTATGCTCAAACAAGCGGGGAGCGATCGCTTTCAATCGACGAGATCACGCGGCCGGAGTTGCCCTCTGGGGTTCACGTTTCGATGGGCGACGCAACTGCTGTTCCTCCCCATTGCTCAACAGAGATCGGATCCCGTTAAACACCAGGGTTATGGCTTCGTCGCGACCGACATCGTCGGCGGCCGCCTTACGCAGCCAAAGTCCATCGATCAGGGCAGCGATGATGAGGCTCGCCTCGCGAAGGCGTGTCGCATCGAACATCCCTTCAAACACCGAAGCCAGATTTGAGCGCAATCGCTGGTAAAACAGCCTCTGCAGCCGGGCATATTGCGGGTTTACGCCTGCCTCGGCGCAGACTGACAGCCAGGCGTTGGCGATGGGGCGGGTAAAAGCCGTGGCGGGAAAGTTTCCTTCAACGATCGCTTCCAACCGTGCCCAACCGGTCCGTGCCGTGCGCAGCCGCGCGATGACATCTTCCATCAGCAGGCGGTTGTTGTAGCGCACCATGCCGAACAGGACTTCGTCCTTGCCCTTGAAATAATAAGCGAGAATGCCGGGCGACATGCCGGCTTCGCGGCATATGCGGGCAGAGGTCATGCCTTGCAGCCCATGTTCGAGGAACACGCGGCGCGCGGCCGCGATCAGCTCGATCCGCCGGATGTCCTCGATTCTGGTTCGCTTGCTCTGAGTCGCCATTTCCCTTTCTAGCAAATTAGATTTTTGTACGCTCATACAAGATTCTATATTGACATACAGCGCAAACGCCATAGCGTCAGCTGGCAGTCCGTCTCAACGAGAAAAAGGGGAACCACAAATGCGCACGACAGTCGTCTTTGCCTTGTTTTCGGGGTTGATCGCTTCACCCGCCATGGCCGCCGATGAGGCGCAGTGTCAGAAGGTCCGCATGGCGGATCTTGGCTGGACCGACATCGCCCTGACCAACACCACCGCCGAGGTGATCCTCGATGCCCTGGGCTACGATGCCTCGCAGACCTTGCTCGGCCTCGGCGTCGCCTATTCGGCCTTGAGGGAAAACGACATGGATGTGTTTCTGGGCAACTGGCGGCCGGTCCAGGACGAGGAATACAAATCATACTTCGATGAAGGATCGGTCGAAGTGCTGGGCGTGAACCTGGAGGGCGCCAAATATACGCTCGTGGTTCCGCAATATGTTGCGGACCAGGGGGTCAAAAGCTTCGATGATCTCGCAGCCCACGCCGACAAGTTCGGCCGCAAGATCTATGGCATCGAGGCGGGATCGAACAAGCCGCTGCTCGACATGGTGGCGGCCAACCGACACGGGCTTGGCGATTGGCAGATTGTGGAGTCCAGCGAGGCAGCAATGCTGACGCAGGTCTCAAACTCCGTGGCAGATAAGAGCTGGGTCGTATTCCTCGGCTGGGAACCGCATCCGATGAATCTCGATTACAAGATAACCTACCTGTCGGGCGGAGACGTCGAGTTCGGGCCGAATTTCGGCGGTGCCACTGTGCGCACCATCGGCCGCAAGGGCTTTTCGGCAGAATGCCCCAACGCGGCCAAGCTGTTCGCCAATCTGGCCTTCGATCTCACTTACGAAAACTATGGCATGCGGATGATCCTTGGAGAGGAAAAATCCGCCGACGAAGCCGCCCGCGAGATGATCAAGCGCAACCCCGACAAGCTCGCGAAATGGCTGGATGGGGTCTCGACCCTTGACGGTCAGCCAGGCTTGCCGGTCGTGAAAAGCGCACTCGGCCTTTAGATGAGCCACAGCATGCTTGCAGCCGTGCTGGAACGCGCGGGTCAGCCGCTGCGCATCATGAGTGTGCCGCGGCCGGAACCGGGTCCCGGACAATTGCTGGTTCGTCTGGAGGCGAGTGGCATATGCCATACCGACGTGCATGTGTGGCAAGGGCATCTGCGGCCAGTATCGGGGCAACTGACGGCGATACTCGGCCATGAGGGCGTGGGCAGGGTCGTGCAGGTGGGCACTGGCGTCACGGACTGGCGCCTTGGCGAGCGTGCCGGCATCGCCTGGCTTCACGATACCTGTGGCCGCTGCGATGAATGCCACTCCGAAATGGAAGCTTTCTGCCAGCACCAGCGGGCCCATGGCTTCGATGTCGCGGGCACTTTTGCCGAATACGTCGTGGCCGATGCACGTTTCGCAGCGCGCGTGCCGGACGAAGGTGCTGCGGCCATATTGGCGCCATTAATGTGCGCGGGCCTGACCGCCTTTGGCGCGGTGAGGCGGGCGGGGGTCGTTGCCGGCGAGATCTGTGCCGTATTCGGCTGCGGCGGCTTGGGCCTGTATGCGATCCAGATCGCCCGGCGGCTCGGCGCAGTGGTCGTCGCCGTTGATACGGATGAGGCCAAGCTCCAGCTTGCAGCTTCGCTTGGCGCCGAGCACACACTTCGTGCCTCACCTGGCCTCGCCGTCAACTGGCCGGCGCACCTGCGTGCCCATGTGTGCATCAATTTTGCGCCGACGCCAGCAACCTGGGATGCCATGGTCGCGGCAATCCGTCCCCGTGGCAGGATCATCGCAGCGGCGATGGTCTCGCAACCGGTGCCCCTCAGCCAGGAGTGGCTCACCGCGAGTGGTGTCTGGATAACGGGTACCAGCGTCGGCACGCGCGCGCAGATGCACGAACTGATTCAACTGCATGAGGCAAAGCCGTTCGAGGCACAGGTAGAGCGCGTCACGCTCGCCGGGGTGACCAGCGCACTGGACCGGTTGAAGGCGGGAAACGCCGAAGGGCGGCTGGCGATTGTCTTTGGTGCCGACACCTGACGATCCAACAACTTGATCTGCTGGCTGACAGCCAGATGTATGACGAGCAATGCGGTGGCGGCGCTGCGCTGATCTGGTGGGCAACCCGTGAGTCAGCGAATGACGTTTATGGCGCAAGCAGCCATAAGGAAACGCGGCCATGTATGAGCATGGGCATGGGCATTGTACCTGCTAGCGTCTGCAGAATCGCGAGTTCGAGCTAAATCAGCGGCGAGATCATACGGAACGATACGGGAAAGCTTCTGATTTTGGCCCACGAAAAAAGCAATAAAATCAAAGGTTTGAACATGTCCTCCGGGCCTACCATTATCGTTATTTATCAATGCTTACCGGTATATTTTGGTTCGTCAGCCAATTCATAACTGGCGAACCTCCGTCCATATCGGCTCCCGAGGCCGCCCTGCGCGCCGCCGCATGGGCTATCGTGGTGCATTTAAAGCTTGTACGGCAGGCCGTCGGTGGCGACACGGCGGCCAATTGGACCAGCCGAGGTCCCATGAACCGGAGCCGCAGCCTTCTTGATTGGCATGAACGCTGCTTCGGCGGCCATCAACGGATTTGGCGGTCGGCGCGGGAGGTTGCCACTGGTTCATCCTGCCCGAAGACGACACATGCCTCCAGCCGGCGTCTTCGGTGCTCGCGACACCGATCTGCCGGGCTTCACAGGTGTGTCGTCGGCGTTGATGTTGGGCGGCATCTCGTGTTGCGCCCGCCGACGTTACCATTGCGGCGAGCTTCGGTCGGTGAAAATCTGACATCCATTGAGTTCCGACTGTCATCCGTTGGTGCCGCGCAGCGTCTCGAATAGAAACCAGACGCGCTTCTCGCTCTCGTCGATCCAGTTCTCCAGCAGGCTGCCGGTGGCCACGTCGCCATATTCGTCGCAGAGATCGTGCATCGGGCGCATGCTCGCGACGAGTGTTGCATTGTCCTGACGCAGTTCGGCGAGCATTTCGTGCGGGTGAACGAAATCCGCGTCGTTGTCCTGGAGCCGCTGCCGGCGGGAAATGTCTCCGATCGACTTGATGGTGCCGGCGCCGAGAGCGCGGACCCGCTCTGCCAGCGGATCGGTCATCGCAACGATCTCCGCGCTTTGATCGTCGAGCAGACGGTGGTAGTCGCGGAAATGCGGACCCGACATATGCCAGTGGAAATTCTTCCTCTTCAGATAGAGAGCAAAGATGTCGGCGAGTAGCACCGTCGCGGCGGCGCCGATGTCTTTCGTCGCGTTCGTACAGAGGCCGGTCGGTGTCTTCAGATCATAAGCTGTGTGTGACTTTACGGTCGTGTTCATGAGGCAGTTCCTGGTGTTGCAAGGGCGGACGACCGGTCCGCCGTTCGGGGGATTGATGCGAAAACCGCTCGATCCTTTGTTTTGCACGGCGTGCTTCCTTGAGATTGTCGGGCTCACGCCTGGGAAGGTTGGCCGGAAGGGGTCAGCAAGCTGAGGCCGACCAGCACTGGAGGCACGACGAAGCACCAGGTCGGAGAGGCGACGAAGGCGAGTGCTGCGGCAGCGCATCCAATCGCAAAGCTGAGAAGGCTGGTTGCCATGCGCTTCAGCCGCTGCTTGACCTCGCGCGAGTGGTCGGTTGCCGTCATGAGGTCGGCGAGATCGATCATGATCTGCGTCGTCGTGCCGGTCATCAGCGTCGTCGGCGGCAGCTTGGAAAGATAGGCTCGATGCAGCCCGTTCTGGATCGCCATGGCCGTTACGAGGATCATCCCGATGGTGATGGCGGCAGGCGAGTCGCCATTCGAGACAGGGCCGTGAACGAAGGCGGCGATGGCGGCGATCGTGAAGAGCATAAATTTCAGGGAGAGGAGCGTGACGATGGCTCTTCGTCCGGCGAGCTTGAGGCGCAAGGACAGCACGCTCGTCAGCAGGATGACGATGCAGAAGACCGGCAATGCGAGCAGCTTCGCGATAATCCCTGTCGTTCCGAAGACGAGCGCTGCCCCCAAGGTCACGAAGTTCCCCGTGACATGGGCAGTAAAGAGGCCGGCAAAGGCCAGGAAGCCCATCGTGTCGACATAACCGCCGTTGAAACTGAGGAGCACGCCGAGCGACGGTCTGGTCATGATGATCTCCGCTTACCTTATGTTCCCTAAGCGATTCACACCGAACTCAGGGCGTGTGCAAGGACAACGATCACCCCTCACGATCCTTATCATCTGAAGCGCGCTATCCTTGATGGACGTCCGTAATAGAATCCCTTCCGAAAGAATGGGATTATAGGGAAGCGGCCCGCCGCGGGTCGGCTCGTTCATTCGGCTGGTCCTGACATCCGGCGACTGGCAAGGTCGTTTCCGGCAACAAGGACAAAGGCTCCAGCAAGCCCGACATGCTCGAAGAACGCATTCATGGCCATGGACTGCGCGAGGCCGGGCGGCAGTTCCCAGTAACGCAGGGCGATCCGTGTCGCGGCGAGGGTGAAGGCGGCAAGCGCCAGCGCTCCGATCCAACGCCAGTATCCAGTCAGAATCAGCGCCGACATCGCGAGTTCGAAGACGATAACGACGGCGGCGAAGAACGGTGCTGGCAGAAGTCCGAAATGCTCCATCTCGGCGATAGCGCCGCCGAAATCGAGGAGCTTGACGAGCGGCCCTGGATATAGGCCGCACACAAGGCGAGCAGCGCGAATATGCGCAGGGTAGGTGCGGTGAGCAGTCTGCCGGCGAGTCCCTGTTCAATCGCGATAGTATTCGTGTTCATGAATGGCTCCCTGGATCAGACGGCCCAGCAACTGCAGCCGAGCGCGCCGAAAAAACCCTTGAGGTCGGACACCGGCAGCTTCGAAAGCCTGGCGCCGGCATGATTGTGACCGTGCACGCCGCATGCGGATGAACAGCCGCACGAGGTGATCGCGGTTCTTCGCAGCGAATGGCGCCCGATACCGTCCGCCTCGCCCCAGGCGCCATAGCCGCCGAAGACGCGGACCGGTGACCAGTCCGGCATCGCGGGCGGAACGGCGCTCTCGTCGAGATCGGCGAAATCACCAACGCCATAGACCACCTTGCCTCCAACAATAGTGAGTTCCGAAGTAAGAAACGAAATCTCTTCCTCGGCACAGGCGAAGAAATCCTTGTCGGGGACAATGAGGTCGGCGAGATGCCCTTTTTCGATCCGGCCTCTCTTGCCCTCGTCGTTCGAGAACCAGGTGACATTCTCGGTCCACATGCGAAGAGCCGTCTCGCGGTCGAGGCAGTTGCGGCGCGGATAGATCCGCATGCCACCGACCGTGCGCCCCGTGACCATCCAGGAGAGCGAGACCCATGGGTTGTAGGAGGCGACGCGGGTGGCGTCGGTGCCGGCCGAAACGCGGACACCCCTCTCCAGCATCTTTGCGATCGGTGGTGTCGCCTCGGCGGCGCCCTGGCCGTAGCGTTCGACGAAATATTCGCCCTGGTAGGCCATGCGATGCTGAACGGCGATACCGCCGCCCAGCGCCGCGACCCGGTCGATCGATTCCTCGGAAATCGTCTCGGCGTGGTCGAAGAACCAGTTCAGGCCGTCGAGCGGAATATCCTGGTTGACCTTCTCGAAGACGTCGAGCGCCCGGCTGATGGTCTCGTCATAGGTGGCGTGCAGCCGCCAGGGCCAGCGGTTTTGCGCAAGGATCCGGACGACTTCCTCCAGGTCGCCTTCCATTTCCGGCCGCATGTCCGGACGCGGCTCGCGGAAGTCCTCGAAATCGGCGGCCGAGAAGACGAGCATCTCGCCCGCGCCGTTGTGGCGGAAATAGTCCGTCCCCTGTTTGTATTTGACCGAGGAGGTCCATTTGAGGAAGTCGTCCTTCTCCTCCTTCGGCTTCTGCGTGAACAGATTGTAGGCGAGACGCACCGTCATGAGGCCGTCATCGGCGAGCTTCTGGATAACCGCGTAATCGTCTGGATAATTCTGGAAGCCGCCGCCGGCGTCGATGACGCCGGTCACGCCGAGCCGGTTCAGTTCGCGCATGAAATGGCGCGTGGAATTGACCTGGTAGTCGAAGGGCAGCTTGGGGCCCCTGGCAAGCGTCGCATAGAGGATGCCGGCGTTCGGCTTGGCGAGCAGCAAGCCGGTCGGATTGCCGGCCGCATCGCGGGCGATCTCGCCGCCGGGTGGGTTCGGCGTTTCCTTGGTGTAGCCGACGGCGCGAAGGGCTGCGGCATTGAGAAGAGCGCGGTCGTAAAGATGGAGAATGAAGACCGGCGTGTCGGGGGCGATAGCGTTGAGTTCCTTGATGGTCGGCAGGCGTTTCTCGGCGAACTGGAGCTCGGTGAAGCCGCCGATCACCCGCACCCATTGCGGCGGCGGGGTGATTTCCACCTGCCGCTTCAGCATCGCCATGGCGTCGGCAAGCGATCGGACGCCGTCCCAGCGCAGTTCCATGTTGAAGTTCAGGCCGCCACGCACGACGTGAGTATGGTTGTCGATCAGCCCGGGCAGCACGCGCTTGCCCTTGAGGTCGACAATCCTGGTCCTGGTGCCGCCCAATGCCATGATATCATGGTCGCGGCCGACGGCCAGAACCTTGCCGTGCTCGATGGCGACGGCGCTCGCGGCCGGATTGGAACGGTCAAGCGTAGTGATCAGCCCATGATGCAGGATCAGGTCTGCCGTGGTATTTTTGTCCATGATTCATTGTCTCGCAAGTTTGGAAATCAGCCCTGCGCGCTCGTGTCCGCACGTTGGCTTCCCGGCGACTCGGATGGCAAGCCGCCTTGCGGCAAATGCCCGAATACATGGGGGCGCACCTGATGCAGCCATGAAAGAGCCGCGGGCTCGCTGCGCCACATGTTCTTGATCAGCGGCGGAAGCTGTTCGCCGATGAGAATGCCAAGAAGACCGACAAGTGCGATGATGGGTGGGGCCGGAGAGCGGACGTTCAACAGTCCATAAATGATGCCCACCAGAAGGCCGGCGGCAAGCGAGATGACATAGGCTTTCATGGGGCGCTCCAGGAGAACGGAAGGGATTGTCGGAGTGCCGCCGGGGAAATCGCCGGCACCACTCCGGACGGTTCAGCCTTCGTGGGCGCCGAGCATGGTCTTGGCATAGATGACGCCGAGGCCGTAAGCGCCACCAAACGTCTTGGCGATGCCGGTCGTCAGGCCATAGGTCTCGCCGCGTGCCCAGTCGCGCTGCAGCTCCAGCAGGTATTGGAGCGATGTCATAGGCCGCACGCCGGCCTGGATCATCCGTTGCATGGCGCGCTCATGCGCTTCGTCGGAGACATCGCCGCAAGCGTCTGCAATCACGTAGACTTCGAAGCCCTGATCGAGCGCGGACAGCGATGGGCCGACGATACAGACGCTAGTCCAGAGGCCGCACATGACGAGACGATTTTTGCCAATCGCATTGACTTGCTTGATGACGGCGGCGTCCTCCCAGGTATTCATAGAGGTACGGTCGAGCAGCGCCTGGCCGGGAAAAGTAGCTGTAATCTCGTCGAACATCGGTCCCGAGAAGGTCTTCTCGGCAACAGTGGTTAGGATCGTCGAAACTCCGAAACCGGCGGCGGAATGGGCGACCAGCGCGGCGTTGTTGCGCAGCAGGACGGCATCGATCGACTTGGTGGCAAAGGACATCTGCGACTGGAAATCGATCATGATCAGCGTGTGGTCTTTCGGCGAAATCAGCTCTGAACCGGGTGTCGGAGTGGCATTCATCGGCATGGTCGTCCTTGTCTGAAATGGATTGACGTTCGGTGCAAAGCCTGACCGGCAGAGCATTCTGCGCTTGCGCCTCTCCCTCGAGAGCGTCGGGAAGCTTCGTTTTCCGTAAGGCACATTTGATCACGGCTCCAAATTCAAGGCTTGTAGGAAGCCTCCGCGCTTTTGACGTTTCTCGCAGGATTGCCGACGGTTCAGCAGAGGCTGCTTCGAGGCATCGAAGCAGCGCGTCGCTCAAACGGCAGCGAGCTGCGCCTGCCCCCCCCGATGACGTCAAGGCCGCTCGCCGCGGTTGGCTGGTTCAATCGCATGGGCGTTAATTCACATGTCGATCATGCATGAGACGTCAAAATGCCCAGTGCTTTGTACAAGCACCGAGCGCCGGCCCGTGATCAAAGCATGCTCTCGTAAGCAGCGCCCAGCGTCGGGAAGGTTGAACTCGCCGCAAGTCCCTCTCGCCATCTCGCAAGCTGCTTGAGAGAGGAAGATTCATGACGACAGTCCGGACCCCATGGTCACCGCAAAGCAGATTGTCTCGGTCATTCCGTCCCTGCCTTGCTCGTGCAGCCTGTTCTGCCGCCGTGCACATCCTTCTTCGTGTGTGCAACTCGATACGGCTCTCCAGGAGAGCAGGGGCGCTCGCGCGAGCAATTGCGCTTGGCCTGTTCGCAAGCCAGCTCACTGCATGCATTGCAGCCTTTCCGCGGGACAGCGTCCCACAGCAATTTGCGTCGGCGGCCGAGCCGCCCGGCTATCAAAACAACATCCGGGTCTGGGGCGATTCCTATGCCAGCTATCCGGCCGGCCGACTTGTCAGGCTGCGCGACGAGAGACTGAAAGCGTCGAAGGCCGATCCGTCCATAAAGATGAGAGAGCTCAACGCTCTTACTTTGTCGGGCGGTGGCAGCAGCGGCGCCTTCGGAGCGGGGATTCTTGCCGGCTGGGCTAAAGCTGGAACCAGACCAAAGTTCGACATCGTTACCGGGATCAGCGCAGGTGCGCTCATAGCGCCCTTTGCTTTCCTGGGGCCAGCCTATGATGGCGAGCTCAAGGATGGCTTCACCGAGGTCAGCGACGCCAATATCTATACAAAGCACAGTTTGCTCGGAGCGCTCTCCAGCGGCTCATTCACCAGCAATGCGCCGCTCGCCAAGATGCTCGACGAACACATCACCGACAACATGCTTGCGGCGATCGCCAGCGAGTACGCCAAGGGACGCCGCCTGTTTATCGGCACGACCAACCTCGATGCCGACCGGGCCGTCATCTGGGACATGGGAGCCATTGCAGCGAGTGGGCGGCCGGATCGCAGGAAGCTGTTCAACGAGGTCATCCTCGCCTCAACGTCCGTTCCCGGCATCTTTCCACCCGTCAACCTGGAGGTGACCGCAGCCGGCAGGACCTATCACGAGATGCATGTCGACGGTGGCACCGCCAACGAGGTCTTCCTGATGCCGGCCGGACTAACGCTCGGCGAACTCGACAAGACCTTCCACACCAGGGTCAAGGGGCGGCTGTACGTGATCCGCAACGGTCGAACCACACCGGAGTACAGCTCGGTCAAAGCCGGCCTGCCGAATATCGCCGAGAAGGCTGTCTCGTCGCTCATCAAGACGCAAGGCATCGGCGACCTCTATCGGCTCTACGCAATCGCCGAACGGGATGGGATTGACTTCAGCTCCATAGACATCCCCGCAGACTTCACTGTCGAAGCGAAGAGCCCGTTCGACAACAAGTTCATGCGGGCGCTGTACGCAAAAGGCTACGAAATGGGCCGCGACGGCGTCCCGTGGAAAAAGACACCGCCAGGATTTTCCAGATGAGCCTGCTGTTGAAACGACCCGATGACAATCGCCATCAGGCATTGTCCAGACCAGATGATTGGAGACCCAGGTGTCGGACATGTCGCGTGACCCGATAAGCAAGACATCGGATTCGAGTGACGAGTCATTGTCGCCCGGGACCGGGGCGCCGGTGGCGCGTCTTGACGGTCTTGGAACTCCGGACCGAAGCCTTGGAAGCCCTCAACCTGAATTGCAGCAACCGGATCTTGGCGCGTCAGTCCAACTCGCCGCCGCTGAGCCGCCCAGAACCTCGAAAATGGCGGCGATCATCGTTGCGCTCACAACGCTGGCGATCGTCGGTTTGTCATTGTGGTATCTCGTTCAGCCGCAGCCGCTGCTGGTGCAAGGTGAAGCCGATGCCACGCGCATCGATATCGCGGCTCGTATCGATGGCAGGATCGGACAGCGGCCGGTTTCGCGTGGCGACAATATCACGGCCGGGCAACTGCTGGTGGCGATCGATAATCCGGAGCTGTTGACGAAGCTCAGCGAAGCGCAGGCAGCAAGGGTCGTCGCTCAGGCGGACTTCACTCGCATCCAGGTAGGCACGCGCGCCGAGGAGGTTGCGGAACGCAAGGCTGAGGTCGCGTCAGCGCAGGCCAATCTAACGCTTGCCCAGCAGACCTACGACCGGGTCAAGCAGGTCACCGAGGGCGGCTTCGAATCGGTCGCAAAGCTCGACGAGGCGACCGCGTCGCTGGACGTGGCAAAGCGAACCCTGGAGCAATCAAAGCTCGCCTATCAGGAAGCTGTCGCTGGCCACACTGCCGAGGAGCGCGGTGTGGCCCAAGCTGCCGTCGCCAAGGCCGAGGCCGCGATCGCGACCTTGCAGGCGCAGGTCAATGAGATGACCGTCAAAGCGCCTATTGCGGGGCAGGTCTATCAGGTCGGCGCGGAGCTCGGCGAATATGTGTCACCCGGAGTGCCGTTGCTCTCGCTGGTGGACCTCAGCGATGTCTGGGTGGGCTTCGATCTTCGCGAGGACCTGATCAAGGATCTGAAGGTGGGGGACCGGTTCACGGTCAGGATCCCTGCTCTCGGTGACATGCCTGTAACCGTCGAGGTGCGGACCATCGCCACACGCGGCGAATATGCCGGATGGCGCGCAACGCGCGCGACTGGCGACTTCGACCTCAGGACCTTCGAGGTGCGGGCCTATCCAGTCGACAAGCTCCGCGACCTCAGGCCCGGCATGAGCGCCTACGCGGATTGGAAGGGGGCGCACTGATGCCGAGTGTGCGTCGTTCCGGCATTGTCGATGTCGCTGTCCGCGAGGTGGCCTGGATCCGCCACGACAAGGTTGCCCTGCTGCTCGTCATCGTCATCCCGCTGATTGCTTTTGCGATCCTTGCCGCCACATTCAGCAATGCGGTCATCCGGGATCTGAGGGTCGACGTGGTCGATCAGGACAGGTCGAAGACGTCCGAGACCTTCGTGCAGGCGATCAGCTCGGCACCGGGCGTCACCGTGGCGAGACGTTCCTCCGATCTCAATGGCGCCATGCATGCCGTTCGCTCCGGCGAGGCCATTGCCACGGTCTATATCCCCGAGAATCTCGAACGCGACATCGCAGGGGGGCGCCGGCCGCAGGTCGTGGTCTTCTTCAACAAACAGTTCTTCACGCCTGGCAACGTTGCCTCGAGTTCGCTGCAGGCGGCGCTATCGGCAGCCATTGCCGACCTGCCGGCAGAACCACGCACCGCCACCTTCACGCTTGGTCCGCTTGTCGTCGAACAATACGTCCTCACCAATCCCGCGCTGAACTATGTGCAGTTCCTTTTGCGAGCGATCCTGCCGACCGTGCTCCATATCGTGATCGCAATTTCCGCCGGCTATGCCGTCGGCTCCGAGTTCCAGTCACGCAATATGCGCGAATGGCTGGCGACGGCCGGGGATAGCATGCTCATCGCGCTCGTCGGCAAGCTGGCGCCCTATTTCGGCATCTTTCTCGTCATGATGGCTGTCGGGCTCGGGATCATTCACGGCATTTTCGAGATACCCTTTCGCGGCGACCCTGTGCTGGTGGCCGCCGGTGCTTGCCTGCTGATCATTGCTTATTTGTCGTTGGGTGCGCTGCTGCAGCTTCTCGTCAGGAACCTTGCCCTCGGTCTCAGCCTGACCGGCATCATCTGTTCGCCAGCGTTTGGCTTCGCCGGCGTCGGTTTTCCCGTCTTGGCCATGAACATCTTCTCCCGTGCCTGGGGGGCAATGCTGCCGCTGCGCTGGTACATCCAGATCCTGTTCGACCAGGCGGCCCGTGGCGTACCGGCAGGGGATTCCGCCGAGCCTTTCATGATGCTGGGCGGATTGGCGGTCATCTACTTCAGCCTGGCCTGGCTGAGGCTGCGATCTGTTGCTCGGCATCCGCGGCCAAAGCCAATCGAAGCCCCCCAACAAGACAGGCCGGGAAGGATCGGCATTGTTCGAGCATTCATCGACGAACATCGCTGGATCATCCGCGACCGCATGGCCTTCGGTCTGATCGTCATGGCGCCGATCGTTTACGGCGTGTTCTACCCGCAACCCTATCTCGGCCAACTTATCAAGGACGTCCCTATTGCCATCGTGGATGACGATTCCTCCGACGTCAGCCGTACGATCATCCAGGCAGTCAATGCCGACGAAGCGGTGAAGGTGCTGCTTCGGCCGACGACGTTGGCCGAAGCGCAGGCCGCGCTCGCACGCCGGGAGGTGTTCGGTATCCTGGGTATTCCGGCAGGAACTGAACGCGACATCCTGAAGGGCGATCAGGCCAGACTGCCTGCCTATGTCGATTCAGCCTATTTCCTCCTCTACAATCGGACGCTGCAGGGTATTCAGGAAGGCGTGGGCGCGGTCACAGCAGATCTTGCGGCGCGCAGCGCCCGCTCGAATGGCAGCCTCTACCGCGCGGCTCTCGTGCAAAGCTCGCCTGTAGAGATTTTGAACCAGCCGCTTTTCAATCCCACCGGCGGTTATGGCAGCTACATCGTTCCAGCCGCCTTTCTGTTGATCCTGCAGCAGACGCGACTGATGGGCTCGGCCTCGGTGGCCGGGATGGCCTATGAGCAGGGCGGCCGCAGCGCTCGCCGCCGTCGTGGCACCGTGTCAGCAGTGACTGGTCAAAGCCTCGCGCACCTGCTGCTTGCATTGCCGGGCCTCGCGCTGTTCCTCATCGTGCTCCCCAGGGTCTACGGCTTCTCGGCAAGCGACCGCGTGCTCGACCTGGTCGTGCTGGCCATCCCCTTCATCCTCTCGGTCAGCCTGCTCGGCCAGTTCGTTGGCAACTGGTTCAAGCGGGGCGAAACGGCGGTTCTCCTGTTCGTCGCGATCAGTCTTCCGATCTTCTTCCTGGTTGGCGTCGCATGGCCGCTGGAAGCGATTCCGCCGATGCTTCGGACGGCCAGCCTTATCCTTCCAAGTACCTTCGGCATCGATGGCCTGGTGCGGGTCAACCAGATGGGAGCGACTCTGACGGACGTCTGGAAAGACTGGATGGGGCTGTGGGTGCTGACAGGCGTTTACGCTGTCCTTACTATCGCCTCATCCAGAATCGCCGCGGGTTGGAGGGTGCCCGATGCTCGCTAGACCGCGATATGGTTTTGCAATCGCATTGGCCGCGGCAGGCACGATACTATGCAGTGCCAGGCAAGCGTCGGCAGAGCAGGCAAAGCCACCGATCGCCGGCATGGTCCGGCAGACCGAGATTCGCATCGCACCCGAGACGACGGGGCGACTGGCGACGATAGTCGTCATTCCAGGCCAGCGTGTCCACAAAGGCGATCTTCTTGCCGTGCTTGACAACCCCGAACTGACAGCAGCCGTTGGTGAAGCCAAAGCCGCTGCGTCGAGCGCCAAGGCAGAGCGGGATCGGGTGTATTCGGGCGTGCGGGCGGAAGAGGTGGCAATCGCCACCCAGGCCGTCCAGACGGCGCAAGCCAATCTTCTGCTCGCCCAGCAGCGCTATGACCGCGCATCGGCACTTGCGGGCAAGGACTTCGCCAGCAAACAAACGCTCGACGACAGCACGGCGTCGCTTGCAAAGGCGAAAGCTGACCTTGATCTCAAGCGGGCGCAAGTCGCCGAGGCAAGTGCTGGTCCCACCGCCGAGGAGCGTGCTGTGGCCGATGCCCAAGTGGTGTTGGCCGAGGCGACAGTCGCGGAGCTCCAGGCCCAATTGGACAAGACCAGACTGACCGCGCCGACGGACGGCACAATAGGCATTCGCGTTGGCGAGCCCGGCGAGATTATTGGTCCGGGAAAGCCGGTGATGACGTTGGAAGCGGAAGGTCAGGTGTGGTTCGCTTTCACGCTGCGTGAGGACGATCTGCACCAAATGGCGCTAGGCAAAACCGTAGCGCTGACGGTGCAGGGCGGGCGCCAGATCGAGGCTCGCGTGACGGAACTGCGCCCTCTGGGGGAATTCGCAACCTGGCGCGCGGCCCGCGCCGTCGGGAGCCATGATCTCAATTCCTTCCGACTGCGCCTTGATCCAAACGGCAGTGCTGGAAGGCTGGAGCCCGGCATGACCGTTTGGCTCACCACCCAACCGTAAGACTTGAAGGGTCGTCGGATGAGGTCGGTCGTGGGCGCGACAAGAAGACCCGGAAAGCGGCCGTCGGCTTTGAGCGCCATATTCAGAAGGGCAATCGTCTGCGACCTTCCCGTAGGGGTGGTAGATCGGAACGGATCAAAGGTGTCCGCCAGGCTCGTCTTCTTCAACAAGCAGTTCTTCGCAACCGCAATGTCACCTCCAACTCGATTCGGTCGGCAGTTTCAGCCGCCGCCGACCTCAGTGTAGGTCCGCACAGCGGCGCTCTCACACTAGGTCCTCTTGTCGTCGAACAATACGTGCTCCCAATCCCATGGTTACCTACGCACCCCTATCCGAAATCATCGCGGATCCCATCGTCCAGACTGGCGTGCTCACCACGCTGGGCGCATTGGTTACGCGCATTCTGCTCCGCAACCGACCGACCCTCCGCTTGGTCGGCCAACTGGCGTTCTTTTTGGCGCTCACTGCGCTGCTGCTATACCACGGGATCATCCCGTATGAGGTTGATCCGGCCGACATCTCTAGGGTGCAGCGCGTATTCACTGGCATCGTCAAGGTGATCTGGTGGATCAATGCCGCATGGTCGCTGATCGGCGTGGTCCGCGTATTTCTCATTCTCGATCACCAGCCCCGTGAGGGACGGCTTCTTCAGGATCTTGTCGTAGGCATCATCTACGTGACAGCGGTCCTCTCGATCATCGCTTACGTATTCAACGCCCCGGTCGGAACACTGATAGCCACATCTGGCGCCGTCGCTATTGTCCTCGGCCTTGCCTTGCAGAACACTCTGGGGGACGTCTTCTCGGGCGTAGCGCTCAATCTCGCCAAGCCTTACGGAATCGGCGACTGGCTTGTGCTGAGCAATGGCTTCGAAGGCAAGGTTGTGGAGATGAATTGGCGGGCCACCCATCTTCTGACCGGTGCAAACGACCTGGTGGTTGTCCCCAACGGCGACCTCGCGAAGGCAAGGTTGACCAACCTCAGCAGTCCCGAGCGGAGCCACGGGGTAACACTGACGGTCCGGTTCCGGCCAACCACAGCGCCGTCCACGATGGCCGATGTGATGCACTCGGTTCTCTTGAGCAGCAATTCGATCCTGACACGACCGGAGCCGAGTGTGCAAATACTGTCGCTGGACGGAGGTGCAGCGGAACTGGAGCTTGCTTTCAGGGTTGCGGACAGGGCCCTCGCCGGCAAGGCAAAGAGCGAGGTCTTCGACCTGATTTTCCGTCATGCCAAGGCGGCCGGGCTCACTCTTGCTGCGCCCATGGAAGCTGTTGGCTCCGCATTCTCGGAATCGAATGGGGTTGAGATGCCGTTCGGTTTCCATACCACGCCACGGCGACTTCTGGACGCGATCCCCCTGTTTGCCCCGCTGACCGAGGATGAGAAGGAAGCGCTCGCTTCGACGATGACACGCCGGACCTTCCGAAAGGGAGAAGCCCTCGCAAAGCAGGGGGAGGTGCTGAAGTCGCTGATGATCGTGCGCAGCGGCGTCGTAGCCGTAAATCGGCGCGAGGGCGCGCGCGAGATGGAACTGGAGCGTCTTGCGCCGGGTGACTGCTTCGGCGAAGGCGGTCTTCTGACGGAAGCCGGCGAGTTCGGCGGCATCAAGGCTCTCACTTTCGTGGTCGTTTATGAGATCACACAAAAGGGCCTGGCGCCGCTGATGCGGGATCGCCCCGCAATCGCCGACGAGCTGGCCTTGCTTCTCTCGAAGCGGAACGCATCAGAGATGCTTCGGCTCGGCCGAGGCGACGGGGCGAATGCCACGACGACGATGCCGCCGCTGCGGGCGCGTATCAGGCACCTGTTCAATCTCTGACTTCGACCAACCAATCCTTGGTAGATGGCGCGTCTAACCTCAAACAGCAGCAATCCTGCGAGAAGTGTCCAAAGCGCAGACGCTTCCTACAAGCTTTGAATAGTTTGCCGTGATCAAATGCTACTCACGGAAAACGAGACGGCCGAAAGGCCTGCCTTCGCACAAACTCGGAGGTCCCAATGTCCAATCAAGGTTTCAAACTGGTTAAGTCACGTTCTGATTTGGCGCGCATCAAAGTGATTGGGGCGGCACTCGTACTAGTCGCCATGTTCTCCATACCCGCGGCGGCGGAGGCTGGATCGCCTCTGTGCGCCTCGCGGCCGGAAATTCTGAAGCAACTTTCCACACGATTCAAAGAAGCACCCGTTGCCCTCGGTCTGGCTAAAAACGGCTCAGTCGTCGAAGTGCTGACCAGCGACGACGGCGAGACCTGGACGATCATGGTCAGCCAGCCGAACGGCCCAAGCTGCCTAGTCGCGGCCGGCGAAGGCTGGGAAGAATTGAAGCGGGTCGGCGCCAAGGGCGAGCGCGGCGCCTGATCGCGTGGATCACAAAAGAAGGAACGCCAAGATGGTTGACGTCTATTCCCGCGAAAGCGCACCGCGACATAAGTCGCGGTCCGGTATCGTCCCGATTGCTCAGCAGCTTTGGTCAGAGCAGGCATCTGACCTCGGATCGCACGCCGTTGCCCGCAGGGTGCGGGCCACGCGCCCTGACGACGCGCACGGCATCCCGCTGGCATTCCTGTCGCGGTTCATCGTTCTTCAGGCAATTGGCGCCGCCGCAATGGCCGGCCTGTGGGTCGTCGGCGTTGCCGGCAAGCCGTTCGCTGGCAACAACGGGTTTCTGTGCTGGTTGATCGTAGCCATCGGCGCCCTGGGCATTCTGTGCGTCTTCTTTCGGCGCTGGCGCGATGTCGATTGGCTGGCGACGCATGTGGTGCGGATCGGGCTGCTTGGAACCGTGGTTGGGCTCATCGTCGCCTTCTCCGCGGCGCGCGCTGGCGGCTCGGCCGACCCCAACGCAATCCGTTCGATGATCGGGTCGGTGATCGACGGCATGTATGTCGCGCTCTATGCGACGCTGCTCGGCATAGCCACGAACCTGTGGCTCAAAATCAATCTTCGACTGCTCGGTAACTTCGATGGATGAGGAAACTCTCACCGTATGGCTCGACACCGCTCTGTTGATGCTCGGCGGCTTCGTCCTCATGACCACACTCATGATGACGGTGATGAACCCGCCGGCCAAGGCGAGCGAGACCGATGGCGTCACGGCGCCCGGAAACGTCACCGTCGAGACACAATGGCCCGACAAGCTCGACGCCGATGTAGATCTGTGGGTCCAGGCGCCCGCCGATGTGCCGGTCGGCTACTCCAACAAGAGCGGCAAGGTGTTCGATCTGCTGCGCGACGACCTCGGCATGGCGCAGGACATGACCGACTCCAACCATGAAGTCGCCTATTCGCGAGGAGCTCCCGCGGGCGAATACGTCGTCAATGTTCACATGTATCGCGGCGTCAACGTTGCATATCCAATCCCGGTGAAGGTAATCGTCAGCGTAAAGTCCGATTCCACCAAGTCGTCCGCGCCGCTGGCCACAACGACGGTCCAGCTACGCAAGCCGAACCAGGAGCTTACCGCCCTGAGATTCCGGCTCGATTGGACCGGCCAACTGGTGCCAGGCAGCATCAACAGCATCTTCAAAGCCTTACGCGTGGCGGCCACCCAATGATGATCGCTCCCGTCATCTTCGCCCTGCTGCTCGGCGCGTTCATCTTCGTCATCCTGCCGCATGCAGGCATTGCCCGCCGCGCCCTCTCGGTCGGCATCTTCCTGACGCTGATCGCCGTCGTCTATGTCGGCGCGAGCGAGCTTCTTGGCCGTCCGAAGCCGTTGACGCTCGAGTGGCGCGACACGGCAAAAGCTCAAGTGGTGGGCGCCGTCCCGGTTGAGAACGAAGCCATCTACGTATGGCTCACGACGCCCGGCTCGACTGAGCCGCGCTTCTATGTGCTGCCATGGAGCCAGCAAGCCGCGCAACAACTTCAGGATGCGATGGGCAAGGCGGAGGCCGACGGCACTGGGGTTGAGATGAAGATGCAGACCGCCGACGCGGGTCTCGATACCCGCGAGCCGATGTTCTACGCTCGGCCGCAACCGGCCCTGCCGGCAAAGGACTATACGAGCGTCGTTAGCCCACTCGTTTCCAAGTGAGTCATTGACACGATCTCGGCGGCAAGCATTCGAGCTAATGTTCCGCGAGTTCGTTCCGGGCGCGTGCGTCGCCAAGGCATTCAATCATATTGACGTTCAGGTCCTGCCGGAGCCGCCGGTATCGAGTAGCCAGCGGGTCCTGTTCGACTCGTGCGATGATGTCGACGCGGAGGCCAAGATTCGCAAGATCATCGAAAGGACCTTGGCGGGCTCGAAAGGGCGGACCACTGGCCGGGCTACCGTTCGTTCACTTGCGGCCACCAATTTTATCAAGATCTGACGGTCAACGGCGTCGGGCCAAGCTCGAGATCGGTCGGCCTCGGGCGCCTGTTGGCACTCCAACGGCGGGTGCGAGCTGGCCATGGGATGCTGAGGTAGGCCGAACCGAACGGCCAGAAAGATCCTGCGAGAAACGTCAAAAGACCAGATGCTTCGTACAAGCCCTGAATCTTGAGGCGTGATCAAATGCAACTCTCGGAAACCAGACTTCCCGAAGCTCTCGATGGAGAGAAGCCATGGCCGACAATCTCGATATGACGACCGGGCAGCGCGTCACTGATGACAATATTGCCCTGCCGCCAGTTCCTGACCCGCGCGTGTTGCTTGCTTCCATTGTTCACGATTTCAACATATTGCTGACGCCGATCGTGTCCGTCCTGGAGGAGATGCAAAGTCGCGGGGTCGTAACTGCACGGCAACTGAAAAGGATTGACGGAGCGATTTATTGTGCTTTTCGCGCCAAGACGTTGGCGCGGCAACTGCTCGATTTTGCGAGCCCCCGACCACTCAATCTTGCTGCGGTCGATGTCGGTCGGCTTCTGGAACGGCTCGAGGCACCGTTTGCAAGTTTGTTGTCGACGCATTTTCGTCTTGACCTCGACATCGCGGAGGGTCTCCCCAAGGCTTGCATCGACCAGCAGCTGATCGAGCGGGCGTTGCTCAATCTCGTTTTGAACGCCCGTGACGCGATGCCGGCCGGCGGACGTGTGACGATCGCTGTTGCGCAGGATTGCCCGTCCAGCAGTCGGGCGTGGGGAAGCGGCTCGATGATCCGTCTGACAATCTCAGACTGTGGCATCGGCATGGATGAGGCGACCCTGAAAATGGCGGGGGAACCCCATTTCTCGACCAAAACAGACGGAACAGGCCTCGGCCTGGCGACCGTCAAGCAACTCATGGAACGCCAAGGTGGCGGGCTGTCGGTCGCCAGTGCGCCTCATCGCGGCACCACCATCGATCTGTGGCTGCCGGTGATGTCAGCGTCATTCGCCGATTAGCCTTGTCGATCAGCCGGCCTAAAGGAGACGTGCGATGGATGTCCGCATTCTAATCACCAAAGTTGCTTCGAGCACTCGTGATTTCTTCTGGCCGCGCTACCGACCAGAGCTGTACTACATGCGGGGCGCCGGGCCGGCTACTGCTCGCCGTGCCGTCATGGTTCGTTCGGGCCAAGTGCTGCCAACGCTGCGCGAAGAGCAGCGGCAGTCTCTCCTGGCGGCGCGCTGCTACTCGCCTGGACAGCGCTGCGCTTGGACCATCGGGCGCTACCCTGCGGACATTCACTTTGATCCGAGGATCCGTTGAGCCCGCCACCGTCGGAAGGCCGCAAGTGCGTTCCGCTCGATCGTGACCCAATCATTCCAAACACAAAACCAGCATTGGAGTAATCACCACTCTTGCTGTCGCAACCCTCCTCCTTTCAGACGGAGCTGTCTTTGCTGCAAGCGATCACTATGGGTCGCAAGATGTGCAAAGACCTGCGACAATGTCCGACCCGACATATACCTTCTCCAACGAGATCGGCACTGCTGGCGGCCAGAAGCCTCCGGCAACCAAGGACGAATACGGCCGCGGTCCTTGGGGCAGGTAATCTTTGAACGAACCTGGGAGGGCCGGGTCACCCTCGGCCCTCCTCGCCGAATAGGCTACGCAAGCACGCTAAGGTGATGCCTCGTTTGGCGCCGCGAGCATTTCGTATGCCAGGGGCTGCCTGCCGGGCGAACGACTTCTTGGATCGGGCGCGGCCGAATGTGGCAGGCCGCTTCGGGTCGCAGCAAGTCTTTACAAGAAACAGGGCAGTCCACGAGCTATTCGATTTGCATGGTCGTCAGATCGGCCAGCTGCAAGATCCCCCGGCTAATCATGAGGTGATGAGCGATGTTGGCTGAGACTGGTCCCTCCGAAAATGCCGCCGACGGTGGTGGCTCACGCACCATGCGCCCGCGAGTCGTAATCCTAGGCGCCGGTTTTGCCGGAGTGGCAGCGGCGCGGGCCCTCAAGAGATCCGATGCGGACGTTGTTCTGATCGACCGCCGCAATCATCATATCTTCCAGCCACTGCTCTATCAGGTGGCGACCGCGGTGCTTGCACCGTCCGAGATCGCGGCGCCGATCCGGCAGTTGGAAGCGAAGCAAGCCAATTTGAATGTGATGCTCGCCGATGTAGTAGATGTCGATTCGACTCATCGCACGATCGATGCCCTCTTTCCCGGGATCGGCATCCGCAAGGTACGGTTCGATGTGCTAGTGGTCGCCACGGGCACGCGTCCGAGCTATTTCGGCCACGACGAATTCGCAGCCTTTGCACCGGGGATCAAGAATCTCGCTGACGCCGAGATAATTCGAACCAAGATCCTCAGCGCGTTCGAAATGGCAGAGGCGACCGACGATGAGACCGAGCGCGCCCGCCAGATGAACTTTGTGCTCGTCGGGGCCGGACCGACCGGTGTCGAACTTGCGGCATCGATTGCACAAATGGTGAGGATCACACTGCGTCGGAATTTCAGGCAGATCGATCCGGCAACCAGCACGATCACCTTGATCGAGGGAGGAGATCGGGTTCTTCCGAGCTTTGCTCCGTCACTGTCGAAAAAGGTCGCCAGACACCTCGCCAAGCTCGGCGTGAAGGTTGCGACCGGCGTCAAGGTGGATCGTGTCGACGCCCAGGGTGTGATCGCGGGCGGCGAAAGAATTCCAAGCGCGACCGTTTTGTGGACGGCAGGCATGGCCGCATCGCCGATCATCCAGCTGCTCGGCGCCAAAACGGACCGAGCGGGCAGGGCGCTGGTCGAACCTTTCCTCAATTTGCCGGGCCAGCCGAACATATTCGTGGTCGGCGACGCCGCGTCCATACAGCAGGACGGGCGACCCGTACCCGGCGTCGCGCAGGCAGCCATCCAGCAAGGGCGCTATGTGGGACGAGTCATCTCCGATCAAATCAAAGGGCGCGAACCAAAGCGGGCGTTTCGATACCGAGACAAGGGCAACATGGCGGTCGTCGGCAAGAACTTCGCCATCCTGGAGGCCGGTCATCTGAAAACGGCTGGCTTCCTGACCTGGTTTATATGGGCTTTCGTTCACCTGTTGGCTCTACCCCAGCTTCAAAACCGCTGGCGGGTTCAATCGCAATGGCTGTGGTCGTATCTGACCGGCCAGCGCAGCTCGCGGCTGATCTCCGAAACGCCGCGACCCACAAATGCCGCGGTCACGACCAAGCAAACCACGGCGCCGTGATCCGTCTGGCGCGCGAAAGCGACGATCTCTCAAGTCAGCCACGCCGCTGTCGGACGTGAGTTCGCCTGGCCAACGGCGACTTCTTTGCCTCTGCGCTTGCGGGGGTTTGCGAGGGAGTCGCGCTACCGTATGTTTGTCGAAATCAAGCGAATTGCTGGGCGCTATTCCTTTGCCATTTGGCAGTCTGACTTGCCGCCGAGACAAACAAGCCGGCGCACGTCGATCAAATCCAGCGACGACCGGTCCCGATAAGCTCCTGCTGCAACCGATTGAAGTGCGCGGCAGCTGGTAGGAGCGCGGCAATGACCAAGAAACCCACGACCGACGATCGTTCTGATCGAGCGACGCTCACAGAAGCCGCCAACCATCTGACGAATGGCCTGATTGATCAACTGCACGACATCCTCGAACACACCGCGCAGGAAAATCTGAGAAGCGCACGAGAATGCGGCCAGACGGCGCTCAATGTGATGCAGGCCGCGGCGGTGCTCAGGACGGTCCACGGCTATGCCTGCATGACATCCAGGCGGCTCCAGCAGATCGCGTCGCTCATGCAGTTGGGGGAGGGGGCGGGTGACAGACCTGAGCACCTCGAATTCTGTGACCGCGAAGGCCCCGGCTGCGCGTGCGAGATAGTGTGCAGATACAAGCCGAAACACCTTCGTACGGAGGGCGAGAAGGCGTTCGCCGACGCCGAGCGACAGAGCCGTCAGTTCTTTCAGAACCAACCGCCGAATGGATAGCGCGAACCAAGCTCACGTTTCGAGCCTGAAAACATGGCCTTGCCGGCAAGCAAGCTCCGTCCGTCAGGGCCAGCCGTCTTCATCCTCACTGCCAAACCGTGCTCCTGGGCGTTGCAAAGTCACTGGGTCAACCTGATTTTTGATCCCGTTCGTGGACGGCAGTTCACGTCGCGCCCACGTACAAATCAACGCTGGAGGCGCGCCAAATCGGGCACAGGCGTCCTACCCGCCGCAGAGTTCTCCAAGAAGAAGCCGCCGGCTGAAGCCATAGTCCTACTCACACTTTATTCCGAGAGATCGGACAATCGAGCAGGAGAGCGAGAATGGCAGTGGCAATCGCAACCAAGGAAGACAAGCAGGCCAAGCCTTTGCCGGCGCCAAACAGCGACTTCTACCAGCTTGTCGATGTCCTGACCCCCGACGAATTGGCGGTGGTCAAGAAGGTGCGAGCCTACATGGAGAGCAAGGTCCAGCCGATTATCAACAAATACTGGTCTGATGATGCGTTTCCCTTCGAGCTGCTGCCTTCGTTCAAGGAGCTGGGACTCGGCGGGCTCGGATACGAGGGCTATGGCTGTGCCGGCGGCAGCCAGAAGCTGTTCGGCTTCGTCGCTATGGAGTTGGCACGCGTCGACGCTTCGTTCTGCACCTTCTTCGGCGTGCACAGCGGTCTCGCCATGGGCTCGATCTATCTCGACGGCTCTGAGGAGCAGAAGCAGAAGTGGCTGCCGCCGATGGCGCGCTGGGAAAAGATCGGCTGCTTCGGCCTTACCGAGCCATTGGTCGGTTCGGGCACGAGCGGAGGGCTGACCACGACCGCCAAGCGCGAGGGCGACACCTGGGTGCTCAATGGGCAGAAGCGCTGGATCGGCAACGCGACGTGGTGCGACGTTTCGATCATCTGGGCGCGTGACCTTGCCGACAATCAGGTGAAAGGCTTCATCGTCGAGAACAAGACGACGCCGGGATTCAGCGTCGAGAAGATCGAGCACAAGATCGCGCTCAAGGTCGTTCAGAACGGCGTGATTACGCTGAAAGACGTCCGCGTGTCGGAAGCCAACCGCCTGCAGGGCGGCAACTCGTTCCGTGATACCGCGCGCGTGTTGCGGATGACGCGCTACATGGTCGGCTGGGCATCGACCGGCATCCAGATGGGCGCGTTCGAAGCAACACTGAAATATACGCAGGAGCGTCTGCAGTTCGGCAAGCCGATCGCTTCATTCCAAATGGTGCAGGATATCCTCGCCAAGATGCTCGCCAACCTGACCGCGTGCCAGTGCCTGATGGTCCGCCTGGCGCAGATGGATGACGAAGGCAAGCTTGCCGACCATCACGCCTCGCTGGCCAAGGCGTTCTGCACGGCAAAGTCACGCGAGACGGTTGCATGGGGGCGTGAACTGCTCGGCGGCAACGGCATCGTTGCCGACTACAATGTCGCGCGCTTCTTCAACGACGCCGAAGCGCTCTACTCATACGAAGGCACCTACCAGATGCAGAATCTGATCGTCGGTAAAGCCATTACCGGCCTCGGCGCATTCGTGTGAGCAGCGGCGAGCCAGGGTCGCTCCCCCCACCCTGGCTCGCCCCCCCTTTCCTGAACAGGAGATTCATCATGGCCGTGGAAACGGCGGGCCTGGCGCTCGCAAACGTGCTCTATGCGAAGAAGGGCAGCATTGCCTACGTCACCGTCAATCGCCCAAAGGTCCTCAACGCGCTCAACACGCCGACATGGTCGGATTTGAGAAAGGCCTTCGAGGACGCTCGCGACGATGTCACGATACGCGGCGTCATTCTGACGGGTGCCGGCGATAAGGCTTTCATCGCCGGCGCCGACATCAGCGAGCTCGCGCAGTTGTCAGCGTTCGAGGCTGAACAGTCCAGTCGCTTCGGGCAAGGGGTACTGGACCTCGTCGAGAATCTTGGCAAGCCGGTGATCGCGGCTGTGAACGGATTTGCGCTCGGTGGCGGCTGTGAGACGGCGATGGCCTGTACCATCAGGATCGCGGTGGAAACGGCGCGGTTCGGCCAGCCGGAAGTCGCACTGGGCCTGGTGCCCGGTGGTGGCGGAACGCAGCGACTGCCGCGGCTCGTCGGCAAGGGCCGCGCCCTTCAGCTCATCCTCTCGGGCGAGATGATCACGGCGCAAGAGGCGTATCGAATCGGGCTGGTCAACGAGATTGTTCCGGCCGCCGAGTTGATCACACGCGCCGAGGCCGTCCTGCACAAGATCGCCTCCAACGCTCCGATTGCCATCAGGTTCGCGCTCGAGGCGGCAAACAAGGGGATGGAGACGAGCCAGGGCGAAGGCCTGCTGCTCGAGGCCTCCTACTTCGGGCTCTGCGCCGCAACCGAGGACAAGAAGGAGGGCACGGCCGCCTTCCTCGAGAAGCGCGCGCCACAGTTTCGTGGGCGCTGAAGACCCCGACGCACACGGCAATTCAGAAAGGACAAACCATATGGCAACCGACAACATTTTCGCCGGACTGAAGGTGGTGGACCTGGCCAGCTTCATCGCGGGGCCAGCCGCTGCGGTGATCCTGTCCGACTTCGGCGCCGACGTCATCAAGGTCGAGCCGCCAACCGGCGACACGTGGCGGATTGGATACAGGGTTCCGCCGCAGCCGCAATCAAAAGACAACTATCCATGGCATCTCAACAATCGCAACAAGCGCGGACTGGCGCTCGATCTGAAGTCGCCGCAAGCGCAGGAAGTTTTGCGGCGGCTGGTCGAATGGACGGACGTTCTAATCGTCAACACGCCGCATCCGGCTCGCGAAAAACTCAAGCTCGGCTATGACGATGTCGCGGCGTGGAACCCGCGGCTGATCTATGCGGACGTTACCGGCTATGGCGACAACGGGCCTGACGCCCAGCTCCCGGGATTCGACCTTACGGCGTACTGGGCCCGAAGCGGCCTGCTGTCGCTAACGCGCGATGCGGGTGCCCCGCCGACATTCCCGGTCACCGGAAGTGGTGACCATGCGACGGCGGTCATCCTTTATTCGGCAATTGTCACCGCACTGTACCGGCGCGAACGCACCGGAAAGGGCTCGTACGTCACCACTTCGTTGCTCGCCGCTGGCGTCTGGGCCTCTGCGGTCATGGCACAGGCCGCGCTTGCCGACGCCACGTTCTTCCCGTTGCATGATCGCGCCAATCCGCCGAACGCGACCTTGAATGTCTATCGGGCGGCCGACGAGACATGGTTCTTGATCGTGCTGACACCCGACAAATGGCCGGCTCTGGCCAATGCGATCGGTCGTCCGGATCTCTTGACGGATGCCCGTTTCGCGGACCCAGCGAAACAGGCAGCGAATTCAGGGCAACTCACGGCGATCCTGGATCAGATCTTTGCCGCGCAGCCGATGGCCCATTGGCGCGAAGTCTTCGAACAGGCCCACCTCACCTTTGGCGTGGTGCAGGCGCCCACCGACGTGATCAAGGATCCGCAGCTCAGGGCGAATGACATCGTCATGCCGCTCGATGGCGCTGGTGGGAACCTCAAATTCACGATTGGCAGCCCCCTGCAGGTGCATGGCGTCCCCAAGGCTCCGGCCCGACGCGCGCCAGAGCTCGGCGAACACAGCGAGGAAATCCTCGAGCAGCTCGGCTTCGACACGAGCGATATAGCCGCTCTGCGCACCAGCGGCACCGTGCCGAAGGCACCGGGACGCGCCGCGTAGAGCGAGGTTCGCACCATACCGAGCTAAACGATCATTGCACGGAAATTGAAGACGATGGATGACATAGTTACGGAATGGTCCGACGGCGTACTTCGCATTGAACTCAACCGGCCGGAAAAGAAGAACGCGCTGACTTCGAGCATGTACGCGAAGCTCGCCGATATCTTCAATGAGGCGGGCAAGGACGACAGTGTCCTCGTCGTGCTTTGGCACGGCGCAGGGGATGCTTTCAGCGCCGGCAACGATATCCAGGACTTTCTGAAGAATCCTCCAGGTCCTGGAGAATCCAGCCAGGCCCGACTCATGAATGCACTGGCCGATTTCGACAAGCCGATCGTTGCGGCTGTGCGCGGCGCCGCGATTGGAAGCGGAACGACGGTGCTGTTGCACTGCGACTTCGTCTACGCAGGCGAAAGCACCAGATTTCAGATGCCTTTCATCAACCTTGCCGTGGTGCCTGAATTTGGCTCGAGCTACGCCGTTCCGGCTGCGATCGGGCACATCCGCGCGGCCGAGTTGATTCTGCTGGGATCGGCATTCGATGCCAGGCGCGCCACGGAGTTGGGATTGGTCACGCAGGTCGTGCTCGATGAGAACCTACTGCCGGTGGCGACCGAAACGGCGCGCAAGCTGGCAGCGAAACCGGCTGGTGCGCTGCAAGCGTCCAAGCGACTTCTGAAGCGTCCCTTTCGTGAACAGACCAAGGCGGCGATGCAGGCCGAGAACGATGCGTTCAGCGTGCATGTCCGCTCCGAGGAGGCGAAGGAAGCGCTGACGGCCTTTATGGAAAAGCGCCCTCCTGACTTCACCAAAACCAGGAAACCTCCAGCGGCCGCATAGAGCCATTCCCGGCGAACAAACATCCAGAGATGCCACAGCTCGGCATCGCGGCCCTGAGCTATGAAAGGAAAGAGCCATGAACGACGCTTCCGCGACGAAGTCGAAATCAATATCGGGCAGCAGGGACACGGTCGGCCGACTGTTCGTTCTCGAGCTGAGTGGCGACCGTATCCATTCGATGAGCCCGGACGGCTCCGACCGGAAGGTGATCGTCACTGGTTGCCATCTGCCCGACGGCATCGTGGTCGATGTCGAGGCCGGCCATATCTACTGGACGAATATGGGAGTGCCCTACCTTGACGACGGGTCCATAGAGCGTGCCGACCTCGATGGCAGCAATCGCAGGGTCATCGTCCCCCAGGGCATCACACACACGCCCAAGCAGCTCCATTTGGAGAAGCGGAGCGGCAAGCTCTACTGGTGCGACCGCGAGGGCATGCGGGTGATGCGCGCAAATCTCAACGGCACAAATGTCGAGACCCTGGTCCAGACGGGCGAGGGCGAAGACGATAGCCGTGACGCCACCAAATGGTGCGTCGGTATCACGGTCGATCCCGTGCGTGGGCAAATCTACTGGACGCAGAAGGGTCCGGACAATGCCGGCCTCGGCTGCATCTTCCGGGCGAGTATACACCTGCCTAAGGGGGAGGACGCCGCCAGTCGAACGGACATCGAAACGTGGTTCGACGAGCTGCCTGAACCGATCGACCTCGAGCTCGATCTCGAAAGCCGCGTCCTCTACTGGACGGATCGCGGCAATCCGCCGGCCGGCAATACCGTCAATCGTGCCTCGATCGATGCGCCGGCCAGGAATGGATACGCACCGGAGCTCGTCGTCAGCGATCTGATGGAAGGCATCGGTATCGCGCTCGATGTTCCCGGCGATCGGATGTTCGTCACCGACCTCGGTGGCTCGGTCTATACCGCAAAGCTCGATGGCTCCGAGAAGCGTACGTTTCTCTTCGCCCAAGGCAATCTGTCCGGCGTCGCATACGCCGAAATTCCCTCGAAGGAGAAATGACCATGGCTGGCAGCAAGCAGATCTCTCAGGTCACCATCATAGGTACGGGTGTTATCGGCGCCAGCTGGGCGGCACAATTTCTTGCAAAGGGCCTCGATGTCGTGGCGACAGACATCGCTCCCAATGCGGAAGCTTCATTGAGACGCTTTGTCGACGCGGCCTGGCCCGCGCTCGACAGGCTGGGGCTCGCTCCCGGCGCCTCGCCGATGCGGCTGGCCTTTACCGCCGACATGTCGGAGGCCGTCAAGGGAGCTGATCTCGTCCAGGAGAACGGACCGGAGCGGATCGACTTCAAGAAAAAGCTGTACGGTCAGCTCGACGAACTGCTGCCGTCCGATGTGATCATCGCCTCGAGCTCATCGGGCCTGACAATGAGCGAGATCCAGTCCGGCTGCCCGCACCACCCGGAGCGCTGCGTCATTGCGCATCCGTTCAATCCGCCCCATCTGGTTCCGCTGGTCGAGATCGTCGGCGGCGCGAAGACGTCCGAGGAGACGATCCGGCGCGCTTCGGAATTCTATACGGCTCTGGGCAAGAAAACGGTCCGGCTGCACAAGGAAGTGCCCGGGCATGTCGCCAACCGGCTGCAGGCTGCGCTTGCCCGCGAGGTGTATCATCTGGTTGGCGAGGGCGTCGTCAGTGTCGCCGACGTCGACACCGCGGTCTCCTGGGGACCGGGACTGCGGTGGGGCATCATGGGCCAGGTCCTGCTCAATCATCTCGGCGGCGGCCAAGGTGGCATGGAGCATTTCCTGCAGCAGTTCACCGGTCCGATGACGGCCTGGTGGAAGGTCCTGGGTTCGCCCGAGCTGACACCGGAGCTGCAGCAGAAGCTGATCGACGGCGTTCGCGCCGAGGTGGGCTCGCGGTCGATCGACGACTTGGCCGGAGAACGAGACGAGGTTCTCCTTGGTCTTCTGGAATTGCGCAACAAGGCGGCTGAGGAAGCGTCGCAGTCGAGAAAGGCCGATCGCGTCGCGTAGAGACCGTCATTAAACCATTTGGCCGGCGTCCTCGCCATCGAGCGCTGACGCGTGACATATCCCGAGGACGCCGCCATGGTCGGAAGACTTATAGAAGTCACCAAGTCCGCCTATCAGTATCCGCTGCTCATCAAGCAGCTGTGGCATACCCCCCTGCTGCAGGCGCCCGATCAGGAGATCGTCTATCGTGACCTGAGACGCTTCACCTACCGCCAGTTGCGCGAGCGCATCGGGCGGCTCGCATACAGCCTCGACAGGCTTGGTGTCCGCGCCGGCGACACGGTCGGTGTGCTCGACTGGGACAGCAACCGGTTCCTGGAGGCCTACTTTGCCGTTCCAATGATGGGAGCTATCTTGCAGACGGTGAACGTCCGCCTGCCGCCGGAACAAATCGCCTATACGATCAAACACGCGGGCCCGTCGGTGCTTCTCGTCAACGACGACTTCGTTCCGGTTCTCGAAGGTATCAAACAGCAACTGCCCAAGGTGAAGACGCTGATCCTGATGTCGGATCGCGCGGCGCCCCAGACCGGCGGGCTTTCGTTTGCCGGCGAATATGAGGACCTGCTGCTTGGCGCTTCGCCCGACTACAGCTTTCCGGACTTCGACGAGAACACCCTTGCCACCACCTTTTATACGAGCGGGACAACGGGTTCGCCGAAGGGCGTCTACTTCAGCCATCGCCAACTGGTTCTGCATTCACTCGCCGAAATGGCTTTCCTGGGTAGCGCCGCAAAACAAGGCCGGCTTTGCCGCGACGACATCTACATGCCGATCACCCCGATGTTCCACGTGCACGCCTGGGGGTTTCCGTGGACCGCGACGCTTTCCGGCGTCAAGCAGGTCTATCCGGGACGCTACGATCCCGCTTTTCTCCTCAAGCTGATCAAAACCGAAGGCGTAACCTTCACGCATGGCGTGCCGACGATCCTGCAGATGCTGCTCGGCGCGGCCACGGCGGCAAACACCGATCTCGCCGGCTTGAAGATGGTGGTCGGAGGTTCCGAACTGCCGAAGGGGCTTGCCAAACAGGCGCTTGCGCTGGGCGTCGACGTCTATGCCGGCTACGGCATGTCGGAGAGTGCACCACTGCTTTGCCTGGCACAGGTGAAATCAGCGGACCTGACTGGCCATTCGGAGAAAGAGATCGATATCCGAACCAAGGCCGGCATGCCCGCGCCACTGGTCGATATCCGTTTGGTCGGCACGGACCGCAGCGAATTGCCTCATGACGGAAAAACTGCTGGCGAAATCGTCGTGCGTGCGCCGTGGCTCACGCAAGGATATGTCGACAACGCCGAAGCGTCCGAGCAGTTGTGGGATGGCGGCTATCTGCACACAGGCGACATCGGCGTCATCGAGCCAAGCGGGTACGTTCGGATCATCGACCGGATCAAGGACGTGATAAAGACCGGCGGTGAATGGGTGTCATCGCTGCAGCTCGAAGATCTCATTTCGCAGTGCAAGGGTGTGTCGGAAGCTGCTGTCATCGGCGTCAAGGACGGTAAATGGGGAGAGCGACCGCTGGCGCTCGTCATCAGGGACGCCCACACAGGCGACGATCTCAACGACATGCAAATAAAGGCGCACCTGAAAGCCTTCATCGATGGCGGTGTGATTTCGAAATTCGGAATCCCGGACAAGATCGTGTTTGTCGATGCGCTCCCCAGGACAAGCGTCGGGAAATTCGACAAAAAGAAGCTCAGAGAGAAATACGGCGAACGCTAGTTCATTTACAACAGCGCCAGGATGCCGCAGGGCAGCGCGGCGCCGCAGCTTCGGCAATCCGTTTTTCTCTCCACAGGCGAGGGCGACTCGCCCTCCTCTTTTGCGATGGAGTGCGCAGAAACAACCAAATCGCAGCACATCCATGCAAGCGACCGGTATCCTTCCCGGCTAAGCTTATCGCTAATATCCCGACAGCGGATTGGTCGTCTTTCAGACCGTGCTTCGCAAAGGACGTGGGAAATCTGAAGGGTTTGTGTCCCGCTGTCTCCTCTGGGGCCGCCGCATTGATACCACGTCATTTCGCCGGTGACATTTCTGTCGGTCGGGTTCTCGAGTGACCCGGAACTGTCGGCAGATTGTGACGCGAGGTATTTTTCGCAGCTCCCAGCGGGCAAGCCAGCAGTGAATGAACTGGTTCGCTGCATTTCGGACAAGCCCCTCATGTCACAAACATATGGATAGGCGGAGCCGAACTCGCCTTCCCGAGGCATTCGCATAATTTTGCAGATACCAGCTTTGCAGAGCGTCCGTCTCGGAGGATGAGGCGGAAAGCTTCGCCCGAGAGGATATGGTCTGTCCCTGGCGCAGGGGGTAAGATGCCCGCGCCACCTTTGCCGGGTCGTCAGCGATCCTCTGCGACATGGCGTCTCCGACAAAGGCAGGTCCAGATCTGGAGGCCGGCCATGGAGCGACGTGTGTCAAAGGACGGTAACGGAGGCGAGGAGGCACTTTTCAGCGGCGAGCAAGAGCTTCGCTTATTGGTGGAAACGATCCCGACGTTGGTGTGGCGGGCTGAGCCCGAGGGTAATATCGAATACGTCAACAAGCGTGTGCTTGACTATTTTGGCGCGCCGCTTGGCGAAATCACTGGCTGGGGATGGGCGGAAAGAATCCATCCGGAGGACGTCGCCTTCAAGGTGACCAGCTGGCTCGAAAATCTCGAAACGGAAAGTCCTCACGATGTCGTCTGCAGATTTCGCGGAGCCGACGGCCAATATCGCTGGTTCAATGTACGCGGAGCACCTCTGAAGGCCAGCGATGGGCGTGTGCTGCGCTGGTACGGCGTCCTGGTCGACATCGATGAAGCAAAGAAGGCAGAAGACCGGCTACGTCGCAGCGAAGCCCATCTGGCCGAAGCGCAGAGCCTGAGCCGCACCGGTTCCACGATCTATAGCGAGACCACGCTTCTCTATTGGTCGGAAGAGACTTACCGCATCTATGGGTTTGATCCGGCATTGGGCATTCCGAGCTTTGAAGCCGTGTTGAAACGGGTCCACCTCGACGACCGGGACCGGGTGCTCGCTGCGGCTGAGCGTGCGTACACCGAGAAAAGAGGCTATTCGATCGCGTACAGAATCATACTGCCCGATGGAACGGTCAAACACCTGGAATCAATCGGCCGTCCTGTGTTTTCTTCGAACGGAAGGATTGTCGAGTTTTTCTGCACAAACATGGATGTGACGGAACGCAAGCGGGCCGAAGAGGCCCTGCGGGAAAGCGAACACAAGCTCCGTCAGATCTTCGAAACGGTACCAAGCCTGCTGTGGTCAGCGGATCCCGCCGGCGAACCGACCCAGCTCAATCAGCGCCTGTTGGATTACAGCGGCATGCGACTTGAGGACTTCAGGCATGGCGGTTGGGAGACCTTCCTGCACCCCGACGATTTCCCAGAAACCGCAAAGGCTTTCCAGCACGCAATTCAGACCGGAACGTCGTACGAGGCTGTGAACCGTCTGCGTCGAGCGGACGGCGAGTTTCGTTGGCACCACACGCGTGGTGAGCCTCTGCGCGACCAGCAGGGGCGCATTGTCCAGTGGTACGGCGTGTCTGTCGACATCGATGAAGCCAAGAAGGCCGAAGACCGGCTGCGCCGCAGCGAAGCCCATCTGGCCGAAGCACAGAGGCTCAGTCACAGCGGTGCGACGGCCGCCAACAAATCGAAGGTCCTCTATTTTTCGGAGGAGGCTTACCGCATCTGGGGGTTTGATCCGACGCTGGGTATTCCGAGCTTTGAAATGATGGCCGAACGGCTTCACCCAGACGACCGGGATCGGGTACTTGCAGGGGTTCAGCTCGCATTCACAGAGAAAAGAGGCTACTCGCACGAGTACCGAATCCTACTGCCCGATGGCACGGTCAAACACATCGAATCAATCGGGGAACCTGTGTTGTCCGCAAGCGGGGAGCTTTTCGAGCTCGTCGCCACGCAGATCGATGTCACGGAGCGCAAGCGGGCTGAAAAGGCTCTTCGGGAAAGCGAATACAAGCTCCGTCAAATCTTCGAAACAGTACCAGGTCTCCTCTGGTCATTGGACCCCGCCGGCGAACCGACCCAACTCAATCAGCGGCTGTTGGACTATAGCGGCATGCGATTTGAGGAGTTCAAGCAGCGTGGTTGGGAGGCCTTCGTGCACCCTGACGACCTTCCAGAAACTGCAAGCGCTTTCCAACACGCAATTCAGACCGGAACTTCATACCAGGCTGTGAACCGTCTGCGTCGGGCGGACGGCGAGTTTCGTTGGCACCATGCTCGTGGTGAGCCCCTGCGCAATCGACAGGGACGCATCATCCAATGGTATGGCCTGTCTGTCGACATTGATGGAGCCAAGAAGGCTGAAGAGCGGCTACGCCGCAGCGAAGCCTATCTGGCGGAAGCACAGAGGCTGAGTCACAGCGGTGTGTCGGCCTTCAACGAGACGAAGATTCTCTATGGGTCGGAGGAGACTTACCGCATCTGGGGGTTTGATCCGGCGCAGGGGGTTCCGAGCCGCGAAGCCGTGTTCCAACGAATCCACCCAAGCGACCGCGACCGGCTGAACGCAGAGGTTCAGCGCGCGGTGGGCGAGAAGAGAGGCTACTCGATCGGGTACAGAATCGTACTGCCCGATGGAACGGTCAAACACCTCGAAGTAATCGGCCAAACTGTGTTCTCCGCGAGCGGGGAACTTGTCGAGATTGTCACCACACAGATCGACGTGACAGAACGCAAGCGCGCCTCGGAAGCATTGCAGGAGAGCCAAGCGAAATTCCGTGACTACGCCGAAAGTGCCTCCGATTGGTTTTGGGAAATCGGCCCGGACTACAAGTTCACGCTGCTGACCGAGAATGCATTTGGTTCAGACTCGGCTGATCGAATTGGCACGGCGTGCTGGGATGGCGCTCTCGATCTCGAAACGGAGCCGGAGAAATGGCGGCTTCTCCAGACAACTCTCGATTCCCGTAAATCATTCCGTGACTTCGTATATCACTCCGCTCGCCGCCACGGCTCGTCCATCCATGTGAAGGCAACTGGCAAGCCAGTGTTTGACGCCGAGGGAAAATTCCGTGGCTATCGCGGCACCGGCACCGACGTGACAGCACTCATGCGCGCGCAGGAGGAGCATGAGAGGCTGCGCCAGCTGGAGTCGGATCTTGCACACATGAACCGCCTGAGCGTAATGGGAGAACTGACCGCCTCGCTGGCTCACGAAATCACGCAACCGATTGCGGCGGCGCGCAACAACGCCCGTGCGGCCATGCACTTTCTGGACAGAAATCCACCGGATCTGGGCGAAATCCGAGAAGCGCTCGCCAGCATCGTCGACGATGCCGACCGAGCCGGAGACATCATCGACCGTATCCGTGATCACATCAAGAAAGCGCCTCCTCGAAAGTCTCGTCTCGACCTGAACGAGGCGATCGACGAAGTGATTGGGTTGGCGCAAAGCGCGATCACCACGAATGGAGTCTCGGTCCGAACCCGCCTAGCGGAGGGGCTGTATCCCGTCGAGGGGGATCGTGTTCAACTGCAGCAAGTCGTGCTGAACCTGATCCTGAACGCGGTCGAAGCCATGAGTACGCTCCAGGCCGAGCCACGGGAGATGTCGATCAGCACCGAGCAAACGCAGACCGGTGGCGTTCTCGTGTCTGTGCGCGATTCAGGTCCGGGCATTGATCCGGATAATCTCGATCGAGTTTTCGAGGCTTTCTACACCACGAAGTCAAATGGCGTCGGGATGGGACTGTCGATCTCCCAGTCGATCATCGAAGCCCACGGGGGCCGGCTGTGGGCAGACATGAATGCATCGGGTGGGGCCGCACTTCGGTTCTTCTTGCCCGGCGCGGGCAAGGCACTCACGAATTCTCGTCGCTCGGCCGCCCAGACTGGAGAGCCTCACGAAGACGCCGTGATGGCGACATCAAAGAGGCCCGCGACGTGACGACTCCGTCCGGACATGCACCTGAGACCGTTTGGGAGGACGGGGAGTTCGTCCTGTCCCGTGGCCTGTGGGATGGCGAATCCTTGCCGCTCCTCGCAGCCATGCCCTCATCGGCGCAGCCCTCGCCAGAAACCCTTGCGCGGCTGCAGCACGCCTATGCGCTGAGGGATGAGCTCGACCCTGTCTGGGCGGCCCGACCCTTGAGGCTGGAGCTTCACCAGGGGCGGCTTACGCTCTTCAGCGAGGACCCCGGCGGCGAGCATCTGTTGCGGCTCCTAGAGCGGCCCTGGGAGATTACAGCGTTTCTACGCCTCGCCATCGGCGCGGCTACAGCGCTTGGTCAGCTTCACCAGCACGGCCTCATCCATAAAGACGTCAAGCCGGCGAATATGCTGGTGAATCCCGTCACCGGCCAGGTATGGCTCATGGGCTTTGGCATCGCCTCGCGTCTGCCACGCGAGCGCCAGGCCCCCGCGCCGCCGGAGGTGATCGCCGGCACACTCGCCTACATGGCGCCCGAGCAGACCGGCCGGATGAACCGCTCGATCGACGCTCGCAGCGATCTCTATTCGCTCGGCGTCACGTTTTACGAGATGCTCACCGGGACATTGCCGTTCACAGCCTCCGATCCCATGGAATGGATCCACTGCCACATTGCCCGCCAACCGCCACCGCCCGACGAGCGGGTCGCGGGCATCCCGGGGCCGGTCTCGGTGATGGTGATGAAGCTTCTCGCCAAGACGGCCGAAGACCGCTACCAGACCGCCGCGGGGCTCTCGGTCGATCTGCGCAAGTGCCAGGCGGAATGGCAGTCGCATCGTCGCATAGAGCCGTTTCCGCTCGGCATTTGCGACGTGTCGGACCGACTGATGACGCCGGAGACGCTTTACGGCCGGGAGCATGAGCTCGGGACGCTGCTTGGCGCCTTCGACCGGGTCGTGGCGAATGGCGCAACAGAGCTCGTGCTCGTGTCCGGGTACGCCGGCATCGGCAAGTCTTCGGTGGTGAACGAACTCCAGAAGGCGCTCGTCCCGCCGCGGGGCCTGTTTGCGTCGGGCAAGTTCGACCAGTACAAACGAGACATTCCGTATGCCACCCTGGCGCAAGCCTTCCGGAGCCTCGTGCGGCCCGTTCTGGGCGAGAGCGAAGCTGAGCTTGGCCGTTGGCGAGACTCCCTGAGCGAGGCGCTCGGCCCCAACGGCCAGCTCATCGTCAATCTCGTTCCCGAATTGGAGCTCGTGATCGGGAAACAACCGCCGGTCGCGGACTTGCCTCCACAGGATGCAGAGAACCGCTTCCAGATGGTTTTCCGGCGCTTCCTCAGCCTGTTCGCGCGGGCGGAGCACCCACTGGCGCTGTTCCTCGATGATTTGCAATGGCTGGATGCCGCGACGCTCGACCTCCTCCAGCATCTGGTCACCCATACGGAAGTACGGCATCTGCTGCTGGTGGGGGCTTACAGGGACAACGAAGTCGGCCCGGCGCATCCGCTCATACGAACGCTCGGCGGGATACGCGAGGCGGGAGCAAGAGTCGAGGAGATCGTGCTGACCCCTCTTGGACTGGACGATATTGGGCGACTCGTCACCGACGCTTTGCATTGCGAGCCGGAGCGCGCGCGGCCCCTGGCGCAACTGGTGCACAAGAAAACCAGCGGCAATCCGTTCTTCGCGATCCAGTTCCTTACGGCGCTGAACGAAGACGGGCTTCTCGTTTTCGATCCCGTCGCTCCAGCCTGGCGATGGGACATCGATCGCATCCGCGCCAGGAGTTACACCGACAACGTCGCAGATCTGCTCATCGAAAAGATGAGGCGGCTCTCCGTCCCCGCCCAGGAAGCGATGAAACAGCTCGCCTGCGTTGGTAATGTCGCCGACGTCGCCACTCTGACTCTGGTTTACGAGGAAACGGAGGAGGCGATGCACGCAGCGCTCTGGGAGGCCGTCTGCGCCGGGCTCATCCTCCGATCGGGCAGCACCTACACATTTCTCCACGACCGTATCCAGGAGGCTGCTTATGCGCTCATCGCCGAAGGCGAGCGTGCTATGGCGCATCTTCGGATTGGCCGATTGCTCGCGGCGCAGACCACGTCGGAAGAGCTGGAAGACAGCATCTTCGACATCGTCAACCAGTTCGACCGCGGCGCGGCGCTGATTACCGCGCCGGAGGAGCGCGAGCAGGTCGCCGAGCTCAACCTCATGGCGGGCAAACGTGCCAAGGCGGCAACCGCCTATGCCTCAGCGCTGCAGTATTTTGCCGCCGGCCGCGCTCTGGTGGCGGAGGACGAATGGGAACGGTGCTACCGGCTCACGTTCGACCTCGAACTCAACTGGGCTGAGTGCGAGTATCTATCCGGGGAGTTGGCCTCAGCGGAAGAACGTCTCTCGGTGGTGTCAACGCGCGCACGGACAACTGTTGACTCTGCTGCCGTCACCTGTGTGCGTATCAACCTCTACACGAACTTGGACCAGAGCGGCAGCGCCGTGGCCGTCGGCCTGGACTATCTCCAGCGGGTTGACGCCCAGTGGTCGCGGCACGCGACGGCGGAAGACGTCCGCCAGTCCTATGACCGATTGTGGCAGCGGCTCGGGTCTG